>NZ_JAPWGV010000004.1:107053-217879 GCF_027213915.1 Sulfitobacter sp. G21635-S1
CCCCGCGGCGTCTTCCGCCCCCCCCCCCCCCCGCCACCTTCCGGCCTCCCTTGTCGTGCTGGTGTTTCAACAATAAAAACTCCCCATCCCCCCCCCCCCCCACTCTCTGTCACCTCAGGCGCGAGGAGATCAGGTTGCGTCTCGCCCGGGGCGGGCAGCGCCCGGTGGATTGCCGCCTCGGGCTTTCCTGCGCCAACCACCTCGCCCCCCTGACCAATTGCAAACCGGCCCTTCTCCGGGACAAGGCGCTTTTGCACGCTGCAACGGCGCAACGTGACCCTCAAATCCCCGCCCCAGCCGTTAAGAAAACCTCACGGGGCACCCCCTTCCAGACCCCGCGTTTCCGCATTTCCCACAGGTAACCCGCCAGGAGACCAGATCAGAATGATTGTCCGGGACCACCCCTCAACACTGCAGCTGTTTATCGTCATGCAAGGCTCGATCGTGCCAAAGATCATGGGCAAGATCCTGGGCATCGCGGTGCTGACCGGCCTGGTGCTCTACCTTGACCGATACCATGTCGGCCTGCCCCATATCTCGATCTCGGCCATGGGCATCTTCGGCGTGGCGCTTTCCCTGTTTCTGGGGTTTCGCAACAACGCCGCCTATGACCGGTGGTGGGAGGCGCGCAGGCTCTGGGGGTCGATGATCGCGGATGTGCGCAACCTGGGCCGGCACATGTGCATCTTTGTCGGCAACGGCACGGACCGCGCGCGGATCCTGTCCTGTGCCGTGGCATTTGCACATCTGCATCGCGGCTACCTGCGGCAGGTGGATACGCGCGGCGATATCGTCGGTTGGGTCGGCCCCAAGAAAGCCGATGCCATGCTCGCCCATCAGAACCCCGCAGATGCCGCCCTGCGTTCGATGGCGGACCAGATCGGCAATCTGACGGGAAAGGAGGCGATCAGCGGCTTTGGCCAGATGACCATTTCACAAACCCTCTCTTCCCTGGCCCTTGCACAGGCGGGCTGCGAACGCATCCTGACAACACCGCTGCCCTTCGTCTATTCGCTGCTCATCCGCCGGACGACCTATCTCTACTGCTGGCTGCTGCCCTTTGCCCTGATCGAAGCCACCGGCTGGTTCGCACCAATCTTTGCCGCCGTCGTCGCCTACGTCTTTTTCGGCCTGCAGATGGTGACCAATGAACTGGAGCTGCCGTTCCAGAACGTCCACAACGGGCTGCCGCTGGATGCCATGTGCCGCACCATCGAGATTTCGGTGGCCGAAGCCCTCGAACAACCGGCGCCCGAACCGCTCAAGGCCAGCAACTACGTGCTGACCTAAAGCGTTTCGGGATATACCTGAATCACTTGTTCGCTGCCTCTCCCTTCGGCCCTACGCGAAAAGTGACGCGGGATGTTTCAAGCCTATCCCGAAACGCTGTAGTTCAGGCCCCCTCCGAACCCGCGTCAGAACCGGTCAAGCAGCCGGTTCAGATAATCGCGTTCCAGTTCCGGACGCTCGGTCTGGCCCGAGCGGCGGCGGATTTCGTCCAGCAGGCGGCGGGCGCGGTCACTGGCATCCGGCCCCTCGCCGATGCGGCCACCGTCCGACAATCCGCCCTCGGCGCTTTCGCCCTCGCGGCCCAGCGGGTCACGGTTGGCGCGGCCGCCCTGTTCGGTGTCGCCCTGACCGGGCTGCTGCTGACGTTCCTGCTCGGCCATCGCCTCGCCCAGCGCGCGCATGCCCTCGCGCAGCGCTTCCATGGCCTGCGACTGGTTGTCGATCGCCTCGGCCAGATCATTGTTGCGCAGCGCCTCTTCGGCACCGTCCATGGCCCGGCCCGCCCGGTCCAGCGCATCCCGCGCCGCGCGGCCCTCGGGCGTGCCCTGACCCGGCAGGTTCTGCTGCTGGCGGCGCAATTCCTCGCGCAGCGCCTGCTGACGTTCCGCCAGCCCCTCCTGGCCCTGTCCCGGTCCGGCCTGTTCGCCGCGCTGGCCGTTCTCGCCCTGCTGCTGATCCTGGCCCTGACCCTGCCCGTTCTGGCCCTCGTGGCTTTCGCCCCGGCCCTGGCCGCCGTTGCGCCCCTCGTTGCCCTCGCTTTCGCCGGCCTGGGCGCCGGGGTTGAACTGTTCCTGCAGATCCCGGAATGCCTGGTCGCTCAGCCCCTGCTGCTCGCGCAGGGTCTCCGACAGCCCCTCCATCGCCTGCTGCCCCGGAGACTGCCCGTTCTGGCCGGGCTGCCCCTCGGTCACGCGCATGTTCTCCATCAGCTCCTGCAACTCGCGCAGCGCCTCTTCGGCCTCGGCCATGCGGCCCTGTTCCATCAGCTCCTGAATGCGGTCCATCATGCGCTGCAGGTCATCCTGCGTCATCTGCATGGTCTCGCCCTGTTCGCCCTGCTGCTGCGGGTCGCCGTTCTGTTCGTTCTCCTGCGCCTGCTGGCGCTGCAACTGCTGCAGATATTCCTCTGTCGCACGGCGCAGCTCATCCATCAGCTCGGCGATTTCCTCCTTGGAGGCGCCGTTCTTGATCGCCTCGTTCAGCCGGTCCTGCGCCCGGCGCATCCGCTCCAGCGCATCGGCCAGCACGCCTTCTTCCAGCTCGATGGCCAGCCCCCAGAGGTCCTCTGCCAGCGCGTCCTGAATCTCGTCGCTCAGACCATAGCGGGCATGAAGCTCAAGCCGGTTGATCACATCGCGCAGCCGCAGCGCCGTCACCTCCGAGCGGAACAGATCCCCGGGCCGGTAGGCCACCGCGCGCAACACCTGCGCCATCCGCGTCGTGTTCGACTTGGACCACAGCAGGTCGCGCCGCATCTCGATCACCGCCGCCGCCGCCGGATCGAAAAAGCGCCGCCCCGGCAGGATCATCTGGCGCGGTGCCGTCTGGCCGATCTGCTCGGCGGAATCCAGCACGCTCATGCTGATCCGGACGGGCAGGTTCGCCCAGGGGTGTTTGGAGAAATCCTCGATCAGGTTTTCCTCGAAATCCGCGCGGTTCCCCGCGATCGGTGTCGGCAGCGGCACAATCACCTCCGGGCGCGGGTCCGGATCCACCACCAGCCCGTAGCGCCGGCTGACCGAGGCAAGATCCAGCGTGATCCGCGCCTCGCCCGCCTCCACGCCATAATCGTCCCGCGCGGCAAAGGGCAGGCGCATCTCGCCCAGCGCCGAGACCTCGGGCGGGCCCAGCTGTTCCACCTCGGGGGCGGTATCGGCCAGCATGGTCACATCCCAGCGCCGCCCGCCGGGCCCGTCAATCGCGATGCTGCCATCCTGCACCACGGCAAAATCCTGCGCCGGGTCAGAGGCCGGAGGCACATCCGTGGTGCGCCCCGACACGGTTTCCGCCAGCGTCAGCGCGCCCACATCGCCATAGAACCGCAGGGTGATCAGCGTGCCCGCAGGCAGGGTCAGCGGCCCGGCGTCCAGATCGTTCAGATACAGCGTCGGCCTGCCGGTATAACGCGGCGGCTCCGCCCAGCCCTCCCAGACCGGACCCTGCGCCAGCCCGCCCCGGCCCGGTGCCATATCCGCCACCGAGGCCACCCGCAGCACCGAACCGAAGAGCAGCGCCATGCCAAAGGCCAGCACCGCCACATAGCGCAGCGCATAGGGGTCGCGCCGCGACACCCGCAGATCGGCAGGCACCGCCCGGGCCGTGGCCGCGCGCGCCGCCATCCGCGCCTTATGCGCGCGCCAGACCGCCATCGCCGCCGGGTCGCCCTTGCCGATGGCCGGATCGTCCAGCAGCGCCTGAATCGGACGCCCCGGCAGGCTGCGGTCCAGCCGCGCCATGGCCGCGCCCTGCGTGGGCAGGCGGAACCGGCGCAGCGCATGGACCAGCGCCGCCAGCCAGCCCAGGCCCGCCACAACCGCAGCGCCCCAGACCACTTCGAGGCTGACCATGTCCTGCAGGCCCATCATCAGCGCCGCCAGCACCAGAAGCGTGACGCTCAACAGCGGCCAGAGCGCCTGCACCAACCCCTCGGCCAGCATCCCCGCCCATGTCAGGCGCAGCGGCCAGCGCAGGGCGGACAAGGCGTCCTTGCGGTCGGTGTTGGGGGATGTGTTCATCAGGAATTGCCTCCGGCGCGGCCGCAGGCAATATGCCTTACAACCATTCAGGGATGGTATCGCGATTTATCATTTCGTCAAAGCTCGGACGTCGGCGGATAACCGCGAATTGATCCCCATGCACCAGAACTTCCGGAATCAGGGGCCGGGAGTTGTATTCGCTGCTCATGACCGCGCCATATGCGCCCGCAGAACGGAAGGCGACAAGATCGCCCGCCGCCAGCGGCGGCATCATCCGCTGCCTTGCAAAGGTATCGCCGGATTCGCAGACCGGCCCCACCACGTCGATGGGCGCACGTTCCACGCCCACAGCGGGTTCGACGACCGGAATGATGTCGTGCCAGGCATCATACATCGCCGGGCGGATCAGGTCGTTCATCGCCCCGTCCAGGATCAGGAAATCGCGCCCCTCGCCGGATTTGACATAGATCACCTCGCTGACCATCAGCCCCGCATTGCCCGCGATCAGCCGGCCCGGCTCGATCTCGATCTCGCAGTCCAGATGCCCCAGCGTCCGCTTGACCATGGCACCGTAATCCGAAGGCAGCGGCGGATCGGCATTGCTGCGCTCGTAGGGGATGCCAAGGCCGCCGCCCAGATCCAGCCGCCGGATCTCATGGCCGTCGGCGCGCAGCACCCCGGTCAGCTCCGCCACCTTGCGATAGGCCAGCGCATAGGGTTCCAGATCGGTCAGCTGCGAGCCGATGTGCACGTCGATGCCCACCACCTCCAGCCCCGGCATGGCGGCAGCCATGCGGTAGACCTCCCGCGCGCGCGCGATCGGGATGCCGAACTTGTTCTCGGATTTGCCGGTGGCAATCTTGGCATGGGTCTTTGCATCCACATCCGGGTTCACGCGGATGGTGATCGGGGCGACCTTCCCCAGGGCGCGCGCACAGGCATCCAGCACCGCCATCTCCGGCTCGCTTTCCACGTTGAACTGGCGGATGCCGCCCTCAAGTGCGGTGCGGATCTCCTCGCGGGTCTTGCCCACGCCGGAGAACACGATCCGTTCGCCCGGCACGCCTGCCGCCCGGGCGCGCCGGTATTCGCCGCCCGAGACCACATCCATCCCCGCACCCGCCTGCGCCAGCGTGCGCAGCACCGCCTGGTTGGAATTGGCCTTCATCGCATAGCAGACCAGATGATCCATGCCCTCCAGCGCCTCGTCGAACAGCCGGAAATGCCGCAGCAGGGTGGCGGTGGAATAGACGTAAAACGGCGTGCCGACCGCAGCGGCAATATCGGCCACAGCAACATCCTCGGCGAAAAGCGCGCCGTCGCGGTAGAGAAAGTGATCCATGTTCTTTTTGGCCTTAAATATTCCCCGCCGGAGGCTCCCGTCCTATCGGACCGGCGCCGTCCGCAAAAACAGATAGAGCGGCAGCCCGCAACTCACCCCGATGCAGAAGGTCGCGGGAATCGCGATCAGCGCCCCCCAGTTGCGCCGCACAGCGACCTCGGCCAGGATCCAGAGCGTCAGCGTGACCGCCGCGATGGTCAGGTCCCAGACCAGCCCGCTGGCCGCCGCATTGGCATGCCAGGCCGCCACCATCGCCATGATGTCCCAGCCATTGGCCTGGAACCAGGTGATGAAATAATACATCGGGTGGATTGCTCCCCAGACCGCAAGCCCGAGGAATGTCATCCGCAGTGCCGACATGTCAGAACCTTTTCTTCACGCCGATGTTGGCATAGCCCGAGATGCTGACCCCCGGCGTCAGATTGCTCGGCTGCTGGCGCGTATCCGCCCGGCCCGCCGGATCGTCATCGGGGTTCTTCGGCCCGCAGGACACCAGCGCCGCAAGTGCCGCAAGCGCCGCGATGATCAGGGCGGCCCTCACAGGCCCAGCCCCAGCGACATCCCGAAGGGGCCCTGCCGCAGCCCCAGGCTGGTGTCCGCCTGCATGCCACTGCTGGACAGGGTGACGGTCGAATTCGCCGATGGCTGCACCGGCTCGCCGTCCGCGCCGCAGGCCACCAGCGCCGAGATGCCCAAAAGGGCCAGGATGATCCTCATGCCAGAATGTCCTTCCACCGTTCGATCTGAACGCGCACCTGCGCCGGTGCCGTCCCGCCATAAGACATACGCGAATTCACGGAATTTTCCACGCCCAAGACATCGAAAACACCATGCGTGATACCGCCATGCACCGATTGCATCTGTTCCAGCGTCAGGTCGGGCAGATCGCAGCCCGCCTTTTCCGCCATGCCCACCAGGGTGCCGGTGACATGATGCGCATCGCGGAACGGCAGGCCCAGCACCCGCACCAGCCAGTCCGCCAGATCCGTGGCAGTGGAAAAGCCGCTGCCTGCGGCGGCGGCAAGATTGTCGCGCTGCCCGGTCATGTCGCGCACCATGCCCTCCATCGCGGCCAGCGCCAGCATCAGGTTGTCGGCAGCGTCAAAGACCTGTTCCTTGTCCTCCTGCATGTCCTTGGAATAGGTCAGCGGCAGCCCCTTCATCACCATCATCAACGCGGTATTGGCGCCAAAGATGCGGCCGATCTTGGCGCGGATCAGCTCGGCGGCATCGGGGTTCTTCTTCTGCGGCATGATGCTGGAGCCGGTGGAAAACCGGTCCGACAGCGCCACGAAACGGAACTGGGCCGAGGACCAGATCACCAGCTCTTCGGCAAAGCGGCTGAGGTGCATGGCGCAGATGCTGGCGCAGGACAGGAAGTCCAGCGCGAAATCCCGGTCGCTGACCGCATCCAGCGAATTCGCGCAGGGACGGTCGAAACCCAGCGCCTGCGCGGTCATGTCGCGGTCGATGGGAAAGGAGGTGCCGGCCAGCGCCGCGGCACCCAGCGGGCTTTCGTTCATCCGCCTGCGGGCGTCGCGCACCCGGGAAAGATCGCGGCCGAACATCTCCACATAGGCCAGCATGTGATGGCCCCAGGTCACCGGCTGGGCGGTCTGCAAATGGGTGAAACCGGGCATCACCCAATCGGCGCCCGCCTCTGCCTGGGCCAGCAGGGCATGGATCAGCGCCACCAGACCGGCGTCAAAGGCATCGAACTGATCGCGGGTCCAGAGCTTGAAATCGGTGGCAACCTGGTCGTTGCGGCTGCGCCCGGTGTGCAACCGGCCCGCGGGTGCGCCGATCAGATCCTTCAGGCGCGCCTCCACATTCATGTGGATGTCCTCAAGGGCTGCGGAAAACTCGAATGTGCCGCCTTCGATCTCTGACAAGATCGTGAGCAAGCCTTCCCGGATCGCATCCGCATCGCTATCAGTGATGATGCCCGTGGCAGCCAGCATGGCGGCATGGGCACGCGAGCCTTCGATGTCCTGTGCGGCCATCCGCTTGTCAAACGAGATCGAGGCATTGATCGCCTCCATGATCGCGTCTGGCCCGGCGGCAAACCGGCCACCCCACATCTTGTTGGAAGTCGTGTCAGTCATGTCAAACCCTCGGAGGGACAGATGAGAAAATTCGTGTTAGGCCTCGTGTATACGGCCCTGTTGGCAGGTGCAAACCCCGCATTGGCCGGGACGGTGGACATTCTGGGCCTGCGCGCGGGGGACATGAAAAAGCTGGTGGTGCATGACACGCCTGCCGCCACCTCCGATGCCGCCTTCGACCTGGCCGACGGGGCGGGCAAGGGGACGCTGGCCGAATACCGGGGCAAATATGTGCTGGTGAACTTCTGGGCGACCTGGTGCGCACCCTGCCGCAAGGAAATGCCGCAGCTCGACGCGCTGCAAAGGGAATTCGGCGGCGATGATTTCGAGGTGCTGACCATCGCAGCGGGGCGCAATTCACCCGAAGGCATCAAGAAGTTCTTTGCCGAGGCCGGTGTCACCAGCCTGCCGCGCCACCAGGATCCGAAACAGGCCCTGGCCAGCCAGATGGGGATTTTCGGCCTGCCGATCACCGTGCTGGTGAACCCCGAAGGCCGCGAGATCGCACGGCTGCGCGGGGATGCGGACTGGTCCAGCGACAGCGCAAAATCCATCATCAAGGCGCTGATCGCAGAGCGCGCCGGCGGTTAACGGGAGCGGCCCCGTGAAGCTGTAACCCGCAGGTCGCGGCGTGACCTGCAGCGGCGTTTTCAAAAACACCGGACCGAATTCTTCAAAGAATTCGCAAAGGCGCACCGCTTCGAAAAAGCCCAACCCTCAGACCGTGTCGCAACGCCCGGCGGTGTTTTCAAAAACACCGGACCGAATTCTTCAAAGAATTCGCCCCCTCACGCCGCGTGGTTCAGGATCGCCGCTTCGGAGGCCGACAGATTGCGCCGCGAGAAACTGCCATAGGTATGCGGATCGTATTCAAGCTCCGGATGGGTGGCCAGCAACCGCTTGCGGTCGCCCTCGTCCAGCGCGGATAGCGCCGCGGAGGCGGGATGAAAGCTTTCGGTCTCCACGCTGTTGGCCCAGAGCACCTGATGGGAATCAAAGAGCACGTGGATATAGGTGACCTCGCGCATTTTCAGATCCACGGTGATGGTATCGCCGTTGATCAGGTCCTTTGCGGCGACCAGCACCTCTGGGGTGTTGAACAGCTCCTGCGCGGTGGGGCCCTTGATCAGCAGGCGGTGCTGCGGTGACACGATCAGATCCGCATCGGGCTCGCCCGCGTTCAGCACACCGGCCGCGATCCGCACCGGGCGCAGCTTGGGCATCGCGAACAGCCGCGCCCCGGACATGCGCCTGCTGCCGACCCAGCGGATCGGCTGGGCGCCGTCATCCTTGGTCTGTACCAGATCGCCCTCGCGCAGGTCCTCGATCAGGCGCTGGCCTTGGGGCGTGCGGATGCGGGTGCCGGGGGTGAAACAGATCACGCCGCCATCAGTGTCCGAAGCCGCATTGCCGCAGGAGGGGCCAAGGGTGTGATGCACGATCCACAGATCGCAGTTGCGCGGCGGCATCTCATCCAGAAACATCAGCAGGGGCTGGCTGCCACGGCCCAGTTCGATCAGCGTCACGGTATAGCTGCGCCCGCCGTCGGTCACGACAAAGCTGTTGTCCATCAGCGGACCGGTATCCTGCCCCGCCCCGCGCAGACCGCCCCTGAAGGCGCCGCCGCTTTCTTCCAGCGCCGCGCCGACCAGCCGCCGCACCATTCTGGCAGCGCGTTTGCGCAGATTTTCCGCCTCGTCTGCCTGGTCCAGCCGCAATACGTCATTCGGGCCATCGACCCGGATCGCGTCCCCTCGCCAGGCCCATGCCGCCCCTACAGAGAGAGATTGCACCGGCGCGGCTTCAAGGCCGTCTATTTCTGTTTGCGACCAGCTGATGACAAACGTGCCCTTAAAGCCCGTTTTCATTGCTCGTTCTGCCTGCCTCAGTTTTTTATTACCCCATAGGTAGCAAAGCTTGCCCGACCTGCATAGCCATAATCATGTCATTTTTCAGGGTGTTGCAAAATGACCTTGATGTCGGGCCGGAGCCTTTGGGGCGGTCTGGCCTTCCCCCTGACGCCGGCGCGCGGCGGGGTGCAGATGGCCTGAGCCCCCCTTCCGGCAGCGTCTGCCACGGAATCTGCCCATCATTTACCACAAATACCGTTGCAAAACACCGGCGATTTGTTAACGTTAGACGGGTTACCTTGGTTCAGGAGTTGTCATGTCCCAGCCGCCGAAAGCCCTGCCGGGGCGTCGCATCGTCTCTTCCCGCCACCTGGCAGAGGGCGAGGGCTGGGAAGCCTCCGAGCTGGAATACGGGATGATCATCGCCTTCAACGCCTTCACCCGCTGGATGTCGCGCTGCATGGCGGCGGCGGGCAATGCCGACCTGACGCCGCTGGAAATCCTGGTGCTGCACAACACCAACCACCGCAGCCGCGAAAAGCGGCTGACGGACATCTGTTTCCTGCTGAACATCGAGGACACCCATACCGTCAACTACGCGCTGAAAAAGCTGCTGAAGTCGGACCTTCTGGTGGCCGAAAAACGCGGCAAGGAAGTGTTCTACCGCACCTCGGAGACCGGTGCCGCGCTTTGCGATGCCTACCGCGCGATCCGCGAGACCTGCTTTCTCGACGGGCTCAACCGGATGGATCTGGGCGGCGACGACCTGCGTCTGGTCGCCGCCAGCCTGCGCACCATGTCGGGGCAATACGATCAGGCCAGCCGGGCTGCCGCCTCGCTCTGATCCACCCGGGTCAGAGCAGCGCCGCCATGGCGCGGGCGGTGTCGTTCATCCGGTTGGAGAAACCCCATTCATTGTCGTACCAGCTGACCACCCGCACCAGACCGCCATCGGTCACGCTGGTCTGCGCGGCGGCAAAGCAGGAGGAATGCGGATCATGGTTGAAATCCACCGAGACCAGCGGATCGGTCTCATAGGACAGAACCCCTTTCAGCGGGCCCTGCGCGGCCTTTTCCAGCGCCGCATTGACCTCTGCCACCGTGGCCTTGCGCCCGGGCAGGAAACACAGGTCCACCATCGAGACATTGGCCACCGGCACCCGCACGGCAGAGCCTTCCAGCCTGCCCTTCAGCCCCGGCAGGACTTCTGAAATCGCCGCCGCCGCCCCGGTCGAGGTCGGCACCATGGACAGTGCCGCCGCGCGCCCGCGATACAGGTCCTTGTGCGGCCCATCATGGGTCGGCTGGTCACCGGTATAGGCGTGGATCGTGGTCATATAGCCGGTCTCGATCCCGAAATTCTGCTCCAGCACCATGGCCACCGGGGCCAGGCAATTGGTGGTGCAGGAGGCGTTGGAAACGATCACGTCATCTGCCGTCAGATCGCCGTGGTTCACGCCATAGACCACCGTGCGGTCCACCCCCTTGCCGGGGGCCGAGATCAGCACCCGCTTCGATCCGTTTTCCAGATGTTTGGCCGCGCCCTCGCGGGTGGTGAAGATGCCGGTGCATTCATAGACGATGTCCACGTCGGCCCAGGGCAGCCTGGCCGGGTCACGCTCTGCCGTCAGGCGGATGGTATGATCACCGACGCGCAATGTGTCGCCGTCCAGGCGTGCCGTTTCGGTCAGCCGCCCGTGTACGGAATCATATTTCAGCAGGTGCAGCAGGGTCGCCGCCGGGGCCAGGTCATTGACCGCCACCACCTCGATCCCCCGGGCGCCGTTTTCCAGCAGCGCGCGCAGCACGTTACGCCCGATCCGTCCAAATCCGTTGATTGCGATTTTCGTGGTCATGATATTTCTCTCCCCTTCCGGACCGGTCCATTCCGCGCGACACCGCGCATCCCGCCTGTTGCAGGACATCTGGATACGACTTTGGTTCTCGTTAGCGCTAACAAGGGGAAATTACAACCTCCAATCCCGCCGGCGCCGCGGAGTGCCTCCGATTTGTGCAGCGTGACACGGCTTTGACCCGGCGCGCGGGATTTTCCGACCCCGCTCAACGGGCGGCATCACGCAAAGTTGACCCGATGGCCGGGACGTGCGGGGATAAAGTGGAATGGGCGCGCGCCCGTGCCCGGCCACCTGCCCGGCGCGGGGGCTGTGCTCAAAAAAGCAGCGGGGCAAGTCGCATTTTCACCCTGTACTGCGCGCGCAGGTGCCCTATAGAAGCCGCCATGACCAATATGCATGAACCCATTCTGATTGCGGTGGACGCAGGCGGCACCGGGTGCCGGGCCGCGGCCGGCACTGCGGCACGCGGCATCCTGGCCGATGCGCGGGGCGGGCCCGCCAATGTCGAGAACAATTTTGGCGGGGCAATCGCCAATATCACCGCCGCCGTGCGCGCGGCGCTGGCCCAGGCCGGGCTTGCCGATACACCGCTGGAGCGGATCATCGGCCATGTCGGCGCCGCCGGGGCCAACAGCCCCGAGACGATGGCCGAGGTTGCCGCCGCCCTGCCCTATGGCCACACCATGGTGTCGGGCGACAAGGAAACCACCGTCGCCGGGGCGCTGGGGGCACATGACGGCTATGTGCTGGGCATCGGCACCGGCACCTTCATCTCGCGCCAGTGCGGCGGCGTGGTCAGCACCGTGTCGGGCTGGGGTTTCCAGATCTCCGATCAGGCTTCGGGCGCATGGCTGGGCCACCGGCTGCTGGAACGCACGCTGCTGGCCCATGACGGGATCGAACCGCAAAGCGCCCTCACCCGCCGGACGCTGGACCGGATGGGCGGGCTGCACGAGATGCGCCGGTTCTGCCTGACCGCCACGCCGACCGATTACGCAACCCTCGCGCCCGAGGTGCTGAGCGGCGCGCAGGAACAGGACCCCGCCGCGATGCAGATCATCGCCCGGGCGGTGGACTTTCTGGAAAAGGGGCTGGCGGCGCTTGATTTCACGCCCGGCGACAGGCTCTGCCTGACCGGCGGCGTGGGTCCGCATTACCGCGGCTACCTGTCCGAGGACGTGGTGCGCAACCTGGTCGCCCCGCAGGGCAATGCCATGCAGGGGGCCTTTGCGCTGGCCCGTCAGGCCGCGCAGCAGGAAGCCTAGTCACCCGGAATCAAAGTTCGGTTCATTAAATGCAGCTCTCAACGGCAGGTTCGCACCCGACCCCGAGGGCGGCCCTCCATTTGGTGAGACATTTTCACTTTTTCCATAGTTCGCAGCATCTTGCGAGGTTGGAGTTTCGCACCCGCCGTTTTGCCGAAGGCAAACCTGCGGTTTGACGGGGGCGGGGTCCGGTGCGAACCGGATCGCAAGCGATCCGGGGGCAGTGGGAAATGATGCGCATTTCGTTTCCGCCATACTAGGTCGGAATCGAAGTTGCAGCGTTGAAGCGGGTGCCCGACAGAGGTTCGCGCCCGGCCCCGAGGACGCAACTTGGCGCGCCATACTGCAGGGGAAGACATGTCATACATGACATGTCAAAAATGACAGGTCTATTATGACATGTCTTCACCTGCAGGCAGCAGGTAGCAGGTAGCAGGTAGCAGGTAGCAGGGCAGTGGCGGCAGATGACAGCGGTGCAAAGCCTATGGTTGCGGCTTCGGCCTGAGTGATCCGGGATCGTCTGAAATCAGATATTTCATCGCGTTCCAACGCATCGCTTTAGCGCCCGCCGCAGCGGCCGCGCCTTGCTTGCCTCGTCTGGGTCTTTGGATCTGTGGGGACCGTTGAAATGGCGGCGCCGCCGGATCGGATGGATGAGACAGGGATGACCCTGCACGTTGAACGGTTCAAAGTGGCCCGTTGAGGACGGGCCTCTGTTTCTCCGAATGCGCCCGGCGTGTCAGACCGGGTGCGGATGTCGCGACAGGTGGGGTTCTAGCGGCACAGGGTTAACCCTGTCCTGCTGCCCCGTCCGTTGCGCGCCCATGGGCGGGATGCCTGCGCCGCACCGATGCGGGGCGCCCCGGCAGGTTCAGCCGGGCGTCATTGCGGCTCTGGCGCGAGATCACCTTGCCTTTCGCCACCACCGCCAGCCGGTCGGGCCGCAGGCGCAGCGCCTCGATCGGATTGCCCGCGTCCAGCACCACCAGCGAGGCCTGCGCGCCGACCTGCAGCCCGTAATCCTGCAGCCCCATGATCCGCGCATTCACCTCTGTCACCATATCGAAACAGCGCCGCATCTCTTCCGGGCTGCTCATCTGCGCCACATGCTGGCCCATGAAGGCCACATCCAGCATGTCGCCGGTGCCCATCGAATACCAGGGGTCCATCACGCAATCCTGCCCCCAGCCCACGGTGATGCCCTGCGCCTGCATCTCCTTCACCCGCGTCAGCCCGCGCCGTTTGGGGAAAGTGTCATGGCGGCCCTGCAGCATGATGTTGATCAGCGGGTTGGGGATGGCGGCAACCCCGGCTTCGGCGATCAGGGGCAGCAGCTTGGAGACATAGTAATTGTCCATCGAATGCATCGAGGTCAGATGCGACCCGGCCACCCGGCCCTGCAGGCCAAGGCGCTGCGTCTCATAGGCCAGGGTTTCGATATGGCGCGAATGCGGGTCGTCGGTTTCGTCGCAATGCAGGTCCACCATCAGCCCGCGTTCGGCGGCAATCTCGCACAGGGTGGTGACCGACCGCGCGCCATCCACCATGGTGCGTTCGAAATGCGGGATGCCGCCGACCACATCCACCCCCATGTCCAGCGCGCGGAGCGTGTTGGCATAGGCGGTGGGGTCGCGGAAAAGGCCGTCCTGCGGGAAGGCCACCAACTGCAGGTCGATATAGGGGCTGACGGCGCGGCGGACCTCCAGCAGCGCCTCGACCCCCAGCAGGCGGTCGTCGCAGGTGTCCACATGGCTGCGGATCGCCAGCAGGCCGAGCGAGGCCGCCCAGTCGCAATATTCCAGCGCGCGGTCGAAGACCTCTTGTTGTGTCATCACGCCCTTCAGCTCGCCCCAGAGGCCGATCCCTTCGAGCAGCGTGCCCGAGGCGTTGATGCGCGGGGTGCCGTAGCTCAGCGTCGCGTCCATGTGGAAATGCGGATCGACGAAGGGGGGCGAGACGAGATCGCCGGTGGCGTCGATCACCTCGCCCGCCTCCGCCTCCAGCGTGCCGATGGCGGTGATCCGGTCGCCCGCGATGCCGATGTCGGCGATGGTGCCGTCCGGCAATGTGCCGCCCTTGATGATGATGTCGAACATGGAGCTGTCCTTTCAGTTAAGTTCCGTCCGGCCTCGGGCCGGACAGCCCCCGACCGCCCCCATGGGCGGGGGCTTCACCCCCACCCGCGGTCGGTGGCTGTCCTTTGTGGATAAATAGAGGTCATTCAACGCTCCCCCTTGTTGAAGGGCACCATCAGCGCCGCAGGCACCTGTGCGCGGCGCGACATGACCACCAGCGCCAGGATCGACAGGATATAGGGCGCCATCAGGAAATACTGATAGGGTATCCCCGCCCCCAGCGGGGTCTGCTGCAACCGCACCTGCAACGCGTCGAAAGCGGCAAAGAGCACCGCGCCCAGCAGGGTCTTGCCGGGCCGCCACGAGCCGAAGACCACCAGCGCGATGCAGATCCAGCCGCGCCCGTTCACCATCTCGAAGAAGAAGGAATTGAAGGCGCTCATGGTCAGGA
Source organism: Sulfitobacter sp. G21635-S1 (assembly GCF_027213915.1). Classification (NCBI taxonomy): domain Bacteria; kingdom Pseudomonadati; phylum Pseudomonadota; class Alphaproteobacteria; order Rhodobacterales; family Roseobacteraceae; genus Sulfitobacter; species Sulfitobacter sp. G21635-S1. Next base: position 121,984 of record NZ_JAPWGV010000004.1, read on the forward strand.
ACGCCCCGCCCACCGCCATCAGCCCGCTGCCCGCCATCACCGCGCCGATGCGGATGGCCGACACGCTCAGCCCCTGCGCCTCTACCGCCGCCGGGTTTTCACCCGCCGCGCGCAGGGCCAGCCCCAGCGGCGTGCGGTAGAGCAACACGCTCACCACAACCACCAGCACAAAGGCCAGATAGGTCAGCGGGGTCTGCGAAAACAGCGCCGGACCGACCAGCGGCAGATCCGACAGCAGCGGCACCTCCCAGGGCTGGAAGGCCGCGATCTTGGGCGGCGAGGTGACCTCCGGCAGGGCAAGACGGTAGCAGTAATAGGTCAGCGAGGTCGCCAGCAGGGTGATGCCAAGGCCCACCACATGCTGCGAGAGCCCGAAGGGCACGCAGAGCACCCCGTGCAGCAACCCGAATGCCATGCCCGCCAGCATCGCCACGCAGACCCCGAACCAGAGGCCGCCGCCCAGATAGACCGTCAGCCAGCCGGCAAAGGCGCCCACCACCATGATCCCCTCGATGCCGAGGTTCAGCACGCCTGCGCGTTCGCAGATCAGCTCGCCCAATGCGGCAAAGATCAGCGGCGAGGCGATGCGGATCGCGGCGGTCCAGAAACTGGCGGAGATGAGAATATCAAGGATGTCCATCAGCCGCGCCTCACCCTGAATTTGGTCAGCATGATCGCCAGCACCATCAGGAGCAGCGCCACCGCCAGCATGATGTCGGCCAGATAGGTCGGCACCCCCGCCGCGCGGCTCATGCTGTCCGCGCCGACGAAGATGCCCGCGACAAACAGCGCCGCCACCACCACGCCCAGCGGGTTCAGCAGCGCCAGCATCGCCACGATGATCCCGGTGTAGCCAAAGCCGGGCGAGATATCCAAGGTCAGGCTGCCCTTCAGCCCCGAGACCTCGGAGAACCCGGCAAGCGCGGCGAGGCCGCCTGACAGCAGCGCGGTCTTGATCAGCGTGGCATTGACCGGGATGCCCGCAAAACGCGCGGCCTCCGCGTTCAGCCCGACGGCGCGCATCTCATAGCCCAGCGTGGTGCGGCGCTGGATCACCCAGACCACAGCCGCCGAAATCAGCGCAAGGCCGAAGCCCCAGTGCAGGCGCAGCCCGTCGATGATGCGCGGCAGCCGGGCCTCTTCGATCAGCCGGGCGGATTTGGGCCAGCCCAGCCCCATCGGGTCCTTCAGCGGCCCCTCCAGCAGCATGGAGACCCAGAGCAGCACGACGAAATTCAGCAGAAGGGTCGTCACCACCTCATCCACGCCAAAGCGGGTTTTCAGGAAGGTCGGCACCAGCAGCACCAGCGCCCCCGCCAGCATCGCGGCGATGGCGATGAGTGGCAGCAGCGCGGCCGAAGGCCAGGCCAGCGCGCCGGTGCCCAGCACCACGGTCACCACCGCCCCCATGTAAAGCTGCGCCTCGGCCCCGATGTTCCACAGCCTGGCCTTGAAGGCGACGGCAACCGCCAGCCCGGTAAAGATCAGCGGCGTCGCGCGGTTCAGCGTTTCCAGCGTGGCGAATTTCGATCCGAAAGCCCCCTTGAGGATCAGCCCCAGCACCGAAAACGGCTGCGCCCCCGCGATCATCGCGAGCAGCGAGGCGATCACCACGGTGCCCGCCAGCGCAAGCGCGGGCAGGCCCAGGCGGCGGGTCAGCGCGGGGTTGGCAATGGGTTCAAGCCGCATGGTCAAACCCCTCGCCCGCCATCCAGACGCCCAGTTCCGCCACGCTCAGCGCGCCCCGGTCAAAGGCGGGCGACAGCCGCCCTTCGGAGATCACATGGATCACATCCGCCAGCGCCGTGACCTCGTCCAGATCCTCGGAGATCAGCAGCACCGCCGCGCCCCGGTCCCGTGCGGCCAGCAGCTGTTCATGCACATAGGTCAGCGCCCCGATGTCGAGGCCCCGCACCGGCTGGTTCGCCAACACCACGTCGGGGGTGGTTTCCAGCACCCGGCCCAGGATCAGCTTTTGCATGTTGCCGCCCGACAGCAGGCGGATGCGGGTTTCGGGTCCTGGGCAGCGCACGTCATAGCCTGCGATGATGTTCTGCGCGAAATCGCGGGCGGCGCGCCAGTTCATCCAGCCCCGGCGCGAAAAGGGCGGGCTGGCGTAAAGCTCAAGCACCGCGTTTTCGGTGAGGTCGAAATCCGCGATGGTCCCGGTCTTGTGCCGGTCCTCGGGGATGCGCGCGATCCGGGCGGCCAGCGCGGCACGCGGGCTCCAGCCCGTAACCGGGGCATCCGAGATGTGCAGAGCGCCGGAGGCCGGCGCGATCAGCCCGCCGATCAGGTCGGCCAGCGCCGCCTGCCCGTTGCCCGACACCCCCGCAAGCCCGGTGATCTGGCCCGCGCGCAGGTCCAGATCGACCGCCTTGAGGCCCGGCGCGCTGCCCCGGTCCGGCGTGGTGACGGCCCGCAGAGAGACCCGCAGGGCGCCGGGGTTGGCCTGCCGCACCTGCGGCGCGGCAACCTCCGCCCCCACCATCATCTGCGCCAGCTGCGCCGCATCGGTATCGGCGGTGCGCGCCTCTGCCACCAGCCTGCCATGGCGCAGCACCACCACGCGGGAGGAAATCGCCGTGACCTCGTGCAGCTTGTGGCTGATGAAGATCACCGACAGCCCCCGCGCCACCGCCCAGCGCATGGTGGCAAAGAGATCGTCGGTCTCCTGCGGGGTCAGCACGGCGGTGGGTTCGTCCAGAATGAGGATGCGCGCCTCGCGGTAGAGCGCCTTGAGGATCTCGACCCGCTGGCGCTCGCCGACGCTGAGCGCGCCAACCTGCGCCTCCATGTCCACCCGCAGCCCGTAATCCTGCATCAGGGCCTTGATCCGGCGGCGCGCGGCGGCACGGCCGAACCCCGGCCGCCAGAGCGGTGCGGTGCCCAGCACGATGTTTTCCAGCACCGTCATGTTGTCGGCGAGGGTGAAATGCTGATGCACCATGCCCACCCCGGCCTCCAGCGCCGCGCGCGGGTTGCCGGGGGGCAGCGGCTGGCCAAAGACTTCGACGCTGCCCTCGTCCGGCGTGTAATGGCCAAAGAGGATGTTCATCAGCGTGGTCTTGCCCGCGCCGTTTTCGCCCAGCAGGGCGATGACCTCGCCCTGCCGCAACTCGAAGCTGATCGCATCATTCGCGGTCAGCGCGCCGAACCGCTTGGTGATGCGGTCAAGACGCAGGACAATGGGGGTTGTGGTCACGCTCATTCAGGGGCCGTCAGCGGGTGCAGGCAGATGCAAAGGGCAGCGCCTGCCTGGGGAGGCGTAGGGGCGTGACGGCGAAAATGGCGACCGGGCCGGGGTACATGCATCATTGCATCCGGTGGCAACGTCCAAAGCGCCTGCCGGGGGGCAGGCAGGCGCTGCCCGGCCTGCGGCCGGGCGGAACCATTTGCAAGGACTGCGCTCAACTGGACTTCGGCTCTTCGTCGTTGATCTCGACCGTGTATTCCCCCGCCTTGATCGCCTTGGTGCGTTCCGCGATCAGGTCCAGCGCCTCCTGCGGGATCTTGCCCTCAAACGTGCCGAAAGGTGCCAGCGATGCGCCGCCCTCCTTCATGAAGGAATAGACGCCATAGTCGGCGGCGGTGAAGTTCCCCGCCTTCACCGCGGCAATCGCGGCATCCAGCGTCGGCTCAAAGTGCCAGATCGCCGAGGCGACGACGGTCTCGGGGTATTCCGCCTGGGTGTCGATCACATTGCCGATGGCCAGAATGCCCTTTTCCTGCGCCGCATCCGAGACGCCGAAGCGTTCGGCATAAAGGATATCGGCACCATTCTCGATCATCGCGAATGCGGTTTCCTTGGCCTTGGGCGGATCGAACCAGGAGCCGATGAAGCTGACCTGAAAGGCGATGTCCGGCTTCATCTCGGCGGCGCCGGCCATGAAGGCATGCATCAGGCGGTTCACCTCCGGAATCGGAAAGCCGCCGACCATGCCGATATTGCCGCTTGTCGTCATCGCCCCGGCGACGATGCCGGAAAGATAGGCGGCGTCCTGGATGTAATTGTCAAAGACGGCAAAGTTCGGCAGGCCCGCGTCTTCCTTGAAACTTGATCCCATCAGGAAGGCCACATCGGGGTAATCGGCGGCGACCTCGCGCGCCTCCTGTTCCGCGCCGAAGACCTCGCCGATGATCAGGGTGTTCCCGCTTTCGGCATATTCGCGCATGACGCGGGCGTAATCGGTGTTGGAGACGTTTTCGGTAAAGACATATTCGATGTCCCCGCGGGCCTGTGCCGCCTCTGCCGCCTTGTGGATGCGGCTGACCCATTGTTGTTCGACAGGTACGGTATAGATGCCCGCAACCTTGATCGGGTCGGCGGCAAGGGCTGTGCGCGGTGCCAGGGCGAAGGCGCCCGCCAGGGCGGCGGCAGAGCCGAGCAGAAAGCGGCGTGTAAAGCGACGTGTGGTCATGATGATCCCCCGTTGGTTTTATTATTGCAGATCGTTTGCCAGTGGCCCCGATGAGTCAATAGAACGCCGCCTGATTAAGCAATACTTCTGTCGCGGTCGCGGCGATGCGCCCAGTCCGCAGGCGGTCCGCCGCCAGCCGGGAGAGACCGCAAAAGCCATCAGCACGCCGCAGTCGGGTGTTGGCTCATGCCGGTTGGCCGGCGGGCCTGCCAAGGGTTGACAGCTCCTGCGCAAGCATGTCGCGCACCCGCGCGATCCGGGGCACATGGCGCAGGGCATCGGGGACCACCAGCCAGACCGGCAGCGCCGGCAGGGTCACGAAATCGGCGATGCGCTCGACCCTCGGGTCGGCATCGCCGATCAGACGCTGGAACCCGCCCACACCGCCCCCCGAACAGACAAGGGACCAGTTCACCAGCTGATCCTCGCAGCGCAGCGGAAAGAAGTCGCGGGTGACGTGCAGGCCGTTCTGCGCCATCAGGCGCAGGATCAGCTCGGACCTGTCGAAGCCGACAAAATCCATTTTCATCAGCGCCTCGGGCGTGTCGGGGCGGCCCGCACGGGCGATATAGCTTTGGGCCGCGTAGAGCCCCAGCGGCAGCTCCGCGATCTTCTGCGCGATCAGGTTGCCGCGTTCGGGCCGGAACATCCGCAGGGCAATGTCCGCCTCGCGGTGCATCAGGTTTTCCGGCATGTCGGAGGCCACAAGGTCGATCTGGATGCCCGGTTCCTCCGCGCGCAGGCGGGCCAGGATCGGCGGCAGGTGCCAATAGGCCACGACCCGCGACGCGGTGATGCGCACCCGCCCCTCCAGCCGCGCGCTCTTGCCCGCGGCGGTCAGCGCCACATGGGAGGCCGCGTCCTCCATCTTGCGCACATGGTCATAAAGCTGATGGCCCAGGGCGGTCAGGCTCTGACCGTCGGGCTTGCGGATAAAGAGCGGCTGTTCCAGCGCGGTTTCCAGCGCGCGCACATGGCGCCCCAGCGTCGGCTGGCTGACGCCGCAGGCGCGTGACGCCGCCGACAGCGATCCCGCCTTTGCCACCTGCAGAAAGCTTTGCAGCAGCGACCAGTCCAATGCCCGTATATCCATTCATTTATGAATACCTGAACTGCAATTTCTGGCAATCCCCATTCGGATTATTTTGAGCAACAAGGGCGGGGCAATCGTTTCACAGGAGTTCACATGTCCCGAACAGTTCTCATTCTCGGTGCCTCGGGTTTCGCAGGCCAGGCTTTTGACCGCGCCTTTTCGGCGGATGGCTGGCGCGTCCGCCGTTTCCAGCGTGGCACCGATCCGGCACAGGCGGCGCGCGGTGCCGATCTGATCGTCAATGCCATGAACCCGCCGGATTACCACGACTGGGCCCGGCAGATCCCGAAGATCACCGAGCTTGCCATGGCTGCGGCCCGCGCCAGCGGTGCGCGGGTTCTGATCCCCGGCAACGTCTATGTCTACGGCAATCAGCCCGGTCCCTGGTCGGCAGAGACGCCGCACCGGGCCTGCAGCCGGAAGGGGCAGATCCGCGTCGAGATGGAGGCCGCCTGGCGCGCCTCCGGCCTGCCCGTGACGATCCTGCGCGGCGGCGATTTCATTGATGACCAGCGCAGCGGTCAGGCGATCGGGCTGGTGGTGCTGAAAAAGCTGCACAAGGGCCGGATCACGGCGATGGGCGCGCCTGGGGTCGAGCGGGCCTATGCCTATCTGCCCGACTTTGCCCGCGCGGCTGTTGCCTTGTCGAAACTGGACGACCTGCCGGTCTTTGCCGATGTCGCCCTGCCGGGGCATAGCTTCAGCATCGACGATCTGGCCCGTGAGATCACCCGCCAGAGCGGGCGGGCGATGAAGATCGGCCAGTTCCCCTGGTGGGCGCTGCGCCTGAGCGCGCCGGTCTGGGAACTGGGGCGCGAGCTGCTTGAACAGCGCTATCTGTTCGATCATCCGCACCGTCTGTGCGGCGAGAAATTCGCGGCGCTTTGTCCGGCATTCCGGCATACGCCGTTCGAGGAGATGGTCGGAAGGCTGATTCAGCTTCACAATGCGGGCTAGGTGCCCCGAAGCCAACGTACATTCCGCTTGCCATTCGTCCCCGGATCGCTTGCGATCCGGTTCGCGCCCGACCCCGCCCCCCAGGGCGGGCGCGAATTATTCCAACGTTTTCACCTGTTGCAACCTCTCGCCATACCCGGATCGCGCGCCAAGCCTCACCACGCCCCCCCTCGGGGTCGGGCGCGAACCTCTGTCGCGCCTGTACAAGACCGCAAACTTCGATTCCGGGAAGCCGGGCGGGGCGGCTTGACCAACCTACTCCAGCGCGGCTTTCGCGCCCTGCCGGGTGAGGGTCACATCGAAACCGCCTGCGCTGAGCGTGATGCGTTGCAGGGTCCGGGTGGCATAGGTCAGCTGCATGCCCAGCGACTTGAACCGGAAGGGTGACAGATGCCCCGGCCCCTGCACCACGCGGTAGGACATCCTGCAGGTGACCTCACCACCGCTGTCGCTGCGCGCGGTGGTGGCGATGCGCACCACCCGGCGGCCGTCGTGGACAACCATCGGCTGCGGGCAGTCGCGGCCCAGCGCCAGCGCGGCAAAGGCTTCGGTCAGGGAAATCACGCCCCTTGGCACCTGCGCCACATCGCTGAGGTCCGTCGCCTCATCCGCCGGGATGACGGTGACTTCGGTCACCTGCCCCCCTGCCCGGGTCACCGCGATGTCGCGCGTCTTGCTGCCCCGGCTGCGGCTTTCGTAACCCACTGCCGCGCCGCGCGCTTTTGTCACCGCCTCGAAACTGCCGTCGGCCACCCCCAGCGGCGTGTTGTCCATGACCGCCAGCAGACGGCCCGCGCGCGGCCCGCCGTCAAAGGTCAGCGTGCCGATCTGGCGGTTGCCCAGCGCCATGGCAAAGCTCAGCTTTTCCGCAAGCGCCGGTCCGGCCAGCAGGCCCAGCGCGCAGGCGGTCAGGATCGCGGAACATCTCATACAGGGTTTCCGTTGTCAGGGGCATCAGGGGCGTCGGGTTTTGCATAAGGCAACAACGCGCCCATGGCGAGGGGGCAGGCCCCGCGCCGCAGCATTCCGCTTGCCCAGGGCGGGGCTTGCGGAATATTCTCCGCGCGACAAAAGCGAACCCAGGATGCGAGGGCTGTACGGTGCCGAGTTTTAGTTTGAAACGCCCGACTGGTGCCGGGCTGGCCCTGGTTGCCCTTGTCGCGGGATGCGGCAGGTCCGGAGCGCCGCCGCCCTCTGCAAGCGATGTGGAATGCCTGGCCCGGGCGATGTATTTCGAATCGAACCGCTCCAGCCGGGACGGGATGGTCGCGGTGGGCAGCGTGGTGATGAACCGGGTCGCCTCCGACGCCTTTCCCGACACGGTCTGCGGCGTGGTCGGCCAGCCGAACCAATTCGCCCCCGGCGTCATGACAAGCCCGATGGAAGGCAGGGGGGCGGCACTTGCCCGTGACACCGCCCTTGCGGTCTATCGCGGTGAGCGGCATCCCCATACCGGCGCGGCCAAGTTCTTTCACGCCGCCTGGTATCAGGCGAATTACAACAACATCCACTATGTGGTGACGACCGGCGGCAATGCGTTCTACGAAAAGCGGCGGCCGGAGCATGTCTCGGTGCCCGCGCCCCTGCCCCCGACGGAAGGTCTGACCTCGGGCTAGAATCAAACCTCTGCCGCAGCGTCCAGCGGATTGAAGCAGGCGATTTCCCGGCCACCCCTGTCACCGGTCAGGGCGGGCCTTTCGCGGCGGCACCGATCTGTCGCAAAGGCGCAGCGTTCGTTGAAGGCGCATCCCTTGGGCGGGTCCAGCGGATCGGGCAGTTCCACGCCGGCTTTCTCGGGGGCGGAGATCGGGCGGCCGACCTCCGGCGCGCTTTGGGCAAGCAGGGCGGTATAGGGGTGGCGCGGATTGGCGAAGATTTCCCGCGCCGGGCCGATTTCGACAACCGCACCGAAATAGAGCACCGCAACCCGGTCGCTGACCGCCTCGACCACCGCGAGATCATGGCTGATGAACAGATAGGTCAGGCCGAATTCCTGCTTGAGATCCGCCAGCAGGTTCAGCACCTGCGCCTGCACCGAGACATCCAGCGCCGAGACCGGTTCATCCAGGATCAGGATGCGCGCCCTGGCGGCCAGCGCCCGGGCGATGCCGATCCGCTGCGCCTGCCCGCCGGAGAATTCATGCGGATAACGGTCCAGGAATTCCTCGCGCAGGTTGACGGCGGCAAAAATCTCGCTGATCCGCGCGGCGCGCTCTGCCTTGCCCATGCGGTGCAGCCTGCGCAGGGGTGCCTCCATGATCTGGCGGATGGTCTTGCGCGGGTTCAGGCTGCTGATCGGGTCCTGGAACACGTATTGGATGCGTTTGCCAAAGATGGCGGGATCGGCGTTGTCCAGAACCGCCCCTTCGATTTCGATCTCTCCGGTGCTGGGCGGCAGGAGCCCGACAAGCATCTTGGCCAGGGTGGATTTGCCGCAGCCGGATTCGCCGACGATCCCCAGAGTCTCGCCGGTTTTGACCGTCAGATCCAGCGGCTGGACCGCATGCACATAGGACCAGGACGCCCCGAAGGACCGTTTGCCGACCCGGAAGGATTTTGACAACCCCGTGAGTTTGAGCGCATCGGTCATATGCTGTGCTCCGTCGCGTTTTCGGGAAAGAGGCAGCGGACCCGGCGGTCCGGTCCGGTCGGGCGCAGATCAATTTGCCCCGCCCGGCACTCCGCCTGCGCCTTGTCGCAGCGCGCGGCAAAGGCGCAGCCGGCGGGCAGGTTGTCGACGACGGGGGGCAATCCGGGTATTGCGGCCAGTTTGCGCTGGCCGCCGCCCAGGGTCGGCACGCAGTCGATCAACCGGCTGGTATAGGGGTGTTGCGGGTTGCGCAGGACGGCCCCGGTTGGTCCCTGTTCGACAATCCGGCCCGCATACATCACCGCCACGCTGTCGCAAAGCTGGCCCACCACGCCGAAGTCATGGGTGATGAAGATGATCGCCAGGCCGCGTTCGCGCCTGAGATCGCTGAGAACCGAGAGGATCTGCGCCTGAACGGTCACATCCAGGGCGGTTGTCGGCTCATCCGCGATGATGACATCGGGGTCATTGGCCAGCGCCATGGCGATGCCGACCCGCTGCCGCATGCCGCCCGACATTTCGTAAGGGTAGCTGTCGATCCGGCTTTCCGCATTGGGAATGCGCACCGATTTCAGCAGGTCGATGGCCCGGGCGCGGGCGGCGCTGCGGGGGAGTGATTCATGCGACTGGATCGCCTCGATCAACTGATCCCCGACCCGGTAGAGCGGATGCAGGGTGGCCAGCGGATCCTGGAAGATATAGGCCACCCGGCGGCCCCGGAGGGCGCGCAGCACCTCATAGGGCGCGCCGACAATGTCCTTGCCGTCAAAATGGACCGCGCCGCCGGTGATGACACCGGGTGGTGAGGCGACCAGCCCCATGACGCTGAGCGCGGTGACGGATTTGCCCGATCCGCTTTCCCCGATGATGCCCAGGCAGGCGCCCTTTTCCACATGCAGATCGACACCGCCGACGGCCTTGTACTGCCGGTCGCGGACATGGAATTCGGTCTGCAGCCCGGTGATGTCCAGCAGGCTGTCGGTGCGGGCGGCGGGCACCGCCCCCTGCCGGTCGACCGTGGTTGCGGCCATCGGGCGGCTGAGCGCGCCGGATTTCAGGCGCGGGTCCAGCGCGTCGCGGATGCCGTCGCCCAGCAGGTTGATGCCCATCACGATGATCAGGATCATCGCACCGGGCACGATGGAGGTATGGGGGTTGGTGATCAGCGCGGAGCGTGCCTCGCCCAGCATCGAGCCGAGATCGGCCTGTGGCGGCTGCGAGCCGAGGCCGAGAAAGGACAGGCCCGCGGTTTCAAGGATCATCCAGCCGACGGTTGTGGACATGGCGATGACGATCACCGGCAGCACATTGGGCAGCACCTCGCCCAGGATGATTTCGCGGTCGCGCATGCCGGCCAGCCGGGCGGCGTCGATGAATTCCTTATGGGCGATGCCGACGGTGATGCCGCGGATGTTGCGGGCAAAGAAGGGCACGTTGACCGCCGCCACCGCGATCAGCGCGTTCATCAGGCCGGGGCCGAGGGCGGCGACAATGGCCAGCGCCAGCAGGATATAGGGAAAGGCCATCAGCATATCGACGCCGCGCATGATGATGTTGTCGGTCCTGCCCCCGAAGTATCCCGCGATGATGCCGATGGCGGAGCCCAGCGTGGCCGCGATGATCGCGGCGGCCAGCCCCATGGCAAGGCTCAGCCGGGTGCCCCAGAGCAGGCGGCTCAGCAGGTCGCGGCCCAGATGGTCGGTGCCCAGAAGCGCGCCTTCGCTGAAGGGCGGCTTGAAGCGGTCGGCGGTCCGGGTGACATCGGGGTCGGCCAGCGGCAAAAGCGGGGTCAGCAGTGCCAGCAGCACCACGATGCCGATCATGACAAGGCCCGCCAGGGCCAGACGGTTGCGCGCCAGCAGTTTCAGAAAGGCGGTCATGTCTTGATCCTCGGGTCAAGCAGCGCCTGGGCCACGTCCACGAGGATGTTGAACATCACGTAGCAGGCGGCGATGAACACCACCCCGCCCTGAACCAGCAGGATATCGCGTTTGAGGATGGCATCGACCAGCATCCGGCCAACGCCGGGCCATTGAAAGACCATCTCGATATAGACGGCACCGGACAGCACAAAGCCCGCCTGAATGCCCAGAATCGGAATGATCGAGACCATGGCGGCGCGCAGGGCATGGCGCCAGATCACCCGGCGTTCGTTCACGCCCTTGGCGCGGGCGGTGCGGATGAAATCCTGGCGCAGCACCTCCAGCATGGCGGAACGGGCCAGCCGCGCGATCACCCCGGTCGCCACCACCGAGAGGGCGAATGCGGGCATCGCCAGATGGTCCAGCAGCACCGGCAGGTTGCGATCCCCGTAGATCGGCCACATGCCCGACACCGGGAACCACCGCAGCTGGACGGCGAAGATCAGGATCATCATCATGCCCAAAAAGAACGAGGGGATCGAGATGCCCAGCAGCACGGCAAAGGTGATCGCCTTGTCGGCAAACCCGTATTGCCGCGCCGCCGAGATGACACCGGCGGCGATGCCCAGCAGCGAGCACAGAAGGAAAGAGCTGCCCGCCAGGATCAGGGTTGCACCGAAGCGGTCCAGCACCTCGTCCAGCACCGGGCGGTTGAGGGCAAAGCTGCGCCCGAAATCGCCCTGCAGCATGTTGCCGAGCCAGATGAAATAGCGCGCCACGATGCCCTGATCGAGCCCGAGGTCGCGGTTCAGCTTCTCGACGTTCTCGGGGGTCGCATAGGAGCCCAGGATCGCGGTTGCCGGGTCACCGGGGATCAGCGCCATGATCGCAAAGACGATCACGCTGATGCCCAGCAGCACCGGAATGGCCGAGAGCAGGCGTTTGAGGATATATCCGGTCATGGGCGGCTCCGTCGGGTTGTTGCGGCCCCCTGAGCGGGGCCGCAACGGGTCAGGTTACATCCTGGTCACTCATTACATCCTGGTCACTCATCACTTCTTGGTCACTCATCACTTCTTGGTCACTCATCACTTCTTGGTCACGTCATCCAGAAGCAGGAAGAACGAGGGCTGCAGTGAAAAGCCTTCGACGCGGTCGGAGGTGACGGCATTCTGCTTCCAGTTCGCCACAAAGACCCATGGCGCGTCTTCCTGCACGATCACCTGCATCTGCTGGTAGAGGCGCGCGCGCTCGGCCTGATCGGTCTCGGCGCGGGCAGCGTCCAGCAGCTTGTCCACCTCCGGGTTGGAGTAATAGCCGGAGTTGAAGCCGCCCTTGTCCGGCCAGGCTTCGGTGCGCAGCGCGAGGAAGGGCAGCGTGTCGGGGTCATTGGTCATCCAGGCCATTTCGGCCATGTCCGCCTTGCCCTCCAGACCGGGGTTCACATTGCCCAGAAAGGTGTTCCATTCGTAGGTTTCGATGCTGACCTTCAGGCCCACGGCCTCAAGATCGGCCTGGATTGCCGTGCCCATCGACACCGGGTCCAGCATGCCGGAGCCGCCTTCGGTCACGTAGAAGGTCAGTTCGGCCCCTTCCGCACCGGCCTCTGCCAGCAGGGCGCGGGCGCGGTCGGGGTCATAGGGATAGGGTTCCAGATCGGGGTTGTAGGCCCAGGCGAAGGCGGGCGGGGTCGGGCCGGCCGCGACCTCGGCGGTGCCTTCGAGCACGTCATTGACGATGGCCTCCTTGTTGATCGCATAGTTTGCCGCCTGCCGGACACGGACATCCGCAAAGGGGCCTTCCTTGGCATTCAGGATCAGGAACCAGACATGCGGGCCCGCCTGTTCAAAGACGGAATAGCTGTCGCCCTGGAATTCGCTGAGCGCGACCGGCGGGACTTCGACCATCAGGTCGATGCCGCCCGCCAGCATTTCGGCGGTGCGGGTATTGGCATCGGTGATCGGGCGGAACACGACCGCCTCCAGCCCCGGCGCGCCGTCCCAGTAGCCGGGGTTGGCCTGCACCACCACCGCTTCGTTGCTGCGCCATTCGCCGAATTTGAAGGCGCCGGTGCCGGAGGGGTTGCGCCCGAAATCCGCGCCATGTTGTTCGACCGCTGCGGGCGAGACGATCAGCCCGGTGGGATAGGCAAGGTTCGACAGGAAGGGCGCATAGGGGGCGTTCAGCGTGAAGGAGACCGTCATCGGGTCAATGACGTCGACCGATTCCACAGCGGAAAAGAAGAACGCGAGCGGAAACGGGCCGGTGTCATGGAAGGGGTGGGATTCGTCCAGGATGCGGTCGAAGTTGAATTTGACCGCCTCGGCGTCGAAGGCGCTGCCATCGTGGAAGCTGACCCCCTCGCGCAGGGTGAAGGTATAGACGGTGCCATCCTCGGAAATGGTCCAGTCGGTGGCAAGGGCGGGTTCGACCTCAAGCGTGCCGTCCTTGTAGCGGACCAGCCCGTCATAGACATTCATCAGGATGCGGAAATCGTTGACGGCGGTGACGGCGGCGGGATCGAGCGATTTGGGTTCGGCGATCTGGCCCACGATCAGGACGTTTTCGGGGGTCTGCGCGGTTGCGCCGCCTGCCGACAGGGCCAGCGCCGAGGCCGCGGTCGCCGCCAGCAGGGCACGGCGGGTGAGGGTCAGGAAAGTCATGGCGTATCCTCTCTGTTTCATCTTATTTATCATTATAAATTGCATTTGGCCAAATTATCATGATAAATACAAGTTAAATGTGCCGGGGCCGCCTCATGACGTTTTCCATTCTGACATATGACAAAAAAACAGGCGTTTACGCAGGTGCGGCGGCGACGGGCAGCCTCTGTGTCGGGGGCTGGGTGCTGCGCGGCGACATCGAATCGGGGCTCTGTGCCTCGCAGGGCACCGCGCCCAGCACCTTCTGGCGCGACGATGCGATGCGGCGGTTGCACGGGGGTGCCGGGGCCGGGGATGTGGTGGCCGCGCTGACCGGGGCGGACACGGGCCGGGACCACCGGCAGTTGGCGGTGCTTGACAGAACCGGTGCCACCGCCGGGTTCACCGGCGCGGCCAGTGTTCCTTACGCCGGTTTCATCGCCGCCCCGGAGGTGATTGTCGCGGGCAACATGATCAGGTCGCGTGGGGTTCTGGAGGCCGCTGCCGCCGCCTTTGCCACGCGGGAGGGCACGCCGGCCGAGCGGCTTGTCGCCGCCCTGCGCGCCGGTGAGGCGGCGGGATCGGATGTGCGCGGCCTGCAATCTGCCGCCCTTCTGGTTCTGAGCCCGGTTGCGCCGCCCATCGACCTGCGGATTGATGACAGCGCCCGCCCGCTGGACGATCTTGCAGCGCTATGCGCCAGGGTGAGCGCGCCGCCCTATGCCACCTGGCTGGATGAAGCGCCCGTTGCGGTGGACCGCAGCCGCGCGCCGCGGTCGTAAGATCGGCGCGCGGCCCTGTCTATTCGGCCATGAATTCGCGGGTGATGCGCATTTCCTGCGCGTTCATCAGCCGTTCGGCCCCTTCCATATGCGAGGTCATGATGGCATGGGCGCGCGGGCCGTCGCCCCGGGTCAGCGCCTCCACCAGTTCGATCTGATGCCTGCGGCCACGTTCCCAAAGCTCCCGGTTGGGCGTGGCATAGAGGCGGCGGTGCACTGTCAGGTCAGAGAGGATCCGCGCCATGAAGGAGATCAGGAAGCCCATCAGTTGGTTGTCGGCGGCATCGGCGAGCCGGGCGTGGAAGGCCAGCGAGGAGATATGCTGCTGCTTTTCCTCTTCGGCTGTCTGCGCCGGTTCGGGGTATCTGTGCGCCATCTCGCGCAGTTCGGCCAATGTCTCGTCCGAGAGGTTGCCGGCCAGACGGGCGGCCAGGGCCGGTTCCACCAGCTTGCGCATCTCGTAGATGTCCGAGAGCGACAGGTCCTTGAAATAGAAGTAGTTTCCAAGCAGGGACATCGCCCGGTCCTTGCTGACCTCGCCCACCGCGCTGCCGCCGCCGGGGCCGGTCTTGGTCACGATCAGGCCCTGGGCCTCCAGAATGCGCATCGCCTCGCGCACGGTCCCCTTGGAGACGCCGAATTCTGCGATCATCGCCGCCTCGTTCGGCAGCTTGTCGCCCTTTTGCATGTCACGTTCGACCACCCAGCGTTTGATCTGATCCGCGACCTGAACGGGGCGCGACCGTTTCTGCGCCCGGGGCGCATCGGTGATCTTTGGATCGGAGGGGCGGGCGGCGGTTTGCTTCATGACATTTGTCTAGACGAGGGCTGGAGTCTTGTGTAGCTCATAATTTATCATAATAAATTCAGGATGCCTATGACCTTCGGTGAGATTGCCCAGAGCCGCCTGCATGAAATTGCCGCCTGTTCGCAGGCCGGGGATGGGGTGACCCGCCTGCCCTTCACCCCCGAACACCGGGCGGCGCTGGACCAGATCCGTGGCTGGATGGAGGCCGCCGGGTTGCAGGTGCATATGGATGCGGCGGCCACCATGGTCGGGCGCTGCGCGGGGCCGGAGGGCAGCAAGACCCTGCTGATCGGGTCGCATCAGGATTCCGTACCCGGCGGCGGGCGCTATGACGGGATCATGGGCATTGCGCTGGCCTGCCTCGCGCTGGAGAAGATCCGCCGGGAGGGCCTCGCGCCGGCCTGTTCGGTGGAGGTTCTGGCCTTTGCCGATGAGGAAGGGGTGCGGTTTCCCACGGCGTTGCTGGGGCCGAGGGTGCTAGCCGGGACGTTTGATGCGGCGGCGCTGGCGCTGCCGGACCGGGATGGCGTGACCCTTGGCGCGGCGCTTGCCGGGTTTGGCGGCGATCCGGCGCGGCTGGAGGCGTTGCGCCGCGATCCTTCCGACGTGCTGGGTTATCTGGAGGTCCATATCGAACAGGGCCCGGTTCTGGAGCGCCGGGCTGCGGCGGTCGGGGTGGTGACCGGGATCTGTGGGATCGAGCGCAATGCCATCCGCTTTGCCGGAGAGACGGGCCATGCGGGCACGGTGCCGATGGCGGACCGCCGCGATGCGCTTGTGGCCGCGTCCCGCTTTATCGCGGCAGTGTCGGAACAGGCCGGGCAGACCAACAGTATCCGCGCCACGGTCGGGTCGATTTCGGTGCATCCCGATGCGGTCAATGCGATCCCGGACCGGGCGGATTTCCCGCTTGAGGTGCGCTCGGTCTCGGATCAGGCGCGGCAGGGGTTTACCGATGAGATGCGCGCGCTTGGCAATCGTATTGCCGGCGATGCCGGCCTGTCATTCGAGATGACGCGGACCTATGTCCAGCCTGCGGTGTCCTGCGACCCGGAGCTGTCGGCGGCATTGGTTGCTGCGGTGGAACAGGGCGGTGCGGCGGCGGTCACGCTGCCCTCGGGGGCCACCCATGATGCCTCTGCCATGTCAGATCTCTGCCCCATCGCGATGCTGTTCCTGCGCTGCCGGGGCGGGCTGAGCCATCATCCCGATGAATATGCCAGCGCCGCCGACATGGGGGCGGCGCTGGATGCGCTTGTGCATGTGCTGGTGTCCTCAGGTCCGGGACAGTGACCGCGCGCTGCCCGAGCGCAGGGCGATGGCGACCACAAGACCCAGCAACGCCACAAAGGCACCGGTCAGCGGCGCGGCAGCATAGCCGCCGAAGCTGATCGCGGTGCCGCCCAGCAGCACGCCGGTGCCCTGTCCGAGATAGACCATCGAGCTGTTCAGCGTCAGAACGAAGGTCGTCGAGGGCCCCGCCGTTGCCGCAAGGCTCCCCTGCACCACCGGTGCGGTGGCAAACTGGCAGACCGGCGCAAGGGCGACGCTGACGACAAGCGCCAGGATATTGACCAGCAGCGGCGGGTTGGTCGACAGCGGTGGCACCAGCACCGCAAGCCCCAGGGCGATCCCGGCAAAGAGCCAGGCCAGCCCGCGCGCGCCCAGGGTGGCCGCGATCCGCGCGCCAAGGATCAGCCCGGCGAGGCAGGACAGCCCGACGCCAAGCTGGAACAGCGCCACATGGGTGCCGGTGCCGCCAGTCAGGCTGGTGACAACCGGGCCGATGTAGCCCACCAGGCAGAACATCGCGCCAAAGGCGAGATAGGTCGAGGCCAGCAGCCCCGTGGATCTGGCGTCGAGGCGCGCGCTGCCCTTGGGGACAGGCTGTGCCGCGATGTCGGGGACGTTGCGCCAGACCAGCACGAGGGCCACGGCCGAAGCGAGTGCGGCCACGCCGAAGCTCGCCCGCCAGCCCAGCCAGTCCCCGGCCAGCGAGCCCGCGGGCATTCCCAGCATCAGCGCATAGGCGACGCCGGAATAAACCTTGGCAATGGCCCCGCCCCGTTGTTCGGCGGGGACCAGGGTCACGGCGATGGAGACCGCCAGCGGCAGCGAAAGCGCGCCGGTGATCCCCAGGGCGGTGCGCAGGAACAGGAGCTCATTGAAGCCCGGTGCCAGGATCGAGGCGAAATTGAGCAGCACCATGCTGCCCAGCACCGTCAGGAGCAGCGGTTTCTTGCGCCGGTGCCGGGTCCAATGGGCCAGGAACGGCCCGGCAAAGGCGCAGCCAAGCGCATAGCCCGCCTGCAAAAGCCCGGCGGCCGAGACGCTGATGCCGAGGTCGGCGGCCAGCGGGCCAAGCAGGCCGGAGAAGACGAATCCCCCCAGCAGGAAGGCGAAGGGGACGGAGAGGAGCGTGATGACAGGCATGGTCTACCCCTGTGCCGGAAAGAGGAAACAGGTGGTGGTGCCGGTGGCGATCAACCGGCCCGAGGCATCCTCCAGCCGCGCCTCTGCCGTGGCCGACCGCCGCCCCCGGGAGACCAGGGTGCCCAGCGCCCGGACCTGTCCCGCATCGGGCGCGAGGGGGCGGATGAACTTCACCTCCGTGCCCATGCTTGTATAGCTTTGGCCGGGGCCAAGCACCGAATGGACCGCACAGCCCAGCACGGAATCCAGCATGGTCATGATCCAGCCGCCGTGGACGGTGCCCATGGGGTTCAGGAATTCCGGCCCCGGATCGCCCCGGAACTCCGCCTGCCCTTCGGAGACCGCGTGTATCCACTGCCGCATTGTCCGCGCCATGGTCGGGGCGGGCACACCGCCGGTGGGGATCGCGCGCAGGATGTCGAGCCCGGACATGGCCGCGATCTGGCGCGGGTCCGGCGGGCGGAAGCTCACTTCGGGCATGGTGGCCGCGTCAAAGGCGCGTTCTTTGGTTGTGGTGTCATGCTGTGGCATGGGTGCCTCCGGAATATCTGGGTGTGGGAATGCCCTGCGGGCGGTTGCGGAAGAGGGCTGGGGCCCTGGCCCGCCGCCCCCTGTCATGGGGTGCGCTGGTGACATGCGCGGTTGTCCGGGTCAGATCCATTGGGTGTCCTTTCGGGTTGGGTGAAAGCCGGGTCAGATTTCGATGGCCAGTGCCGTGGCCTCGCCGCCGCCGATGCAGAGCGTGGCCACGCCGCGCCGCTTGCCCCGCGCCCGCAGGGCGTGCAGCAGGGTGACGAGGATGCGTGCGCCGGTGGCACCGATGGGATGGCCCAGCGCGCAGGCGCCGCCGTTCACATTGAGCCTTTCGCGGGGGATGCCGATCTTTTGCGCGGCGGCCATGGGGACCACGGCGAAGGCCTCGTTGATTTCCCACAGATCGACCTGATCTGCGGTCCAGCCGGTGCGGGCCAGCAGCTTTTCAATCGCCGGGATCGGCGCGGTGGTATAGAGCGCCGGGGCCTGGGCATGGGCGGCCTGCCCGGCGATGGTGGCAAGCACCGGCAGGCCCCTCGCCTGGGCCAGGCTGCGCCGGGTCAGCACCAGCGCAGCCGCGCCATCGGCATTGGCGGAGGCGCTGGCGGCGGTGATTGTCCCGTCGCTGGCAAAGGCAGGCCGGAGGCCGGGGATTTTTGCCGGGTCGACCTGGCCGGGGCGTTCGTCCTGCGCGACGGTGACTTCGCCCTTGCGCTGGGGCACTGTGACCGGCGCGATTTCATTGGTGAAGGCCCCCGAGGTGACCGCCATACGGGCCCGTTCCAGCGTTTCGATGGCAAAGGCATCCTGTGCCGCGCGGTCAAAGCCGAAGTCCCGTGCCGTGACCTCGCCGAAGGCGCCCATGGGGCGGCCCGGTTCATAGGCGTCTTCGAGGCCGTCGAACATCATGTGATCGATCAGCGCGGCGCTGCCTGCCTTGCGGCCTGCGCGCATTTCCGGTGCGAGATAGGGGGCGCGGGACATGGATTCCATGCCGCCCGCGACGATGATCTCGGCGCGTTCCAGCGTCAGCAGGTCGGCGGCGGTCATGATCGCCTTCATCCCGGAGCCGCAGACCTTGTTGATCGTGGTCGCGCCCACGGCATCGTCGAGTCCTGCCGCCCGCGCCGCCTGCCGTGCCGGGGCCTGGCCCTGTCCGGCGGGCAGGACGCAGCCCATCAGCACCTCTGTGGCGTCCGTCGGCCCGAGCCCGGCGTCGGCCATGGCGGCGCGGAGTGCCGTGGCCCCCAGCAGCGGCGCGGGGATCGGCGCAAGCGCGCCCATGAAGGCGCCGAGCGGGGTCCGGCGGGCGGCGCAGATGACGATGGGATCGGTAGGGGACATGGGGCGACTCGCTTTGCTCGTGATTTGCGGTTAGATTATAAGCATCATCCAAACTGTCAAGATTAGATGTTAATTGACATCCAAAATGGATTTTTCTAGGATTGGCGGGCCATACCGACCAGAGATGAAAAGGCGCTGACATGCGTGTAAGTCGTGAAGTTGCACAGGAAAATCGCCAGAAGGTGGTTGACGAAGCCGCCCGGCTGTTTCGCATCCACGGATATGAAGGCATTGGCATTTCGGGCCTGATGAAAGCCGCCGGGATGACTCATGGCGGGTTCTACAAGCAGTTCCCGGATAAAACGGCGCTGATGGTGGAGGCCACCCAGGCGGCGATGGCGCAGCATGAGAAAGACTGGGCCAGGCGGCTGGAGAAAGCGGGGGGCGACCGGCTGGAGGCCTTCCGGCAGGCCTATCTGCACGACAGTCACCTGACGCGGGTTGGCGCGGGCTGCGTCCTGCCCGCGCTTGCGGCAGAGGCGCCGCGCCACGGAGAGGCCTTGCAATCCGCCTTTGCCGAGGGGCTGGAGAAGCTGGCGGATCTGGTGGCCCCGGAGGACAGGGCGGTGGCGCTGAGCACCATCGCCCAGGTGGTCGGCGCGCTGATGCTGGCGCGGGCGGCGGGGGATCACCCGGTTGCGGATCAGGTCATCGCGGCGGTTGGCGGCAAGGCCGATGAGGGTTGATGGCCTCGGGGCGAGCTGACTTTCGCGGCGAAGCGCATTGCCGGGTGGTGGTGCGGTGATGCGACCGCAGTAACCGGCAGTTCATGGCAGCCATGCCCGGAACAAGCCGCAGGCGCCGGGCCATCGCCTGCCCGCCGGTCGGGTAGGCGATATGGTTAGGCTTGGTGTTCCCATGATAGGACTCATCAAAGCTGAGAAATTAAGTGGCATGAACCAAGGTCAGCATCGCCTACCCCGGGCAGGCGACGGCCCGGCTTGCATCCGGCCTTGGTGGATCAATCGGTGGTGCCGGGCTTAAAGTGCCTCTCCGGCAATCAGGGTGGCAATGCGCTCCGGTGTCATCGGCAGGGAGGTCACCGGTTTGCCCGTGGCATTGGCAATCGCGCAGGCCAGCGATGCGGCGACATTCAGGATCGGCACCTCCCCTGCCCCCTTGGTGCCCAGCGGGCCGAGGGAGGGCGCCCCCTCGTAAAGCTCGAAGTCGATGGGCAGGACATCGCCGGCCAGCGGGACGCGGTAGCTTTCCAGCCCGGTCTGATCGACCGCGCCATCGGGGCCGATCGTGACCTCTTCGGTCAGGGCATA
Source organism: Sulfitobacter sp. G21635-S1 (assembly GCF_027213915.1). Classification (NCBI taxonomy): domain Bacteria; kingdom Pseudomonadati; phylum Pseudomonadota; class Alphaproteobacteria; order Rhodobacterales; family Roseobacteraceae; genus Sulfitobacter; species Sulfitobacter sp. G21635-S1. The sequence continues at coordinate 142,721 of NZ_JAPWGV010000004.1, forward strand.
GCCGATGCCCTGAACCACGCCGCCCTGAATCTGGCCGTGAATGGCGCGCCGGTTCAGGGCGCGGCCCACGTCCTGTACCACGCGGTAGGACAGGATTTCGCAACGGCCCGAGATTTCGTCAACCGCCACTTCGCAGTCGTGGACCGCAAATACCGGGATGTCGATGGCGTCAATGAAATGGCCGGTGGCGCAGCCGGGCATGGCTGTTGTGCCCGGCGCGGTAAAGGCACCGCTGCCGGCAATCGGGCCGGTGGTCAGCTCTGCTTCGGCGATCACGGCTTTCAGGGTCATGCCGCTGCCGGGTTTGCCGTCAACCTCGACCCGGCCGTTGGTCAGCACCAGTGCGGCTGCGTTGGTCTGCAGCAATCTGGCGGCCACGGTCAGCAGTTTTTCCCGCACCTCGGCGCAGGCGGCCTCGCTTGCCGCCCCGATGGAGACCGTGGTGCGCCCGCCGCCAACCCCGAGATCGCGCCCCGCGGCATCCGTATCGGCGGTTTTCACGATGACCGCATCGGGATGAATGCCAAGGTTTGCCGCGACGATCTGCGGCAGGGATTGCATCATGGTGCCGGAGCCGATCTCGACCCCGGCGGTGACCAGCGTCGCGCTGCCGTCGGCGTTCAGGTTCACCGTTGCCGCAGAGGGGCCGACAAAGATGAACCATGTCCCCACGGTTGTCGCGCGCCCGTAGAGCCGCCCGTCGGGCAACCTGCCGCTGCGCCGTTCGACCGGGTATTTGTCAGCCATGCGGTCCAGCATGGGGGCCAGCACATCGCCCTGAAAGGTCTGTCCGGTGGCCCCGATGTCGCCGTCACCGATCACGTTGCGGCGTCTGAACTCGAAGGGGTCCATCCCGATCGCGGCGCAGATTTCATCGGTATGCCGTTCCAGCGCGAAGGTGTTGTAGACCCCGTTGCAGGCGCGGAAGGCCCCGTTCGGGGGGGTGTTGGTATAGACCGCCCTTGTCACGATTTTCGCGGCACCCAGCCGGTAGTTGCCGGCCAGCGTATGGGCGGTCATCGTGGTCAGGAAGACCTGTTCGCCGCCATATGCGCCGCAATCCATGAGCACGCTGGCCTCGCGGGCGACGATCTCTCCCTCCGTGTCGATGGCGGAGCGGATGTGGATTTCGGCGTTTTCCCGGCAGAGGCAGGTCATCATCTCTTCGCGGCGGGAATTGACCAGCGAGACAGCGCGCCCGGATTTGCGGGCCAGGATCGCGGCATAGGGTTCGAGGGAGCAATCGAACTTCAGCCCGAAACCGCCGCCGACTGCGGGCACTGTCACCCGCACGGCGGATTCCGGGACCTCAAGAACCCTGGCGACGACATGTTTGACCGTCCAGGGCGCCTGGGTGGAGGTCTGGATGTGGAAGCGGCCATCCTCATAAGATGCGATCACCGCGCGCGGCTCAAACGACAGGTGGTTCTGCCGCCCGACATCATAGGTGCCTTCGACAATGGTGACGTCATCGCGGGCAAAGGCAGCATCGGTGTCGCCACGGTCGACGCGTGCTTCCCAGGCGATATTACCGCCCCGTGTCGCGCCGGGGTGGAGCACCTCGTAGCTTTCCCAGCCGGGATGGACGAGGGGGGCATCGGGGGCCAGTGCCGCCTGCAGGGTCAGCACCGGCGGCATGGCTTCATATTCGACAATCACGGCCTTGGCGGCGCGCCGGGCCTGGGCCAGTGTTTCTGCCGCGATGACGGCAAGGGGTTCGCCGTGATAGCGCACGGTATCGCCGGCAAAGATCGGATGATCGGCGATGCCGATCCCGTGCAGGCCCGGTGCGTCCCTGTGGGTGGCGATGGCGTGGACCCCCGCCATCGTCAGGGCCGGGGTGACATCCAGCCGGGTGATGCGGGCGGAGGCCACGGTCGCGCGCAGCAAGACCGCGTGCAGGACCTCCGGCCCCGCCTGATCGACGGTGTATCTGGTCCGGCCCCGCAGCTTGTCGCGCGCATCGCGGCGCGGCAGGTCCATGACGGCAAGGGATGGATCATGGGCGTTCTTCATGGCTGAACCTCCGTCACGGGCTGTGCGGCACCCGAGAGCGACATCACCGCGTCGATGATCCGCTCATAGCCGGTGCACCGGCAGATGTTCCCGGTCAGCGCGGATTTGACCGCCTCGCGGGTCGGCTGCGGGTTGTCCTTCATGAAATGGGTGAGCGTCATCACCATGCCGGGAAAGCACATGCCGCATTGCACCACGTCAAAATCAACAAAGGCCTGCTGGACGGGGTTCAGCTCTGCTTCGGTGCCGATCCCTTCGATGGTGCGCAGATCGGACCCCTCCAACGTGCCCATCGGCACCAGGCAGGCGGTGGCGGGATGCCCGTCGATCCGGACCATGCAGGCACCGCAGAACCCCTCGCCGCAGACCTCCTTGGCGCCGGTCAGCCGGTAGGTGTCGCGCAGCACCTCAAGCAGGGAGGCGCGCGGGTCGCCGGAGAAGCTGCGGGCGCGGCCGTTGAGGGTGAAGCTTACGGTCATTGCGGGTCTCCCTTTGCGGTGGGCCGGGTCAGATCGGCAAAGGCGCGTTGCACCAGTTGCGGCAGCAGGCGGGCGCGGTACCAGCCGCTGGCATCGACGCCGTCGCGCGGGTGCAGGTCCTGGATCCGGGCCTGTGCGGCGTCGCGCGCCGCCGCCGGGTCCAGGGGGCGGTCCAGAAGGGCGTTTTCCAGTGTCTCCCAGCGGCGCGGTGCAGGTTCCACCGCGCTGAGGGCGATGCGCAGGCTCTGGCAGGTGCCGTCATCGCGGCAACCGGCAAGAACGCTGACGACCGCAACCGGATATTCGCCCGCCTGCCGCAGCAGGGCGCGGGCATGGGCGGCTGTGCCCCGGGGCGGGGGCAGGTGTACATGGGTCAGGATCTCGGCGGCGGGGCGCGCGCCGCGCCCGCGCAGGAAATCAGCGATCGGCAGGCGTCTTTCACCTGACGGGGCCTGCAGGGTGACCATGGCCCCAAGGGCCATCAGCGCCGGGACAAGATCGGGGGCCATGAAGCCATCGGAACACAGGTTGCCGCCGATGGTCGCGCGGTGCCGGATCGCGGGATTGGCGGAGGCCGCGCAGGCCATGCGCAGGCCGGCATGGGCGGGGTCAGCGCCCAGCGACTGCGCAAGTGCGGCGTGGCTGACCATGGCGCCTATTGTCAGCCCGGCGTCCGTTTTTTCGATGCCGTGAAGGGAGGCGATATTCGCAAGGGACACAAAGGTCTTGTCGGTGTCCTCACCACGCAGCGCGGCCCGCATGATCCATGTACCGCCCGCCAGCGGGATGGCCGGGCGCGGGGCGGCGGAGGAGAGGATAGAAAGCGCCGCTGCAATCGTATCGGGGCGGTGAAAAACCACATCTGTCTGGGTCATGCCGGCAATGTCCTGTTCAGGTTCCGGGTGCGGGGGATCAGGCGGCCCGGCAGGCGGGCCGCCCCAGTATCACGACCAGTGCGAGACCGAGCGTTTCTCGAAACTTTCGCGGAACTGCGCGGTGGATTTGGGCATCAGCTCGCCGGTGCCCCAATCCAGGATCACCGCGTATTTCCGGACCGCGTCCATCTCGTTGATCTTGCCCTTGCGGTACATCTGCGAGACCTCTTCGGGGTCCATCCGGGCCCAGCCGACGCGGTTGGCACGGATATGGGCACGGGCCTTTTCGGTGGCGGCATGGTCGATCTCGTAGTCGAGCATCTCGGCGTCATTGACCCTGATCACGACCCCGTAGTCCAGTTCCGCGCGTTTGACGGAGACATATTCGTCGATCACATCGTTCAGGACATGTTCGGGGTCCCGTTCCATCGGGTCGCCATAGCCGCCGCCGCCTGCGGTGGGGCGGGTGAACTTGTCGCCGCTCTTGATCTTGTAGTTGGAAAAGACCGATCCCAGCCATTCTTCCTCGCCGGTGTCGACATGTTCGACCATCAACCCGTGCGGCATGGAAGGCAGGCCGCCTTCGACACCCCAGACCACCGCGCGTTCGCGGTCGCAGATGTAGGACATGACGGTGTTTTCCGCCTCAAGCAGGGTCGAAGCCTTGATCACCCCTGCCCCGCCACGCCATTTGCCGGGGCCGGGGCTGTCCTGCTTGATCTGGAATTCATCCGCGCGGGTCGGGTTGACCCTTTCGTTGCCTTCGGAGGGCTGGGACATCAGGCCGGTGCCGAAACAGGCGGTGGTCACGTCGCTGCCGTCCTTGCCGTTGCGCCCGCCCCAGCCGCCGGGGAGCCATTCGTAGAACATGTAGATCGGCTTGTCCGGTTTGCGCAGGTCGTTGCCGCCCGCCAGCAGGTATTCCAGGTTGAAGGCACAGGCGATGGCGCGTTCCGGCATGATCTGCGACCACATTTCGAAGATCGCGTTCATGATCTTTTCGAACGGCATCAGGAAGCCGGTCACCGCCACCGGCCACTGGGCGCTGACGACGCTGTTGGCGGGGGCCTTCACCTCTACCATCCGGTAGAAGCCGCTGTTCAGCGGCAGGTCGGGAAAGAAGGTCTTCATGCCCGCCACCACGGCGGAGAAGGTCGCGCCGGGGGCCGAGTTGTAGATCGAGGCGATAGTGGCGTGGCTGCCTTCGAAATCATAGGTGATCTCTTCGCCCTTGATGGTCATCTTGATGTGGATCGGGATCATCCCCTCGCCCGCACCCGGATCGCGGTCGATGTAATCCACCGCCTCCCATGTGCCGTCCGGCAGGTCGCGGATGCGCTGGCGCACGGCGCGTTCGACGTAATCCTGAACCGCGTCCATGCCCTGGGTGACCTGATCGCGGCCATATTTGCCCACCAGCCGCTGCAATTCGCGCTCGGCCACCTGGGTGGCCTGGGCCTGTGAATGAATGTCACCGATGATCGAGGCCGGGTCGCGGGTGTTGGCGGCGATCATATTGGCCACGTCGGCGCAGAACCTGCCCTTGTGGAACAGCCGGATCGGGGTGATGCGCACTGCCTCGCCGAACATCTCGTGGGCGGTCACGTTGAACGACCCGGGGACGGAGCCGCCGAGATCGGACCAATGGCCGTTGGACTGCGAAAAGCCGATCAGTTCTTCCTCGTCGAAGATCGGCCGGATCAGGCGCACATCGCTGAAATGGGTGCCGCCCGCATAGGGATCGTTGATGGCATAGACATCGCCGGGGTACATGTCCCCCTTGAAGAAGCGGATCACCTCCTTGCAGGTATGGTGCAGGGTGCCGACATGGACCGCGATGTCGGAATTGCCCTGGGCCACGCAGTTGCCTTCGGCATCGTGCAGCCCGTTGGAGAAATCGCGGTTGTAGATCACGAAGGAATAGCAGGTCCGCAGCATCTGCTCGGCCATCTGGTCGACCGAGGTGATGAAGGAGTTCTTGAGCACCTCGAAGGTGACCGGGTCCAGTTCCTGTTTTGGCATCATGTTCATGTCTCAGTCCTTCACGCGGATCAGAATGTTCATATATTGGTCAATCTTCGCGGTGGCGCCGGGGGGGACCACCACGGTTGAATCAACCTGTTCGACGATGGCCGGGCCGGTGAATTCCGCGCCCGCCTTCATGGTGGCGCGGTCATAGACATCGGTGCGGCAGCTTTTCCCCTTGAACCAGACATCGCGCTGGCTGGCGGGGTCCGGCGCATGGGGCGTCACCTCGAAGGAGGGCAGCTCGGCCTTTTGCACCACGCCGGTGGCCTTGACGCCCACCCGGAATATGCTGACCGGCGCATCCTCGCGGCGGAAGTTGTATTCGCGTTCGTGTTCATCGTGGAAACCGCGCACGAGGTCTTCGGTGCTGGTGATCGTCGCGGGGGCGGAGACGGCGAGCGAGCGCCACTGGCCCTGATACATCATCTCTACCGTGCGCTGCAGGACGGTGTTTTCGGGGGCGACATCCTCGTGACGCAGCCGGTCGACGGCTTCCTTTTCGATCCGCGCAAAGGCGGCTTCGAGGTCTTCGGGCGCGGTTTGCGAGGCATCGGCCATGAAGCTGTCGGAAAAGTCGTGCTGGATGTCGACCAGCAGGCAGCCCATCGCCGAGGTCACGCCGGGGTTCGGCGGCACGATCACCACCGGGATGGACAGTTCCTTGGCCACGGCGGCGCCGTGCAGGGCGCCCGCGCCGCCAAAGGCCACCAGCGCAAAGTCGCGGGGATCGTGGCCGCGGCTGATCGAGAGCAGGCGCACGGCGTTGGCCATGTTCGCATTGGCCACGTCGATGACCGCCTCTGCGGCCTCGTGCAGTTCCATGTCGAAAGGCGTGGCCACGGTTTCGCGGATTGCCTTTTCCGCCAGCCCCGCGTCCAGCGTGATGTCGCCCCCCGCCAGGCTGTGGCCCAGACGGCCCAGCACCACATTGGCATCGCTGTTGGTGGCGACCTCATTGCCGTTGGAATAGCAGGCCGGACCGGGGAAGGCCCCTGCCGATTGTGGCCCGTTGCGCAGCGAGCCGCCTTCGTCCTTCCAGGCCAGCGAGCCGCCGCCGGCGCCGATGGTCAGCACTTCGATGGAGGGAAAGCGGATCGGGTAGCCGTATTCGATGTACCAATCCTTGGTCACTGTCGAATTGCCCTGAAAGCAAAGCGAGACATCGGTGGAGGTGCCGCCCATGTCAAAGCCGATGGAGTTTTCATAGCCGCAGAGGTTGCCGATGAAGCGGCTGGCCAGCGCCCCCGCCGCAATGCCGGACCCGGCCAGACGCGCGGCAAAATCCTTGACGCTGGCCGGGGTCATCACGCCGCCGCCGGTGTGCAGCAGCAGCAGGTCGCGGGTATAGCCGCCCTCGGCCAGCTTGTCGCCCAGCCGGGAGACGTAATCGACCACGACAGGCGAGACCACGGCATTCACCATGGTGGTTGAAAAACGCTCGTGTTCGAAGATTTCCGGCATGATCTGCGAGGAGATGGAGATATGCACATCCGGCATTTCCGCGCGCAGGATGTCGCGCATCCGGACCTCGTGGTCGCCGTTGACGTAGGAATTGATGAAGCAGACCGCGATGGCCTTTACGTCCCGCTTTTTGAGGATCCGGGCCACGCGGCGGGCCTCGGCCTCGTCCAGTTCGGTGATGACCTTGCCTGCCGCGTCGATCCGTTCCTTCACGGTCAACCGGTCGCGGCGCGGGATATAGGGTTTGGCGACATCCTTGTAGGTGTCCCAGAGATCCTCCTTGTTGGAGCGGCGGATTTCGACCACATCGCGGAAGCCTTCGGTGCAGACCATCGCCGCGCGGGGCAGTTTGCGGGTGATCAGCGCATTGGTGGCCACCGTGGTGCCATGGGAAAACATCGTGACATCGCCGAGGTCGATCCCGGCATCCGAAATGCCCGTCATGATGGCGCGCATCGGATCATCGGGGGTCGAGGGGGTCTTTTCGATCCGGATCTGGCCGGTGTCTTCGTCCATGATGCAGACATCGGTGAAGGTGCCCCCGACATCGACTGCGACTCTCGTTTTTGTCATCTCTGCTTTCCTACTTCGGTTGAGGCCACAGATGCCGGCAAGCCGGTATCGGTCACCCGAAAGCACAGCTTTGGGTGGTGGCGCATTTTACTTTCGGGTGCGTCAGCTTCGGGCCATGGCCTCCAGCCGGGTCTGTTTTCGGGTATCGGTCGGGGTGCAGCCGAACCGGGCTCTGTAGTGTTTGCAGAACTGCGCCTGGTCGTAGAACCCCCATTTATGGGCGATCTGGGCCATGGTGCTGGTGTTGTTCACCATGCGCAGCATCTCGTGGCAGCGGGTCAGCCGCTTGTCGCGGATGTAGCCAACGACGGAATGGTCATTCTCGGCAAAGAGCCGTTGCAGATAGCGCAGCGAGATGCCGCAGGATTCCGCCACGACCTGGGAGTTCAGGTTGGGGTTGGCGAGGTTGTCGCGGATGAATTGTTCGGCCCGCTGCAAATGCGCCGCGCGGATCGTCGAGGCGGTGCTGTCGAGGATGCGGTTGTCGCTGCGCATTGACAGGCACAGAAGGTCCAGCAGGTGCTGCCCGGCCATTTCCCGGGCGGCATCGCCGATCAGTTCAATGCTTTCGATGGTATTGCGCACCGACCCCAGGAAATAGGAACCCACCCCCGAGCTGGCGTCAAAGGTCAGCGCGCCAAGCCGGTCGGTGGCACCCAGCCGCGAACGCACGCTGGCGGTGGGCACCTTGAGCACCCAGAGCTTGTTGGCCTGCCCATGGGAGAATTCATAAGGCAGGTCACCGCGTTCCACCAGGAAGCTGCCGGGGCTGCAGCTGGTGTCGCGGGCCCCCTGCTGGAAGCAGACGTCCGATTTATGCGGGATGGTGATCAGCAGGCTGCTTTCCTGCTCGTTGGTGAAATGCGACCTGGTGCGGATGTATTTGACGCCGTCGCAGTTCATCTCGGACAGGCCGAGGTTGCCCAGCCGCCAGGACTGCAAGGAGCCCTTGAAGGTTTCGGGCCGGGCGCATTTTGCCGAGAGCGGGAAATAGGTGTCGGACAAGGTCCGGGTCCAGACTTCGTCCTTGTTCATTGTACCGCAATGGTCCGTCGAAAAATACATCGTCTTCTCCCCTGTCGGCCGTGTTCCGGCGTGAACCGGCCGACTCGTTGAATTCAACCTATCTTATCGCCATTCGAATACTTGGCGATTTGCGCATAAAGCTTTGCCCCGCGCCCGGCAAAGCGCCATTCGGTCACGCGGGTCCGGTCGTTCCGCATAAAGACCTTGCCGACGGCGGTTCCGGCTGCGGTTGCGTCACACATGATCTGTCCTTTCCTTACCGTCCACGGGTTCGATAGGCGTCGAGTGCTGCGCCGAATATCAGGATTGCCCCGATCACCACCGGCTGCAAGGAGCCGTTGATCTGTTGCAGGTTCATCCCGATCGACAGGCAGGTGATCAGCAAGGCGCCGTAGATCGGGGCGGAGATCGTCCCGGTGCCGCCGCGCAGGGATGCACCGCCGATGACCGCCGCCGCGATGCTGCTGAGGACCAGCGAGGTGCCCAGGTTCGGCTCCCCCGATCCGGTCTGCGCGGTCATCAGCAAGCCGGCAATCGCGGCCAGGATGCCGCTGGTGACATAGGCAAAGAACAGATGTTCGCGCACCCGCCGTCCGCCGACATGGGCGACCTCATTGCTGTCGCCGAGCACATAGAGGACCCGGCCATGCACGGTGCGGGTCAGCATGAAATGCAGCGCCCAGGCCACCGCGCCCGCGATCACCAGCGGGATCGGCAGCGCCAGGATCTTCATCTGGTTCAGGGCAAAGCTGAACCCTTCGGGCAGGTTGAAGATCGGGAAGCCGCCCGAAACCGTTGTGGCGATGCCGGTGAAGATGCTCATCGTCGCAAGGGTGACGATGAAGGGGTTGATCCGCGCATAGGCGACAAGCGCCCCGTTGATCGCGCCCAGGGCCGCACCGATGGCCAGGCCGGTGCAGACCCCTGCAAAGACGCCGATCCCGGTGCCGAGACCGGGCAGCAGGCTGGTCATCACCATCGAGGACACCACCGACACCAGCGAGACATTGGCCCCCACCGACAGGTCAAAGCCCCGGGTGATGATGACAACAAGCTGTGCCGCCGCAACAAAGAAGAACAGCGAGGATTGCTTCATGATGTTGACGACATTGCCGCCGGAGATCATTGCGGGTTGCAGGGCGGCAAAGAACACCACCACCCCGATGATGGCCAGCGGCAAGAGCAGATGCGGGGCGATGGCGCGCATGTCCAGCGGGGTGCTTTGGGTCTGGTCAGCCATGTCCGGCCCTCCGGCGTTCGCGGTAGCTTTCGGCGGCCACCGCGATGACGATCACGATGCCGATGATGATGATGTGGTATTTGCTGTCGATGCGGATCAGGCTCATCCCGTTGCTGAGCACCGACAGGAACAGCGCGCTGAGGGCGACCATCGGGATGCGCCCCACCCCGCCTTTCAGGGCCACGCCGCCGATGACGGCCACGGAAATGCTTTCCAGCATCAGGTTGCTGCCAAGGGTCGCCTCGCCCGAGCCGACCCGCGCGGTCAGAAACAGCCCGACGATGCCCGCCAGCAGCGCACTGAGGACATAGGCGGCCCAGATGTATTTGCGGGTGTTCAGCCCGGACAGCCGCGCCGCCTTTTCATTTCCGCCGACGGCATAGAAATAGCGGCCCAGCCGGGTCTGGGTCTGCATGTACCACAGCAGGCACAGCACAAGTGCCGCCGCATAGACGATATAGGGCAGCCGGAACAGGCTGCCGCGCCCGATCTCGCGGGTGAAAAGCTCTGGCAGGTCATAGATCGGCGTTCCGCCGGTCACATATCCGGCAATGCCCGCCGCCATGGTCATCGTGCCGATGGTCACCATGAAGGGCGAGATTTTCATCACGCTGACGAAAAACCCGTTGGCGAGGCCGACCAGGATGCCGGGGATCAGCCCCAGCAGGCATCCGAGGGCGACGACCACAGCCGTGCTTGCGATGCCGAGGTCCGCCAGCCAGACGATGGACAGGGCCGAGCTGACCGAGGTCAGTGCCACGATGGCCCCGACCGAGATGTCGAAACCGCCGACGATGATCACCAGCATCTGCCCGGCAGAGATGATCGACAGGAAAGAGGCGTTGCGCAGCACGTTGATCAGGTTCGAGCTGCGCAGGAACCGGGGTTCATAGAGGGCAAGCAGCCCGCAGGTCACGATCAGCACGATGGGCAGGATACCGATGGAGGCAAGTATGCGGTTGCGGCGCGCGGTGCTCCGGATGGTTTGAACGGTCATCTTAATTCACCTCCCCCGCCGCTTGCGCCGCAGGTTCTTCATGGGCGAAGAAATGCGACAGCAGGGCCTGTTCGGTCACCTCGTCGCCGTCCAGCTCTCCGACGATGGCGCCTTCGCGCATCACGATGACCCGGTGCGACATATGCATGACCTCTGCCAGTTCGGAGGAGGCGATCACCACCGCCTTGCCTGCTTCGGTCAGCGTCTTGATCACATCGTAGATTTCCAGCTTGGCCTGGATGTCGACGCCGACGGTCGGTTCATCGAAGAGAAAGATGTCGAATTCCCGCGACAGGCCGCGCGCGATCATCAGCTTTTGCTTGTTGCCGCCGGACAATTGATCGGCCCTGGCGTTCAGCCCCGGCGTGCGGATTTTCAGTTTCTCGATGATTTCTTTGGTAAAGGATCGTTCGGCGGGGCGTTTGAGCAACATGCCGCGGCGGGAGAATTTTTCGTCATCGAGGGCGGCGACCGTGCTGTTGCTGATCAGGTTCTGGCTCATCGCCAGACCTTCGGTCGCGCGGTCGGAGGGGAAATAGCAGATGCGGTTGCCCAGCGCCTTGCGGGGGGAGTGGCGCTCAAGCCTTGTGCTGCCGCAGGTGATCTGGCCGCTGGAAAGCGGCTCCAGCCCGAAGGCCGCGCGCAGGACTTCGGACTTGCCGCAGCCCGCCAGACCGGCAAAGCCCAACACCTCGCCCCGGCGCACGCTGAAGCTCAGGTCATGGGCCATGCCGCGCTGCAGGGTGACGCCCTCGAACTGCATGAGCGTGTCGCCTGCAGAGCGGGTGATCTCGGGAAAGAATTCGTCGAAGGTGCGCCCGGTCATCAGTTGAACCAGTTCTTTCTCGCTTGTGTCGGCCATCTGGACAGTGTCGATGTATTTGCCGTCCCTGAGCACCGTGACGCGATCCGCCAGCCGCGAAATCTCGGGCATGCGGTGCGAGACATAGACAATGCCCAGACCATCGGCGCGCAATTGTTCGATGATGTCGAAAAGCTGAGCGGCTTCCTGATCGGTGAGCGAGGCGGTCGGCTCGTCCAGGATCAGCACCCGGCAGTCCCAGAGCAGGGCCTTTGCGATCTCCACCATCTGCTGGTGGGCGCGGCGCAGGTTGCGCACCCTGGCGCGCGGATCAAGGGCAAAGCCCAGACGGTCCAGCACCGCATGCACCTTGCGGCGCATTTCGGTTTTGGCAAGCCGCAGGCCCTGTACCATCTCGTGGCCCAGAAACAGGTTCTCCTCGACCGTCATTTCGGGGATCAGGCTGAATTCCTGAAACACGATGCTGACGCCCTTGTCATGGGCCAGCGCCGGGGTCATCACCGAGACCGGTTCGCCGAAAAGACGGTAGCTGCCGCTGTCAAACCCCTGCGCGCCGCAGATGATCTGGATCAGCGTCGATTTCCCCGCCCCGTTCTCACCGAACAGGACGTGGACTTCACCGGCGCGAAGCTCGAACTGCATGCCCTGCAAGGCCTTGAAGGCGCCATAGGATTTGTCGAGGTCGCGCAGTTCGATCAATGTTTCCCCGGCCTTATGCGCGGGATGGCCGGACGCAAGTGCTGCGTCCGGTTCAATCATGTGTTCTGTCATGAGGGGTTACTCGACCGCGTAGACGGGTTCCCAATCCGCGGGGGCGAACGAGCGGCTCATGTCGAAGCTGTCGATGTTGTCCTTGGTCAGCACGGTCATCGAGGGGTTGAGCTCCACCAGGTGATCCTTGCCTTCCAGAATGCGCACGGCGAGGTCCATGGCGATGCGCGCTTCCATGACGGGGGATTCCGTTACCGTGGCGGTCACGACGCCGGATTTGACCAGATCGACCATCCCTTCGTTCGAGTAATAGGCCGCGATCAGGGCATCGTCGTTGCCGGCTTCTTCCAGGGCCTGTTTGGCCACTTCGGCGGTGACAGCCGTGCCATAGATGATGTTCACGTCGTCATAGGCCTGCAGGGCATCCTCGACCAGGCGCAGCTGGATGCTCTTGCCGGTGTCGCCGTATTTGGCTTCCAGCAGTTCGATGCCGCTGCCCTCGATGCCGCGCTCGACCCCTTCGGTCGATGCTTCGGCCCAGCCGGAGCCCTGCGGGCCGGGGAAGTGGACCATGCGCATGGGCTTGCCCTCGGTCATGTCCGCGAGGAATTTCGCGCCCGCCTCTGCGGCATCGTCGTAATTCGCAAAGATCCGCGCGCCTGCGACATCGCTCATCGGGTTGATGACACCGACCTGCACGATGCCCTTTTCGTTGCCTTCGGCCATGCTCTTGGCCAGACCCGCTTCGGAGATTGCACCGATCACGATGGCATCGACGCCGAGCGCCACGCAATCGTTGTACTGGGACACCTGTTTGGCCGCTTCGGTATAGCCGCCCGCTTCGAGGATGGTCGCCTTGACGCCCAGCTTGCGGGCCTGATCGACGATGCCGTAGTTCACGCCGACCCAGTAGCTGTCTTTCATATGCGGAAAGAGCACGCAGATGTGCCAGGGTTTCTCAGCCTTCTCCAGCCCCTGATAAGAGACGATTTCGCTGCCGCCACCGGCGGAGTTGACCACGTCGAACGGCCAGATCGCATCCTGCGCGGCTGCCGTGGTGGTCAGGCCCGCCGCAATGAGGGCGGCTGTCGAAATGCTGTTGAGTGTTTTCTTCATGTTGGACTCCCAGTCTTGTTGATGAACAGCGCGGGTTGCTTTTTCGCATTATAAGCGCCGATGTGGTGCGCCCGGCCCTCCGGCCCGGTTCGCCAAATTTGGTCGTTGGTTGTAGTTCGCAGTATGAAACGGGCAGCGGACTTATTATTGGTTATAAGCGGCCTTTCATGAAGAGATCCGCGAACATGCCCCTTTGGGCGTTGGGTCGCATTGACGCTTCAGGGCCGTCTGCCTGAGACTAGGCCTCTCCCCATGATATTGTAAAATACGATTTTCATACTCTTAATATCGGAAAATCGGATATCTTGCCCTGTCGTTTTCCTCCTTCTCCAGATCTCTCGTTCCGGTTGTGGTCTGGTGGCGGTCCGTGAACCGCGCGGCACCTGGCATCTGCGTGATGGGTCGAGGGTGGCGCCTGGCCACCCTCGGCGGTTTCAGGCCAGATGCGCCCGGACCGCATCCAGGGCTTTGGCGCGGTCCCGGCGGGCGGACAGCGCCGTGTCCATGTCCACCTTGACGAAGCGGGTCGGCACATTGGGCTGCAACTGCCCGATCAGGTCCATATCGGCGGAAATCACCGTGCCGATCATGAAGTAGCCGCCGCCGGAGACCGCGTCGCGGTGCAGAATGATCGGTTCTGTCCCGCTGGGCACCTGGACCGAGCCATAGGGATAGCAGGCGTCGGTGATGTTGGAGGGGTCGGAGCCCGCGCCGAAGGGTGGTTCGCGGTCCACGAATTCCAGCGGCGTGCCGCCCTTGAAGCGATAGCCCATGCGGTCCGCTTCGGATGCGACCTTCCAGGTTTCCTCAAAGAACCGGGTGCCCGATGCCTCTGTGATGCGGTGCCAGTAGAGCCCGGGCAGGACCCTGAGTTCGGTTTCCCTTGCCGGCATGCGCCGCAGGTTTTCGGGGATATGCGCGCCGGTTTTCGCCTTGCCGTCAGCCGCCCCCAGAGGCAGCGTATCGCCAGGCTGCACCGCGCGCCCGTCGATGCCGCCGAGGGCACCGATGGGATAGGTGGAGCGGCTGCCCAGATCGAGCGGCGTGTCGATGCCCCCCGAAAAGGCGATATAGGCCCGTGCGCCGGAGCGCAGGTAATCGAACGACAGTTTCTGGCCCGCCTTCACGGGAATTGCTGTCCAGGATTCGAGCACTTCGCCATCCAGCTTGGGGGGCAGGTCGCCGCCGGTCACGGCAAAGGTGCAATCTTCGGTGAATTCCAGTTCCGGCCCCATGAAGACACATTCCAGGCCTGCGGCACCTTCATCATTACCCACCAGCATATTGGCGCAGCGCAGGGCGAAACGGTCCATCGCGCCGCCCATGGGGATGCCAAGGTGATAATAGCCCGGACGACCCAGATCCTGAATTGTCGTGGCGAAACCGGATGTTATGACATTAATCGGCATAAAGAGCCTCCTCCAGCCTGGCGTTGGTGCCGTTGATATCCGCGTTGAACTCATCAAGGGAAAACACCACCTCGCGGATGCGGGGCGCATAGGTGTTCGCCTCGACCGCGGCCAGGCAGCGGTCATATTCGGCGCGGTCGATCGGCTTCCATTTCACGATGTCGCCGGGTTTGAAGAAGACCATGAAGTCCTTGAGGTAGCCTGTCTTCTGTTCCGGGTCGTAGATCGGCATCGGCGTCACGCCGAACATCTGGTAACCCCCTGCCCCGCGCACGGAATAGATGCAGGAGAAGCAGCCGCCGTATCCCACGGTCAGCTTCGGGGTGTCGGTGCGCGGACGCAGGTATTTGGGCACCTGTATCTGCCGTTCCCGTTCCACCATCTGATAGAGGAAGGGCAGACCGGAGACAAAACCGACCATGGAAACGAACCAGGGCGCGCCGGAATGGGCCGCGATAAAGGCATCGACGCTGTCATAGCCGTTGATCCGCGCCGCATATTCGATATCGGTGGCTTCCGGGTCCTGATGCCTTTCGCGGAACCGCATCAGGGTCTCATGGGTCCAGGGATCCTGGTAATAGACCGGGATCTCGATGATCCGGGTTGTCAGCTTCGGCTCCTGTTTGGCGGCGGTGGCCTCCATCGACTTGAGCCTGTCCATCAGCGCATCGGGATGGATCACATCGGGGTCGAACTTGATCTGGAACGAGGCATTGGCCGGGCAGATTTCGGTCACCCCGTCGATCTTGGCATCGCGCACGGCATTGGTCATCGAAAGCGTGGTGAAGAATGCCTCAAGCGACATTTCCTCGCTGACCTCGACGAACACATGTTCGTCGCCGCCAAAGGTATATCTGGATGTCATGTTATGTACCTTCCTCATCTGAAAATGTCCCGGCATGCTCTGCGAGCCATGGCTCAAGCCATTTTGTGTGGTAGTTCCCGGCCTGCACATCGGCGTCCTCCGCCAGGGCGAGGAACAGGGGCGCGGTTGTCTTCAACCCGCCTGTGCGCAATTCGCCCACCGCACGTTTCAGCCGGGTGATGGCCGCCGGACGATCATCTGCGGTGACGATCAGTTTGCCCAGCAGGGAATCGTAGAACGGCGGGATCTGGTAGCCGTCGTAGAGCATGTGATCGAAGCGCACGCCCGGCCCGCCGGGGGCGCGGAACCCATCGACGATGCCGGGGAAAGGCGCGAAATTATTGGCCGGATCCTCGGCGTTGATGCGCACCTCGATGGCATGGCCACGCAGTTGGATGTCCTCCTGACGCACGGAAAGCGGTTTGCCCCCGGCAATGGCAATCATCTCTGCCACAAGGTCCAGCCCGGTCACGCATTCGGTGACCGGATGTTCGACCTGGATCCGGGTGTTCATTTCGATGAAATAGAAGGCGCCGGTTTCATCGTCGTATAGGTATTCGACCGTGCCTGCGCCGCGATACTTGACCGCCTGCGCCAGCGCCACCGCGCTCATGCAAAGATCGGCGCGCTGGGCGTCGGTCAGGGCCATCGACGGGGCCTCTTCCCAGACCTTCTGGCGGCGGCGCTGCAGGGAACATTCGCGTTCGAAACAATGCACGAAGTTGGTGCCGTCGCCGAGAATCTGCACTTCGATATGGCGCGCCCTGGCGATCAGTTTTTCCAGATAGAGCCCGCCGTCGCCAAAGGCCGATTTCGCCTCTGCCGCGGCCTGGGGGGCAAGATTGGCAAAGTCCCGGGCGTTTTCGGCCACGCGGATGCCGCGCCCGCCACCGCCCGCTGTGGCCTTGATCATGACCGGATAGCCGATTTCATCGGCGCTGCGGGCCGCCTCTGCCAGGTCGCCGATCACGCCGTCACTGCCGGGCACCGTGGGTACCCCGGCCTTTTGCGCGGCGCGGCGGGCCGAGGCCTTGTCCCCCATCGCGCGGATCATGTCGCCCGTCGGCCCGACAAAGGCGATGCCGGCGGCCTCGACCGCATCGGCGAAATCGGCATTCTCGGCCAGGAAACCATAGCCCGGATGGATACCGTCCGCGCCGCTTTGCCGGGCGGCATCCAGAATGGCGGCAATGTTCAGATAGGATTTGGAGGCTGGCGGCGGCCCGATCTCGATCGCCTCATCGGCCATTTCGACGGCCAGCGACCCGGCATCCGCCGCACTGTGGACCTGCACGGTGCGGATGCCCATTTCCTTTGCCGCCCGGATGATCCTGACGGCAATTTCGCCGCGATTGGCAATCAGAAGCTTTGTGATCCCCATGATGCGCTCAGCTTTCCAGTTCGGCGATGACCTGGCCGGGCATGATCGCATCCTCGTCCTCGGCCAGGAAGGCGGTCAGTTTTCCATCTGCGTCGGATTTCACCTCGGTATAGGTCTTCATCACCTCGACCAGACCCACGACATCGCCCGCTTTCACGTCGTCGCCGACCTCCTTGTAGTTTTTCTCTTCCGGGGAAGGACGGCGGTAAAAGACACCGGGCAGCGGGGAGCGGATTTCAGATTTGGCCATGTTTTCTCTCCTGTCGGGTTGTTGGGTGTTCAGGCATCCGCGCGCGTTGCCAGCCGGTCGCCGAGGGCGGCGCGCACGGCTTGGGTGATTTCGACGGCACCGGGCGTATCGGAATGGACGCAGATGGTTTCGGCGCGCACATTGCTTGGCATCTTGGCGGCGCTCAGAACGATGCCTTCGTCCACCGCGCGCAGCACCTTGGCGGCAACTTCCGCCGGGTCCTTGGCATCATGTTCGCGGGTGATGATCAGCTTGCCATTGTCGTCGTAATCGAGATCGGCAAAGAATTCGGCCCGGAACCCCAGACCGCGTGCGGTATAGATCTCTTCGTGCAGCGTACCGGCAAGGCCGAAGATCGGCACGCCGAGATGTTCGGAGGCATCGCAGATCGCATGGGCAATATGCTCGTGCCGCGCGGCCATCCCATAGAGCGCGCCATGCGGCTTGACGTGAGACAGGTTGAGCCCCTCGACCGCCAGAAATTCATTCAATGCGCCAATCTGGTAAAGCACGATATTGGCCATCTCGGCCCGGTCGATCACCATTTCGCGGCGGCCGAAGCCGGACAGGTCGGGCAGCGCGACATGGGCGCCGATCCGCACGCCATGCTGCTTGGCCGAGCGCACCGCGTGGCGCATGTGATTGGGGTCCGATCCGTGGAAACCGCAGGCGATATTCGCCTCCGTTATCAGGGGCATCAGAGCGTCATCGTCGCCCAGCCTGTAGAGCGCAAAGCTCTCTCCCATGTCACAATTGATGTCGACAGCCATTTCAGCCTCCCGGAAATGCCAAGGTAAATCACTGATGCGCCGCCAAATCCTGCTGGCCGATGCGTCGTTGCGCCAAGGCTACGCAGGGCATGACTTGATTGTAAAATATGATTTTTCAGGTAGTACATTCT
The DNA here is from genome assembly GCF_027213915.1 of Sulfitobacter sp. G21635-S1. NCBI lineage: Bacteria > Pseudomonadati > Pseudomonadota > Alphaproteobacteria > Rhodobacterales > Roseobacteraceae > Sulfitobacter > Sulfitobacter sp. G21635-S1. The sequence continues at coordinate 160,872 of NZ_JAPWGV010000004.1, forward strand.
GAAAAACAGATAATGCTTTGCCTGCCTGCGGCGCCCGCTTTGGCCCTGCGCTGCGGCGCCGCCCCACAAGGAAACCTGCCATGACCCCAAGCCTGCGCCAGATCCGTTATTTCATCGCCGCTGCCGATGCGGGCCAGATTTCCAAGGCCGCAAGCGAGATCAACGTCTCGCAATCCGCGATCACCACGGCGATCAAGGCGCTGGAAGAGCTGATCGGCACATCGCTGTTCGACCGCCATGCCGGCGGGGTGACCCTGACCTATGAGGGCAGCCTGTTCCTCAACCATGCGCGGGGGATCATCGATTCCGTCGAAGAGGCGATTCGCATTCCCCGGCGGGTTCAGCGAGATGTGATCGGCACCTTCAACCTTGCCGTGACCTATACGGTGGGGGGGTATTTCCTGCCGCCGCTTCTGCTGCGCTTTCAGCAGGCGCTGCCGAATGTCCAGGTGACCCTTGTCGAAGCCGAGCGGGTGGCCATCGAAGAGGGGCTGACCAACGGGCGGTTCGATGTGGCGGTCATGCTGACCTCGAACCTCAAGAACCGCAGCGCCATAGATCATACGGTGCTGCTGCGGTCGCGGCGCAGGCTGTGGCTGCAGGCGAACCACCCGCTGTTGTCGGCGAAATCCGTGTCGCTCAGCGATGTTGCCAGGGAACCCTATATCATGCTGACGGTGGATGAGGCATCAGAGACCGCGAAACATTATTGGGATCACCTGCCGACAAAGCCCAACATCATCTTCAAGACCTCTTCGGTTGAAGCGATCCGCAGCATGGTCGCGACCGGCATGGGGGTCTCCATCCTGTCGAACATGGTCTACCGGCCCTGGTCGCTGGATGGCAGCAAGGTCGATGTGATTGATATCACCGACACGCTGCCGACGATGGACGTCGGATTGGCCTGGCCCCGCGCCGCCGAGCTTTGCCCCGCCGCGCTGTCGTTTCTGGAATTCATGAAGCTGGCGGTGCAGGGGTCGGGCGGGCCCTTGTCCAAACCCGCCGAGTAGTGTGCAAGCGGGCGTTGTTCAGGAAGGGTGTTCCTGCTGATCTGCGCCCCCGGTCGGGCCGCGCTGCTGTTCCTGCGTGCATTCGACCTGCCGGGCGGTCTCGCGCGCAAGCGCCTGCAGCCAGGTGATAAAGACCTTTGCGGCAGGTTTGGCGCGGGAGGCGTGATTGGTGACGATGTAATATTGAAACCCCTCGATCTGCAGATCCCCCAGGCTTTGATGGGTGCCCGCCGAAAGCCGGTCTGCGGCGAGGATGTTGCTGCACAACAGCAGGCCCAGCCCCTGATCCAGCGCCTCGAAAGCCGCGGATTCATCGCTGCAGTTCAGGACGCCCGCCACCGCGAAACTCTGCGCGGAATCATGTGCCCAGCGGGCCCAGACAGGGCCGTCCAGATCTTTGTTGTTCCAGTAAAATCCGATCACCGGATAGGTGCCTGACCCGTTCTCGATCACGTCCTTTCGGCCAATCGGGCGATAGGCATCCGAAAACAGGATGCTGTCGGCGGCGTCTCTGGGGCTCTGGCCATAGCGGATCGCCACGTCGAGCCGGTCCGAAGACAGGTCACGCACCGCATCGTCGGTAACAAGCTCGACCTGAATCCCGGGATTTTCGGCCAGAAAGCGCGAGAGCCGGGGCAGCAGCCAGTTGTCGGCAAAGGCGCGGGTTGTGGTGACGCGCAACACGTTCTTTTCGATGTCCACATTCAGCACCGAAAAGGCCTCGGCCAGCAGGTCGAACCCTTCGCGCAGTTTCGGAAACATCTCTGCGCCCGCGGGGGTCAGCGCGATGTCGCGGGGGTTTCGCACGATCAGCTTGAAGCCCAGATAGCTTTCCAGATGCCGGATCTGGTGGCTGACCGCTGTCGTGGTCACGCCCAGTTCGTCGGCGGCGGCCGAGAAGCTGAGGCAGCGCGCAACCGCCTCAAAGGCGCGGATCGCATTCAGGGGCGGAAGCCGTCGCATCCTTTGTCCTTCGTGAAGTTTTGCTCAAGACCCCCTGAGATAAACGAATTTGTAGCAAATGGGGCGTTTCGCAGAAGGTGGCAGTCACAAAACAGGGAGAAAAACGATATGTCAAATTTTCAATATTCACGCCGCGCGCTGCTGAAAAGCGGTCTGGCTGCGGGTGCCGTGCTGGCCGCCCCGTCGGTTGTGCGGGCGCAGGCGCAGCGCGAGCTGACCATGCTGACATGGGCAGGCCACGCCGACCCGGAGGTCGTTGGCCCCTTTGAACAGGCCCATAACGTGCGCATCCGCGCCAAGGAATATGTCGGCGGTGATCAGATGCTGGCGCAGTTTGCCCAGTCGCCGGCCGGAACCTATGACGTTATCCTGGCCGACGCCGAATATGTCTCGCAGTTGTATCAGGCCGATTACATCGAACAGCTGGATCCGGCGGATTATCCGTTTGATGATTTCTTCCCCGAGTTCCAGAAGTTCGAGGGCCATTGGTATGATGACGGTCTTTACGCGGTGTTCCTGCGCTTTGGCTTTCTGGGGCTGTCGCATCATCTGGACGCGATCAGCCGCTCGGAGGCGCGCAGCTACAGGGCGATGTGGCAGGAAAACCTGCGCGGCAAGGTCGGGCAATTCGACTGGCATCTGCCCAACTTTGGCACCATCAGCCTGATCGAAGGCAATCCGGCCCCCTTTGACCTGGACACGGCCGCCTGGCAGCAGGTGCAGGAGGCGGCGCTGACGCTGCGGCCCCAGGTGCGGGGTTTTTATGACTACGGTGGCACGCTGTCTGCCCTGCGCTCGGGCGAGGTGGCGGCGATGCCGGGGATCGGCGACTGGATCACCGGCGTCCTGCAGCGCGACGGGGCCAATGTTGCCACCACCATTCCCGAACAGGGCGGGCTGCAATGGACCGAGTCGCTGTCCATCGGCAAGGGGTCGCGCAATCAGGATCTGGCCCGGGAATTCATCCGCTACATGATGAGCCCGCGCGGCCAGGTGGCGACAGCCACGCTCAGGGCGTACCCCGCGATGGTGCCGACGCGGGCGGGCTGGGCGATGCTGAACGAGACCAACCCGAATGAGGCCGCACGCCAGAACATGAGCCTGACCGGGCCAAACGCGCTGGATGAAATCCGCGCCGGGCGCATTCAGCTGCGCCGCCTGCCCGTCCAGCAATCGCTGGAAAGCTGGAACGACGCCTGGGTGCGCTACAAAAACGCCTGAGCCGCCCCCAAGGGTCCGTCCCCCACCGCCACTGACAGGCGCGGGACGGGCCGCCCTTCATTCAAAGGAAATCCGATGTCTGTCTTATCCGCAAAGCTGCGCTTGCGCCGGCGTGGATGGTTTGCCCTGTGGGCCGCCCCGCTGCCGGTCTGGTTCGCGCTGTTCTTTCTGGGCCCGATGCTGCTGCTGATCGCCATGTCGTTCTGGTCGGTGCAGAACTATCGCCTGACCCCCGACTTTTCGCTGTCGGCCTGGACTTATGTGCTGTCGCTCGATTTTCTGTGGTCCAGCTTCTGGCGCAGCTACGGGCTGTCCCTGCTCAGCGCTGTTCTGGTGTCATTGCTGGCCTTTCCGGCCTCTTACGCGATGGCGTTCCTGATCTCGCCCGCCAGAAGGCTGACCTTTCTGGGTCTTGCCCTGGCACCGTTTTTCACCAGCTATCTGGTCAGGATCTATTCGCTGCAGGTGTTTCTGGGCGAAGGCGGCGTGTTGCCGCAGATGTTCCACAGCGTCGGCCTGTCCGGGGCCAGCCTGCTGAACAGCTATACCGCGCTGTTTCTGGGGCATGCCACCCTGACCCTGCCCGTGGTGCTGGTGCTGCAAACCCTGGCGCTGGGCAATGTGGACCGCACCGAGATGTCGGCGGCGGTCAATCTGGGGGCGCGTCCGCTGCAGGTCTTGCGGCATATCATCCTGCCCGCCGCCCGTCCGGGTCTGACCCTTGGCGTGCTGTTTGCCTTTTTGCTGAGCTATGCCGAATTCGTCAGCGCCACCTATCTGGGCGGCGGCGTTTTCCAGACTCTGCCGATCCTGCTGACCGACCTGATCCGGGGCGGCCAGCAATGGCCCCGCGCGGCGGTGGTGTCGCTGCTGATGATGGCGGTGCTGCTGCTGACGTCGCTGGTCACCGTGGCCTGGGCCTATCGCCAGAAAGGAAACTGAGATGAACAGCCATCTGAAACACGCGCTGCCTGCCTGGGTCTGGTTCACGGGGCTGATGCTGGTCTTTGTGATCCTCTATGCGCCGATCCTGTCTGCCCTGGTCTTTTCCTTCAGCGCCGACAGGTTTCCCAGCCTCGACATCACGCGGTTCAGCACGAAATGGTACGCCCAGGTCTTTGCAGATGCCCGCGTGCTGGAGGCGTTGAAAAACAGCCTGACCATCGCGCTGAGCACGGCATTGGTGGCCACCACGCTGGGCTTTGCTGCCGCCTATGCCGACTTCCGGTTCCGGTTCTTCGGGCAGCGCATGGTGCTGGCCTTGGCGCTGCTGCCGCCGACGGTGCCGATTGTGGTGTTGAGCCTTGCCATGCTGGCGTTCTTTTCGCGGATCGGGCTGTCGGGCACGGTGGGGTCGATCATCCTGGCCCATGTGGTTGTCGCCACCCCCTTTGCCATGGCGATCTGTCGTCTGCGGCTGGAACAGATGCCGCCGGAATATGAGACCGCCGCGCAAAACCTGGGCGCGACGCCGGGGCAGGCCCTGCGTCTGATCGTGCTGCCACATGCGGCACCTGCCATCGGTGCGGCGGCGCTGATCACCTTTGCCGTGTCGCTGGATGAATACGCCATCGCCTGGTTTGTCGGCGGGCTGGAACAGACCGTTCCCGTCACCGTGCTGAACACATTGCAGGGACAGGTCGACCCGACCATCCATGTGATCGGCACCCTGGCCTTTGCCGCCACGCTCAGCCTGGTCTTTGCCGCGCAGCTTTTGCTGATGCGCAGCACGAAATCCCACAAAAACAAGGAGGTGTCGCCATGACCCAACCACTTCTGGAATTGCACAACCTGAACAAATCCTACGGCACCTTCGAGGCCGTCAAGGACATCGACCTGAGTGTGGATGCGGGCGAGTTCCTTGCCATCATGGGCCCCTCGGGCTGCGGCAAGACGACGACATTGCGCATGATGGCAGGGCTGGAGGACCCGACGCGCGGCGAAATCCGGCTGGAGGGGCAGCAGATCAACGACCTGCCGGTCTGGCAGCGCGAGACGCCGCTGGTCTGGCAGAACCTGGCGCTGTTTCCCTATATGACCGTGCGGGAAAACGTCGAATTCGGCCTGCGCATGAAAAAGGTGCCCGCCCCCGAACGGCAACGGCGCTGTGCCGAATGGCTGGAGCGGCTGGGCATCGCGGGGTTCGCCGATCGCAATGTGGCGAAGCTGTCGGGCGGGCAGCGGCAGCGCGTGGCGTTGGCGCGGTCACTGGTGTTGCAGCCCAAGGTGCTGCTGCTGGATGAGCCGCTGTCGGCGCTGGATGCGCATATGTCGATCCGGATGCAGGGCGAGCTGAAACGGTTGCAGCGCGAGTTGGGCATCACCTTTGTCTATGTGACGCACAGCCATTCGGAGGCCTTTTCGCTGGCCGACCGCGTGGTGATCATGAACGCGGGCCGGATCGAGCAGCTGGGCACCCCGCAGGATATTTTCCTGCGGCCCCGGTCTCGGTTCGTTGCGCAGTTTGTCGGCGGTATCAGCCTGTTCAGCGGCGTGCTGAAATCCACCAAAGAGGGCAAGATCGGGATCGACAGCGCGGACGGGTTGTTGCAGATCGCGGACCCTGCCAGCGCGCAGCGTGGCACCAGATGCGACCTCGCGGTGCGCGCCGACCGGATCAATGTGACCACCCAGCCCGGCTGGGGCACCAACGAGGTGCCCTGCACCCTGATGTCGGAAGAATTTGCGGGCGCCGTCGTCAACCTGCATCTGGAAACGGCGGCGGGCACCGGGATTGTCGCCCAGCTTCAGCAGCGCGATCTTGAGCGGCTGTCGGCACGGGCGGGGCAGCAGGTCTATGCCTCCTGGCACCCGGAGGACGGGGTGCTGCTGGGCGCCCCTGCGTTGAAGGCGGTGGCGTGATGGCCATGCCGCTTGACCGGGCGCTGGCTGCGGCGCGGGCCGCGCCCGATGTCTTTCTGACGGTCACCGGGGAGCGTGCAAGGCGCGAGGCTGACCGTCTTGCGCCAGCAAGCGGACAAGGGGCGCTCTATGGGGCCACCGTGTCATGGAAGGACATGATCGCACTGGCCGATGTGGTGACCACGGCGGGGTCGAAAACCCGGCTGAACACGCCCCCCGCGCCCGCGGATGCCGGGGTGGTGCGCCGCGCGGCGGCGGCGGGGTTGATCACCATCGGCACCACGAACCTGTCGGAATTCGCCTTCTCCGGCATCGGCCAGAACCCGCATTTCGGCACCCCCCTGATCGCGGGGCGGGTGCCGGGCGGGTCCTCTTCGGGGGCGGCGGCATCGGTGGCGCGTGGCATGGTGCGGCTGGCGGTGGGAACCGATACTGCCGGGTCCTGCCGTGTTCCGGCGGCGTTTCACGGGCTGTTCGGGTTTCGACCCACACGCGGGCGTTATCCGATGACAGGCGTGCTGCCGCTGGCGCCGGATTATGACACCGTTGGGCTGATCACCTGCACTGCCCGTGATCTGCTTGATCTGGATGCGATTTTGAGCGGCGACGCGGATGAACCTGACAGCGCGCCACAGATCTGGCTGGACCAATATGCGACGGCGCGGGCCAGATCGGAAGTTGCCGATACGGTGCGCAGCGCAGTGGAAGCCGCGCACAGCCAAAGGTTTGCCATGACACAAAAGCCACGCAGCCTGCTCTCGGATGCGATGGACCTGATTGCAGCGCAGGGCTGGCCCGGCGGGGCCAATGCCGCAGCGCTTTACCACGACCTGCTCCAGTCGGAGGCCGTTGCACAGGTCGACCCGCTGGTGGCCGCGCGGCTGCAGAGGGCGGCGCGGCTATCACCTGATGCCATGGCAAAGCTCCGCACCAGCGCGGTGGATCTGCGCGGGCGCTGGCCCGCCCCCGATACCCTCATCGCGCTGCCAACCGTGCCCTTTGGCGCACCATTGGCTGAACCTTTGCTCTCCGATCCCGAAACCTATGCGCGCATCAATCAGCAGGCGCTGAGCCTGACCATGCCCGCCAGCCTGCTGGACCTGCCCGCTGTCACGCTGCCGGTCGGGCAGACCGCTGCGGGGCAGTGGATCGGCCTGCAACTGGTCGGCGCGCCCCATTGTGACCGTGCGCTGCTGATAGCCGCCTGCAAGCTGGAACACGCCCTTGAGCTGAAAGGACTTTGCCCATGATCCGCAATCCGATCCCCTGGCCCAATGGCGCGCGCTGCGCCTGTGCCATCACCTTTGACGTCGATGCCGACAGCCTGATCCACATCGCGCGTCCCGCCGACAGCCACCGGCGGTTGTACCCCATCAGCATGGGCCGCTATGGCCCCAACGCCGGGGTGCCGCGGATTCTGGAAACCTATCGTCGGCTGGGGCTGAAGCAATCGTTCTTCATGCCCGGCTGGGTGATGGAAACCTATCCTGAAACCGTCGAGGCAATTCTGAAAGACGGCCATGAAATCGGGCTGCACGGCTATCTGCACGAGGACCCTGCCGAGATGTCCGATGCCGAGCAGACCTGTTGGTTCGAACGCGCGCTGGAGGTTCACAAAGGCGCCACCGGCCAGACCCCACGCGGCTACCGCGCGCCGGTCTACAACGTCACGCCAAAGGTCATCGACCTGGCCATCGCCCATGGGCTGACCTATGATTCATCCATGATGGCCGACGACCTGCCCTATGTCCTGTCCGCGGCCAAGGGGGATCTGATCGAAGTCCCCGTCCATTGGGGCAGCGACGACTGGCCCCCCTTCGCCCATTATGCCGAGATCGGCTATATGATGCCGGTGATGAGCCCCGCGCAGGGGCTGGAGGCCTCCTTTGCCGAGTTCGAGGCGCAATATGAAGCGGGCGGATTATGGGTCGGCATCTGGCACCCGTTCCTGACCGGGCGGCTGGCGCGCTGGCGGGTGGTGGAACGCTGGCTGGAGACCGTTTTGGCCCGCCCCGAGGTCTGGTTCGCCCCGCTGGAAGACATCGCCGCACATGTCCGGCAGCTGCGCGACAGCGGCGTCTGGACACCGCATGTGGAATCGGCAGCGCCCTATCCCTCAGCCGTCTTTCAAGGAGTATCAAGATGAGCGATTTCCCCCTTCCTTTCGACCCCGCCCGCCCCGATGGCAGCAACCCTTCGGCCATTGAGACTGTGGGTGATCTGGGCCGGCCGCATCTGGACACAGCCTATGACGTGCCGGCACGTCAGGGCCGCGCCATCCGTGTGAAACGCGGGCAGATGCTGAAGGTCACCAACACCCACGGCAGTCAGGTGGCGGATTTCTGGGCCTTCAGCGCCGCCGACCCCGGTGAGCATCTGTCGATGGAACATATGCGCCCGAACCTGCGCAAACTCTGCCCCGCTGCCGGTGATGCGCTGGTGACCAACCGCAGGCGGGCGATCCTGACACTGGTCTCTGACAGTTCCGAGGGGGTGCATGACACGCTTGTCGCCTCTTGCGACATTCACCGCTATCACGAGCTGGGTCATCAGGGGTATCATGACAATTGCACCGACAATCTGCGCATGGCCCTGGCGGCGATTGGCCTGGCCCTGCCGCAGGTGCCCTGCCCCTTCAACCTGTGGATGAACACGCCTGCCCGTCCCGGGGGCGAGATGGTCTGGCTGCCGCCGGTCTCGCGGGCCGGTGACACGGTGATGTTTCGGGCCGAGATGGACCTGATTGCCGTGGTCTCCGCCTGTCCGATGGATCTGTTGCCGATCAATGGCGCAGATGCGGTGCCGCGCAGCCTGTCGGTGACCGTCTCGGCCGCCTGATTCAGCTTTGCTGGCGCAACCAGCCCAGCAGTTGCGCCAGACGGGCCTGATCCGGATGAGTGGGCAGGAACACCGCCCAATAGGTCAGGCCGGGCAAGGCGATCTCGGAGAGCTGCACAAGCTGACCGGTGTTGAGCAGATCCGCCACCAGAAGCTGCGAGGCCAGCACCGCGCCCTGCCCTGACACCGCCGCGTCAATCGCGTGGATCTCTTCGGAGAAGGTCTGGGCCACAGCGGGCAGTGATGCCCTGACGCCTGCGCGGGCGTGCCAGCGCTGCCAGCTGGGTGCATTCTGCGAGGCGGATTTCCAGCGGTAGTCCAGCAAAGGCAGCGACAAAAGGTCATCCGGGGTCAGCGGCAGCTTCGCCAGATCCGGCGCACAGACCGGAATGATCGCATCGTCAAACAGCCGGTGCCATTCCGCCCGGTCATCGGGCTGGCCCGCATAGCGGATTGCCATGTCGATATCCGAGGCATGCAGATCGGCGGGCAGGTCGGCGGCCTCTATCGTGATCTTCAGCCCCGTCTCTGCACGCAGGCGCGGCAGGCGCGCCATCAGCCAGCGGCTGGCAAAGGCCATGGTCACCGAGAGGCGCAGCGGTGTTTCGGCGGTGGTAACGGCCAGTTGGTCGATTGTGCCTGCAATCTGGTCCAGCGCCTGGCGCAGCACCGGAAACAGCTTTTCCCCCGCCGCCGTCAGGCGCACGGGCCGTGGAAAGCGGTGGAACAATGTCACCCCCAGAATCTCTTCCAATTGCCGCACCTGATGGCTGATCGCGGTCGGCGTCAGGCCCAGTTCCTCTGCTGCATCGGCAAAATGCAGATGCCGGGCAGCGGCCTCAAAGGCGCGCAGGGCGTGTAGGGGTGGCAATTTGCGCATGGTCGTCCCGCAGGGTGAATCTCATTCATCTTATGCCTGAAATATTCGCTTTGGCCAAAGGTTTTGGCCGCTGCTACCTCCTGCTGTGACGGGGCCACACCGGCCCCCACAAAGGAGAACACCATGACCACCCTGCTTCGTATCGACGCCAGCGCACAGCTGGAAGACCGCTCGCTGACCCGCATGCTGACCGGGCTCTTCACGAGCGAATTTCTGGCCGCCAACCCGGATGCCAGGGTGATCACCCGCGACATCGGGCAAGACCCGGTTCCGGCGATTGATCACCGGTTTATCCACGCGGCCTTTACCCCGCCCGAGGCCCGCGAAGACTGGATGGCCGAGCGGCTGGCCTTGTCGGACCGGCTGATCGACGAGGTCGAAGCCGCGGATATCATCCTGCTGGGCGCGCCGATGTACAACTACGGGATGCCTGCCGCGCTGAAGGGCTGGATTGATCACATCGCCCGGATCGGGCGGACCTTCTCTTTCGATCTGGCGCGGGGTGACGTGCCGATCGAGCCGATCCTGAAGGGCAAGCAACTGGTCGTCCTGTCATCGCGCGGCGAGTTCGGGTTTGAACCCGGCGGGCCACGGGCGCATCTGAACGCGCTGGACCCCGCGATTGCCGCCTGCGCGCATTATCTGGGGGTGAATGCGGCGGATATCCAGACAATCGCCATCGAGTACCAGGAGTTCAAGGATGCCCGCCATGCGCGCTCCGTGGCCACGGCAAAAGAGGCGGCGCGCGCCATGGCGCAGCGGTTCGGCCAGGCGACCGGCAAGGCGCCAGATAACAGCTATCGCGCAGAACCGGCCTTGGTGTCACATTGCTGACCCGTCTCTCCGGAGCAGCCTGCGGTGTGGAGGTTCGGAAGGCGCCTTCCTGAACTTCGGAGGCGCAGCGCAGGCCGGGCCCTTGCCTGCCCGGGGCGGGGCGTCAGGCCAGTGCCCGATCCGCGGGTCCATCCACGATCATCACCGGGCAGCCGCGCGAGCAATGTTCGACGCGGCTGTCGATCCCGTAGAGGCGGCGGATCAGGGCGGGCGTGAGCACTTCGAGCGTGGGGCCGCTGGCGAGGATCCGGCCCTCGCCCAGCGCCAGGGTCGCGGCGCAGCACCGCATCGCCTGATTGAGGTCATGCAGCGCCAGGATCATCACGGCGCCGGTTTCTTGGGCATATTGCCGCAATGTTTCCAGCACCTCGTACTGGCGGTTGAGGTCAAGCGCCGAGGTCGGCTCGTCCATCAGCACCACCTTGGGGCCGTTGACCAGCGCCTGGGCGATGGAGACCGACTGCCGCTGACCACCCGAAAGATCGGGCAATTGCTGGTGCGCCAGGTGAGATATCCCGAAACGGTGCAGGACCGCGTCGACGGCGCGGAATTCATCGGCGGACAGACGCCAGCCGCCGCGGTCCTGTTTCAGCGCCAGGATGATGGATTCATAGACGGTGAGTGCCGCGGACATGCCCGTGTCCTGCGGCATGTAGCGCAGCTCATGGGGTTCCGCGCCCGCCAGCCGCACCCGGCCCGCGCCGCGCAGATGTCCGGCGATCCGGCGGAACAGCGTTGATTTGCCGGCGGCATTTGCCCCGACAAGGGCGGTCAGCGCCCCGCCCTGCACGGGGGCAGAGACGTCCGTGAGGATATCGCGCCGCCCGTAGCGTGCGCCGATGTGCTCCAGCGTCAGGCTTACCATGATTTGCGTCCTTTCGTCAGGATCAATGCGGCAAAGAACGGCACGCCCACCAGTGCCGTGATGATACCGATAGGCAGGACCGCCCCCGGCAGCAGCGCCTTGGACAGGACCGATGTGGCCGAGAGGATCACCGCCCCCGACAGCATCGCGCCGGGCAGGAAAAACCGCTGATCCTCGCCCAGCAGCAGCCGCGCCACATGGGGCCCGACAATTCCGATGAAGCCGATGGTGCCGACAAAGCTGACCGGCACGGCGGCGAGGATGGAGACCAGCACCAGCGCCTCAAGCCGCAGGCGTTTCACGGGCACGCCCATGGCCGCGGCGCGAACCTCGCCCAGCCGGATCGCCGTCAGCGCCCAGGCGCGGCGGGCAAAGAGCGGGGTGCAGATGCACAGGATGATGGCGGTGATGGCGACCTTGCCCCATGTCGCCTTGGTCAGGCTGCCCATGGTCCAGAAGACCACCGCCGACAGCGCCTGTTCGGAGGCGAAATATTGCAGCAGCGCCAGTGCCGCGTTGAAGGTGAAGACCAGCGCGATGCCCAGCAGGATGATGGTTTCCGTGGTCACGCCGCGCAGGGTCGACAGGCCGAAGATCAGCATGGAGGCGGCCATTGCCATGGCAAAGGCATTGATCGGCACCATCAGCGACACCGCGCCGGGAAACAGCGCCACGCCCAGCACCATGGCCAGCGCCGCACCAAAGCTGGCCGCCGCCGAGAGGCCCAGCGTGAAGGGGCTGGCCAGCGGGTTGGCCAGAATGGTCTGCATCTGCGCGCCCGCCAGCGACAGGCTGGCCCCCACGGTCACCGCAAGCAGCGCCATCGGCATGCGGATGTCCCAGACCACCACGCGCATCTGCACATCGGCGGTCCCGGGCGCAAAGATCGTCTGCAACACCTCCCACACGGCATAGCGTGCAGGCCCCAGTGACACGTCCACTGCCACCGACAGCACCAGGGCGATACTCAGCCCGCCCAGGATGGCGATGCGGCGGGTGGCCATCCCGCGATAGCTTTGTGCGCCTGCGGCCCTGGGGGCATCTGCGTCTGCAATGGTCATGATCTCTCCAACTGCAAGTGGCGACCCGTCCGGGGCCGCCTTGCTGTGACAGTGACGGGGTCAGTTGGTCGGGGCGCCGTCCAGCGACACCCAGTAGCCGGGGCTGTAGTCCACCGGCAGGAAGCGTTCGTGCAATTCCTTCAGCGTCGCTTCGGGATCAAGGTCGGCGAACAGCTCGGGGTGAAGCCATGTGGCCAGCCGCTGCACGGCGACAAAACTGTAGGGCGAGTTGTAGAACTGGTGCCAGATGCCGTGCACCTGCCCGTTTTTCACGGCCTTCACCCCGGTATAGGCCGGGCGGTCCATCAGCGCCGCCAGCTTGCGCTTGGCCTCGTCCACATCGGAGCCCGGCCCCATGCCGATCCAGGCACCGCCGGGCACATAGGCGTCCCAGTTGCCGCCGGTGACCACGATCTGGTCCGGGTCGGAGGCGATGACCTGCTCCGCGTTCACGGTGCCAAAGGTGCCGGGGATGAATTCGGAGCCCATGTTGGTGCCCCCCGCCAGTTCCACGAAACGGCCAAAGTTGCCGTTCCCGAAGGACATGCAGCAATCTTCGGTGTAACCGCCTGCTCGCTCGACAAAGACCAGCGGGCGCTGCAAATCCGTTTGGGCGGCGATCACATCGGTCACGCGGGCGATCTGCTCTTCGTAAAATTGCTCGAATTCTGCGGCTTTTTCTTCCTTGCCGAAAAGCTGCCCGATGATCTCCATGGATTGTGCCGTATGCTCGAACGGCTTTTCACGAAAATCGACGTAGACAATCGGGATGCCGACCTTGGCCAGTTTCTCCTCGTAGCCGGCCTCGTCGGTTGCGGCCTTGGATTCAAGGTTCATGATCAGCACATCGGGGTTCAATGACACCGCCTGTTCGATGTCGAACGACCCGTCCTTGAAACCGCCAAAGGTGGGGATATCCGCCATTTGCGGGAATTTCCGGGCGTAGATGTCATATGTTTCCGGCGAGGCTTCCTGAAAGTCGTCACGCCAGCCGACCACGCGCTGAAAGGGGTTTTCGGTGTCCAGAACGGCGGTAAAGAACACCTGACGGCCCTCGCCCAGGATCACACGTTCGACCGGTGCGTCGACGGTGACTTCGCGGCCTGCAATGTCGGTCACGGTGACGGGATCGGCTTGCACAAGGCTGGCTGCGAAAAGGCTCAGCGCACATGCGCCGAGGAAGGGTTGAAAGGTCATGGGATGCTCCTTGGAAGGGTCTCTGAGGCTCGCCTATTATTTCCCACTTTTTCAGCCAACTAAAAAGTCGACAAATTTACTATGTTAAGTCAGATCACGCCTATATGAGAGATTTTCATATTGTTCTGCAATATTATGAATTTTCCTCTTCTCCCCCGATGACCTATGTGCAGCGCATGACATCCCAAAAACCAGATCCCGCCCAGCAGATCGCTGCCCTTGCACGCGAGCGTATCCTGATCCTCGACGGTGCCATGGGCACGCAGATCCAGACCCTTGGCCTGAGTGAAGAGGACTACGCCGGGCATGGGTCCGGCCATGGCTGCCGCCACCATTCCGAGCATCCGCAGAAGGGCAACAACGACCTTTTGACCCTGACGCAGCCGCAGGCGGTGGAGGATATCCATTTCGCCTTTGCGATGGCCGGTGCGGATATTGTCGAGACCAACACATTCTCCGCCACCACCATCGCGCAGGCCGATTACGGGATGGAAAGCGCCGTGCACGACCTGAACGCCGAAGGGGCGCGCATCGCCCGTGCTGCGATGAACCGGGCGACGGCCATCGACGGCAGGCCGCGCTTCGTGGCGGGGGCGGTCGGGCCGACAAACCGAACCGCATCACTCAGCCCGGATGTAAACGATCCGGGATACCGTGCTGTCACCTTCGACGACTTGCGCCTGGCCTACGGCCAGCAGGTGCGCGGGCTGATCGCGGGCGGGGCCGATCTGATCCTGATCGAGACCATCTTTGACACGCTGAACGCCAAGGCTGCGATTTTCGCCTGCTTCGAGGCCTTTGAAGAACAGGGCAGGAGGCTGCCGCTGATGATCTCGGGGACCATTACCGATGCCTCCGGGCGCACGCTGTCGGGGCAGACACCCACCGCCTTCTGGCATTCGGTCAGCCATGCGCGGCCGTTCACCGTGGGTCTGAACTGTGCGCTTGGGGCCAGCGCGATGCGCCCGCATATCGCGGAGCTTGCGGGCGTGGCGGATACGCTGATCTGTGCCTATCCCAATGCCGGGTTGCCCAATGCCTTCGGGCAATACGACGAAGGGCCCGGGGATACCGCGCGGCAGGTGGCCGAATTCGCTGCCGAAGGGTTGGTGAACGTGGTCGGCGGCTGCTGTGGCACCACGCCCGACCATATCGCCGCCATCGCCGAAGCAGTGGCACCCCATGCCCCCCGCCAGTTGCAAGGCAAGGTGGCAGCATGAGCCGCCATCTGCGCCTGTCGGGGCTGGAGCCCTTTGTTCTGACCCCTGACATTCCCTTTGTGAATGTGGGCGAACGCACCAATGTCACCGGCTCTGCGCGGTTCCGCAAGCTGATCACCAACCGCGATTACAGTGCGGCACTGGACGTGGCGCGGGATCAGGTCGAAAACGGTGCCCAGATCATCGACGTCAACATGGACGAGGGGCTGATCGATTCAAAGGCCGCGATGATCGAGTTCCTGAACCTTGTCGCCGCCGAGCCGGACATTGCCCGGGTGCCGGTCATGATCGACAGTTCGAAATGGGAGGTGATCGAGGCAGGCCTGCAATGTGTTCAGGGCAAGTCCGTGGTCAATTCGATCAGCATGAAAGAGGGCGAAGACGCCTTTCGCCACCATGCGCGCCTGTGCCTTGCCTATGGTGCCGCGGTGGTCGTCATGGCCTTTGACGAGGACGGCCAGGCCGACACCTGCGCGCGCAAGATCCAGATTTGCGAACGCGCCTACCGCATCCTGGTGGATGAGGTCGGCTTTCCCCCCGAAGACATCATCTTTGACCCCAATGTGTTCGCCGTGGCGACTGGCATTGAGGAACACAACAATTACGGCGTCGATTTCATCGAGGCGACGCGCTGGATCCGCAGCAACCTGCCCCATGCCCATGTCTCGGGCGGGGTGTCGAACCTGTCGTTCTCCTTCCGCGGCAATGACACGGTGCGCGAGGCGATGCATGCGGTGTTCCTCTACCACGCCATTCAGGCGGGCATGGACATGGGGATCGTCAACGCGGGGCAGCTGGCGGTTTATGACCAGATTGATCCCGAGTTGCGCGCGGCCTGCGAAGATGTGGTGCTGAACCGTCGCGACGATGCAACCGAACGGATGCTGGACATCGCCGACCGCTTTCGCGGCGGTGCGCGCACGGAAAAGCTGCGCGATCTGGCATGGCGCGAATGGAGTGTCGAAAAGCGGATGGAACATGCGCTGGTCAACGGCATCACCGAGTTCATCGAAGCCGATACAGAAGAAGCGCGCCAGTCTGCCGAACGCCCCCTGCATGTGATCGAAGGGCCGCTGATGGCGGGCATGAACGTGGTCGGAGACCTGTTTGGCGCGGGCAAGATGTTCCTGCCGCAGGTGGTCAAATCGGCCCGGGTGATGAAACAGGCCGTGGCGGTCCTGCTGCCTTACATGGAAGAGGAAAAGCTGCTGAACGGCGGTGTCGGCCGCGAGACCGCGGGCAAGGTGCTGATGGCCACGGTCAAGGGCGATGTGCATGACATCGGCAAGAACATCGTCGGCGTCGTGCTGGCCTGCAACAACTATGAAATCATCGACCTTGGGGTGATGGTGCCGCCACAGAAGATCCTGCAGATCGCCCGTGACGAGAATGTCGATGTGATCGGCCTGTCCGGCCTGATCACCCCCAGCCTTGACGAAATGTCCCACCTGGCCGCCGAGCTGGAGCGCGAGGGTTTTGACATTCCGCTGCTGATCGGGGGCGCCACCACCTCAAAGGTACATACCGCCGTCAAGATCGCGCCGCGCTACACCCGGGGTCAGGCGGTCCATGTGCTGGATGCCAGCCGCGCGGTGGGGGTGGTTGGAGAGCTGCTGAGCAAGGACCGCAAGGCCGCCTATATCGACAGGATCAGATCCGAATACATCGAGGTGACCGAGCGCCATGAACGCGCCGAACGCGCCAAGAAACGTGTGCCGCTGGCCGAGGCGCGTGCCAATGCGATGCGGATCGACTGGAGCGGTTATACCGTGCCCGCCCCCAGCTTTACCGGTGCCAGGACCATCGAGGATTGGGATCTGGCCGAGATTGCCGAATATACCGACTGGACGCCGTTCTTTCGCACATGGGAGCTGAAGGGCGTCTATCCGAAAATCCTTGAGGATGAAAAACAGGGCGAAGCCGCGCGGGCACTGTTTGCCGACGCCAGGCAAATGCTGAAACGGATCATTGATGAAAAATGGTTCGGGCCGCGGGCAGTTGTCGGGTTCTGGCCCGCCAATGCACGGGGCGATGACATCCAGCTGTTCACCGACAGCTCCCGCAGCGGTGATCTGGCCAGATTGCACACGCTGCGCCAGCAACATGCCAAACGCCCCGGCCGCCCCAATGTGGCACTGGCCGATTTTGTCGCCCCCGATGGGACCGACGACTGGGTCGGCGGGTTTGTCGTGACCGCAGGTGCGCAGGAGGCCGAGATCGCCAAGCGGTTCGACAATGAAAACGACAATTATTCCGCGATCCTTGTCAAAGCACTGGCCGACCGCTTTGCCGAGGCCATGGCCGAGATGCTGCACCAGCGCGTGCGCCGCAGTTACTGGGCCTATGCCGCCGATGAAACCTTTGCGCCTGACGAACTGGTCGGCGAGCCCTATCAGGGCATCCGCCCCGCCCCGGGCTATCCCGCCCAGCCGGACCACACAGAGAAGCGGACCCTGTTCAGCCTGCTGGACGCCGAGGCCGCCACAGGTGTCACGCTGACGGAAAGCATGGCGATGTGGCCGGGTTCATCGGTGTCCGGCCTCTATATCGCGCATCCCGACAGCTATTATTTCGGCGTGTCCAAGATCGAACGGGATCAGGTCCAGGATTATGCCAGCCGCAAGAACATACCGTTCGACGAGGTTGAACGCTGGCTTGCGCCGATCCTGAACTATGTGCCTGCACAACGGGCCGTCATCGCGGCGGAATAGCCGCCGCTGACAGCTGTGAGGCAAAACCGGCTTTCGAGGCGCATCGCTGAACCGGATCACCGGCGCGCGAGCAAAGGAGATGTTTGTGCCTGGTACGGCCGGGCGACCTGCGAGCCCTTTCCGCTTTCCCCGCGCGCGGCATCAAGGCCGCAGGCCGCCCTGCGTCGAAGGTCCGGTTCGGGCCAGTTTCGCAGGGCGCGCGACAGCCGCGCGGCGCGTTCAGAAATCCCAATCGGCGTCTTCGGTCGCCTCGGCCTTGCCGATGACATAGGATGAGCCGGAGCCGGAAAAGAAATCGTGGTTCTCATCCGCATTGGGGCTGAGGGCCGCCATGATCGCCGGGTTCACCTTGCACAATTCCTCGGGGAACAGCGATTCGAAGCCGAGGTTCTGCAGCGCCTTGTTGGCGTTGTAGTGCAGAAAGCTCTTTACGTCTTCGGTCAGCCCCAGCGGGTCATAGAGCATCGCGGTATAGCGGGTCTCGATCTCGTAGAGGTCGAACATCAGCGCAAAGGCAAAGTCTTTCAACTCGGCCCGCTCCGCTTCGGTCAGCCGTTCCATGGCGCGCTGGAACTTGTAGCCGATGTAATAGCCATGCACCGCCTCGTCGCGGATGATCAGGCGGATCAGATCGGCGGTGTTGGTCAGCCTGGCGCGGCTGGACCAATGCATCGGCAGGTAAAAGCCGGAATAGAACAGGAAGCTTTCCAGAAACACGCTGGCCACCTTCTTGCGCAGCGGGTTCGATGTGGCGTCATATTCATCCAGGATCAGCCGCGATTTCTGCTGCAGCTGCGCATTCTCTTCCGACCAGCGGAATGCCTCGTCCACCTCGGCAGTGGAACATAAGGTCGAGAAGATGGAGGAATAGGACCGCGCATGGACCGCTTCCATGAAGGCGATATTGGTCAGAACCGCCTCTTCATGCGGTGTGACCGCATCGGCCATCAGCGCAGGTGCGCCGACGGTGTTCTGGATCGTGTCCAGCAGCGTCAAGCCAGTGAACACGCGGATTGTCAGGCGCTGTTCTTCCTCCGACAGCTGCGACCAGCTTTGGATGTCGTTCGACAGCGGCA
Source organism: Sulfitobacter sp. G21635-S1 (assembly GCF_027213915.1). Classification (NCBI taxonomy): domain Bacteria; kingdom Pseudomonadati; phylum Pseudomonadota; class Alphaproteobacteria; order Rhodobacterales; family Roseobacteraceae; genus Sulfitobacter; species Sulfitobacter sp. G21635-S1. The sequence goes on from NZ_JAPWGV010000004.1 coordinate 179,610, forward strand.
TCTTTTCCGGCAGCCAGAAGTTCACCGTCAGACGGTTCCAGATTTCCAGGTCCTTGTCGTCCTGCAAACGGTTCCAGTTGATCGCGCGCGGCACGGGGCGGGAATGGGTCAGATCTTTCATTTCGGTCCTCACAACGAGCAGGAGACGCAGCCCTGCACCTCGGTTCCTTCCAGCGCCAGTTGGCGAAGGCGGATGTAATAGATTGTCTTGATGCCTTTCTTCCAGGCGTAGATCTGGGCGCGGTTGATGTCGCGGGTGCTGGCGGTGTCCTTGAAGAACAGCGTCAGCGACAGGCCCTGATCCACATGCTGCGTCGCGGCGGCATAGGTGTCGATGATCGCCTCCGGCCCGATTTCATAGGCATCCCGGTAGTACTCAAGATTGTCATTGGTCATATAGGGCGCCGGGTAATAGACGCGGCCCAGCTTGCCCTCCTTGCGGATCTCGATCTTCGAGGTGATCGGGTGGATCGACGAGGTCGAATTGTTGATATAGCTGATCGACCCGGTCGGCGGCACGGCCTGAAGGTTGCGGTTGAACAACCCGTCCTTCATGACCTCTTCTTTCAGCGCGTTCCAGTCCTGACGGCTGGGCACCTCGATGCCGAACTGGTCGAACAGGGCCTTGACGCGCGCGGTTTCGGGCAGCCAGTCCCGTTCGACATAGGTATCGAAAAAACTGCCATCGGCGTATTTCGACGCTGCGAAACCGGCAAAGCTGCGGCCGCGTTCGCGCGCCAATGCGTTAGATGCGCGCAGACAGTGGAACAGCACCGTAGCGAAATAGATGTTGGTGAAATCCACGCCCTCGGCGCTGCCGTAGTGGATGTGCTCGCGCGCGAGGAAACCGTGCAGGTTCATCTGCCCGAGCCCGATGGCATGTCCTTCGTCGTTGCCCCGGCGCACGGAAGGCACCGAGTCGATGGCCGACAGTTCCGACACCGCGTTCAACGCCCGGATCGCCGCCTGCACCGTGCCCCCCAGATCGCCACCATCCATTGCCTTGGCGATGTTGAGCGACCCGAGGTTGCAGGAGATATCGGTGCCCAGATGCTTGTAGCTCAGATCGTCGTTGAACTCGGAGGCCTCGCTGACCTGGAGAATCTCGGAACACAGGTTCGACATGACGATGCGCCCCTTGACCGGGTTGGCGCGGTTCACCGTGTCTTCGAACATGATATAGGGATAGCCCGATTCAAACTGGATCTCGGCCAGCGTCTGGAAGAACGCCCGCGCGTTGATCTTTTTCTTTCGGATCCTGGGGTTGTCCACCATCTCGTGGTATTTCTCGGTCACCGAGATTTCCGAGAAAGGCACCTTGTAGACCCGTTCCACATCATGCGGCGAGAACAGGTACATATCCTCGTTCTTCTTGGCCAGGGTAAAGGTGATGTCGGGGATGACCACGCCCAGCGACAGGGTCTTGATCCGGATCTTTTCATCCGCATTCTCGCGCTTGGTGTCGAGGAAACGCAGGATATCGGGGTGGTGCGCGTTCAGATAGACGGCTCCGGCGCCCTGACGCGCGCCCAGCTGGTTGGCATAGGAAAAGCTGTCTTCCAGCAGTTTCATCACCGGGATCACCCCGGACGACTGGTTCTCGATCCCTTTGATCGGCGCACCATGTTCGCGCAGGTTGGTCAGCAGCAGGGCCACGCCGCCGCCGCGCTTGGACAATTGCAGGGCCGAATTGATGCCCCGCCCGATGCTTTCCATGTTGTCTTCCAGACGCAGCAGGAAACAGGAGATCAGCTCGCCCCTTTGCGCCTTGCCCGCGTTCAGGAAGGTCGGTGTTGCGGGCTGGAACCGGCCTGCGATGATCTCGTTCATCAGGCGCATCGCGTCGTCTTCGCTGCCGCGCGCCAGCGTCAGGGCGACCATCACCACGCGGTCTTCGAAGCGTTCGAGATAGCGTTTTCCATCGAGCGTTTTCAGCGTGTAGCTGGTGTAGTATTTGAACGCGCCCAGGAAGGTCGGAAAACGGAATTTCAGGGCAAAGGCTGCCGCCCAGATCCGGTGCAGGAAGCCGCGGTCATATTGCTTCAGCACGGCCTCTTCGTAAAAGCCTTCGCTGACCAGATAGTCCAGCTTTTCATCCAGCGAATGAAAGAACACCGTGTTCTGGTTCACATGCTGCAGGAAGTACTGCCGCGCCGCCATGCGGTCGGCGTCGAAACGGATATGCCCCTGATCGTCATAGAGGTTCAGCATCGCGTTCAGCGCGTGGTAGTCGAGCCCCTGCCATTCGGCAGGCACCGCTGCGGCCGGGGCGCTGTCGGTCAGTTCGCGGTCAAGAGTTGCGTTTTCCAAAATCTGTCCAATCCATCCAGGACACGGGCGACATCACCGTCGGTCCCCGCGAGTTCAAAGCGATACAGCACCGGCACGGCGCATTTTCTGGCGATCACATCGCCCGCCAGCGCATAGGTCGCGCCGAAGTTCCGGTTGCCCGAGGCGATGACCCCGCGCAACAGCGCACGGTTGCGCGCGATGTTGAGAAAGCGGATCACCGGTTTGGGAACCGCGCCGCGCCCCTGCCCGTCCGCAAAGGTCGGTGTGACCAGCACAAAGGGCGCGTCGGGAGCGGGCAGCGGCGCTTCGGGGTCCGGCGGAATACGCGCCGCCGCCAGACCGGTCCGGCCCACGAAACGATGCGTGTTCTGCGACCGGGACGAGAAATAGACCAGCCCGCCCATTGCCGCGCCCTCAGATCATCGCGCTGATCTTGTCGGGGCGGAATCCGGCCCAGTGATCATCGCCTGCCACCACGACGGGGGCCTGCCGATAGCCCAGGCCCTGCACCAGTGCCATTGCCGCGGCATCCTCGGTCAGGTCGATCAGCTGAAAATCAATGCCGCGCATCTCAAGCGCGCGGGTGGTTGCGGTGCATTGCACGCAGGCCGGTTTCGAATAGACTGTAATGGTCATTTGCCCTGTCCTCACTATGGTGTTGGCACGAAAGCAAGGGCACGGGATCGGGCGCCAGCGGCACCGGAACACGCGCCCCGGCCCTCCGCCGCGGTCGTCATCTATGGTGCTCCGGCAGGTCTCCTGACTCGCAGCTCGGGTGTCGCGACCCCCTTCCCGGTGCGGCATGCACCAGTGGTAACGGGACGTGACTCGCTGCTTACAGTTGCGGGGGCAGTGCCGGATTTTCACCAGCTTCCCTTTTCACCGGCAAGACGAGTCGCCGGCACCAAAGCAACTGCATATTGGGTGAACTTGAGGCAAACTGTCAATATATAGATGTCGGCCTTTTTACCTTCCCTTCCGGGAAAATGCGTTGCTGTCTTTTCCAAGAGTGTTTTGGTCGCAAATAAATCTTCATAAAACATGCGTCCGGCCTATCATGGCGGCACAAGGTGCGGGCTTCGGTCCGAGAATTGGGAAGCCGGCGAAAATCCGGCACTGCCCCCGCAACGGTAAGATCGTAATGCGGCGCATCAACGGCCACTGGGCAGGAGGAGCCCGGGAAGGCGTTGCGCCTCGGGCCCTCACGGGCTGCGATCAAGTCCGGAAACCAGCCTTGGTGAAGTTGTTCAACCGCGGGTGGCGGTCTTGGCACTGAATTGGCGCGCGGCACCTCCCAGAGGCTGCGGCCCATCGGTGTCTTGTGCTGTCATCTGCCCAAATCGATCCGCGGGGCGCGGCAGGAGACCAGAAAGATGACCCACCCACTCAGCGACCTGCTGGCACGGCGCCGCGCCGGCCATGCGCTGGAACAACCCTTCTACACCGATCCCGACGTCTTTCGCGCGGATATGGAAACGATTTTCTACCGCGACTGGCTGTTCGCCGTCCCTGCCTGCGAACTGACCAAAGCGGGCAGCTATGTCACCCATCAGGTCGGCAGCTACGGCGTGGTCATCGTGCGCGGTTCCGATGGCGTGATCCGCGCCTTTCACAATTCCTGCCGCCATCGCGGATCGGTCATCTGCAACAAGGCAAAGGGCGTGTCGCCCAACCTGGTCTGCCCCTATCACCAATGGACATACAGTCTGGACGGAAAGCTGTTGTGGGCCCGCGAAATGGGGCCTGATTTCGATCCGTCACAGCATGGGTTGAAGCCGGTCCATTGCCGGGATCTGCAGGGGCTGATCTATATCTGCCTTGCCGATGAAGCGCCCGATTTCGAGGCTTTCGCCGCCCTCGCGCAGCCCTATCTTGCGGTGCATGACCTGAGCGACGCCAAGGTCGCGCATGAGACAAGCATCATCGAAGACGGCAACTGGAAACTGGTCTGGGAAAACAACCGCGAATGTTACCATTGCGGGGGCAACCATCCGGGCCTGTGCCGGTCCTTTACCGATGATCCGACCGTCACCGGCATCGAGGAAGGGGAGACACCGCCGCATCTTCAGACCCATTTCGACCGGCTGGAAGATCAGGGCTATCCCTCGCAATTCCGCATGGCCGAGGACATGCAATACCGCCTTGCGCGGATGCCGCTTCTGCCGGGTGCCAAGAGCTTTACGATGGATCTGAAACCCGCAGTGACAAAGTTTCTCGGGCGGGTCCGGGACGACACCGCCGGCACGTTGCTGAAATACCATTACCCCACCACCTGGAACCATTTCCTGCCGGATCATTCCATCGTCTTTCGCGTCACACCGCTGACGGCGACGACAACGCAAGTCACGACCAAATGGCTGGTCCACAAGGATGCCGTGGAAGGTGTGGATTACGATCTCCAGCGCCTGACCGAGGTCTGGATCGCCACCAATGACGAGGACCGCCGGGTGGTGGAAGACAACCAGCGCGGCATCAATTCACCCGCCTATGAGCCCGGTCCATATTCGCCCATCCACGAGACCGGCGTGATCGGTTTTGTCGACTGGTATTGCAACACGATGTCGCGGCGGCTGACCCCGACCCAGATGGCGGCGGAGTAACACGATGAAAGATATCGCCCATCCGTCCAATATCTTCTGGCAGGACGATGAACCGCTGGAATGCGTGTCAGTCATCCCCGAGCTGGCCAATACCGCCACATTCACCTTTCGCGCGCCCTCGGGGGCGCTGTTCGACTTCAAGCCGGGTCAGTTCCTGACGCTGGAACTGCCGGTGCCCGGCGGCACCGTGCACCGGACCTATACGATTTCCTCCTCGCCGTCGCGGCCGCGGTCGATCTCGATCACCGTCAAGGCGCAGGCTGACAGCATCGGCACACGCTGGATGCTGGACCACCTGGAACCCGGCATGCGGCTGAAGGTGACGGGACCGGCGGGCTGGTTCACCCATACCGATTTCCCGTCAGACAAATACCTGTTCATCTCGGCCGGGTCCGGCATCACGCCGATGATGTCGATGACCACCTGGATGTTCGATCTGGGCACCGAGCCTGACATCGTCTTTGTGAACTGCGCGCGCCGCCCGTCCGAGATCATCTTTCGCCAGCGGCTGGAGCATATGGCCAGCCGGGTGCCGGGCATCGACCTGCACTGGATCGTCAAGGCGGCCGACCGTTTTGCGCCCTGGACCGGCTATCGCGGCCAGATCAACCAGCTGATGCTGGGCCTCATGGCCCCCGATTATCTGGAGCGCGAAGTCTTTTGCTGTGGGCCCGAGCCCTTCATGCAGACCGTGCGCGAGGCGCTTCAGGGTCTTGGCTATGACATGGATCGCTACCACCAGGAGAATTTCCAGGCCCCCACCCCGAACGAGGCCGAGGCCCCCGCGCTGGACGACATCGTGCCGGACGAGGATACCAGCGCCGAGATCACCTTTGCCACCTCCGGCGTCACTGCCAGGGTCGCACAGACCGACACCGTCCTGGCGGCAGCCAAGGCCAGCGGGCTCAACATCCCGTCGGGCTGCACCTTTGGCATCTGCGGCACCTGCAAGATCCGCAAGACGGAGGGCGATGTTCACATGGTCCATAACGGCGGCATCTCGGAGGATGATATCGCGGAGGGTTATATCCTGGCCTGCTGTTCGAACCCGATCGGCAAGGTCACCGTCGAGGTGTGATTGTATTCACCAGAACGAGAGGTTAACCAGCTTCTGTCGGTTTCCGAAAGGAATCAAAAGGGAATCCGCCACCACGCAAGCGGTGAACCGGAACTGCCCCCGCAACTGTAGACGGCGAGTGCCAAGCCATAAAAGCCACTGTGGTCCAAGGACCATGGGAAGGCAGCCAAGCACAGCGACCCGTCAGTCAGGAGACCTGCCGACATGCAACAGCAACGCGGTCCGGGCGGGGTGTCCGGGGAGGTGCCATATGACGTTTTCCTCAACGGGGCCTTTCGGGGTTTCCGGTAACTGCAACAATGCTCCGGCCCTCGCGGCCGGCGCCGTGTTGCCGTCCGAGGTCGGCAATCCCTTCCTGTCTCCGGTCGCTTCATCAACCGGAGATCACATATGTCCCTCAAATCCCTGAGCGGCGCCGCCCTGACGGCAATGGTGCTGGCGCTGCCGGCATTGGCCAAAACCGACTATCCGCTGACCATCGACAATTGCGGCATAGAACTGGTGTTCCCGAAGGCCCCCGAGACTGTGGTTTCGCTTGGCCAGCGGGGCACCGAGATCCTGTATCAGCTGGGGCTGGCCGACCGGGTCAGGGCGACCTCGGTCTGGCGCAGTCCGGTGCTGCCGCAGTTCGCGCAAGTGGATGCCGGGATCGAAAGGCTGGACAACAACAACCCTTCCTTCGAGGCGGTGATCGAACGCCGCCCCGACCTGGTGACGACTGACCTGCAATATTACATCGGGATAAAGGGGTCCGTCGGCACGCGCCAGCAATTCGCGGACCTCGGCATTCCGGCCTACAACCTGCCGTCGGATTGTGCCGACCGGCCGCAGATGGAAGCCTCGGACGGCCCGCGCCCGGTGCCCTTCGAGATGGACCTCGTTTATCGTGACATTGCCGAGCTGGCCGAGATTTTTGACGTTCAGGACCGGGGCGCGGCGCTGATCGCGGAGCTGCGCAAGCGTGAAGCAGCGGCAAAGGCGAAGGTCGGCGCGGTCTCCGGGGATGTCAGCGTCGTCTTCTGGTTCTCGTCGGCAACCACGGAGGCCGACCCCTATGTCGCCGGGCAGAACGGCGCACCGGGCTACATGGCGCGGCAACTCGGGATGACCAACATCATCGACAGTTTCGAGGACTGGCCGACCGTGAGCTGGGAGACAATCGCCCGGAAGAACCCGACGATCATCGCCATCGCCGATATGAGCCGCCGCCGCTATCCGATGGATTCGACCGAGGCCAAGATGGCGTTCCTGACCGGCGATCCGGTGGCCAGCCTGATGGAGGCGGTCAGCGAGGGCCGGGTGCTGCCGATGGACGCGATGACGCTGAACCCTTCGACCCGGATCATCGACGGGCTTGAGGCACTGGCCGAAGCGATGGAGGCGCAGGGCCTGAAATGACCGGTGCCGCCGCCCCTGCCGCGCAGCTGCGACCCGTCGCGCTCCGGGCTGTGGTTGAGCGGCCCGAGATCGGCGATTGCGGCTGCGGAAATTGCTGGCTAGAACAACGTCTGTCGGTTTCCGCAAGGAATCAAAAAGGGAATCCGCCACCGCGCAAGCGGTGAACCGGAACTGCCCCCGCAACTGTAGGCGATGAGCGTGCAGCGATCATGCCACTGTGGCCCCGTGCCATGGGAAGGCCGCTGCCGTGACGACCCGCCAGTCAGGAGACCTGCCGACAGCAAACGTAACGCGGCCCGGGCGGGGAGTCCGGGGAGGTGTCGAATGAACTTTGTCCAGCGGTGCTCCCACGCACCCTCCATCGCCAGCCTGCAGATGTCAGCCGCCCCGGTTGCCGTGCGGGCCAGCCATGGGTTCGCCATACCCTCTTTGTCTCCGGGCGCATCACACTCCGGAGACATAGGATGTACCACAAGACACTAAGGGCGGCCCTGCTGGGCGCGGTCTGTTTCGCGCCGATGGCGCAGGCCCAGACGACCTATCCCCTGACAATCGAGAATTGCGGCGTCGACGTCACCTTTGACGCGGCCCCTGAAACGGCGGTGACTGTCGGTCAGGCCGGAACCGAACTGATGTATTGGCTGGGGCTTGGCGACAGGGTTGCCGGCACCTCGGTCTGGTTCACCGAAGTGTTGCCGGATTTCACCGAATTGAACGCTGGCATCGAACGTCTGGCCGACAATGACCCCAGCTTTGAATCCGTGGTCGAGAAGCGCCCCGATGTGGTTGTCGTGCAATATGAATGGCACATCGGCCCGCAGGGCATCGTGGCCACCCGCGACCAGTTTGCCGACCTTGGCATCCCGACCTTCGTGCTGCCCGCCGATTGCTGGGCCAAGGACAACAGCACCGGATCGGACGGCACCCGTCTGGCCATGTTCGAGATGGACAGCATCTATGCCGGTGTCACCCAGCTGGCACAGATCTTTGACGTGTCCGAAAAAGGCGCGGCTCTGGTCGCGGATCTGAAAGCCCGCGAAGCGGCGGCCATCGAAAAGGCGGCGGCGCTGGATCTTGAGGATGCCTCGGCCGTGTTCTGGTTCTCCTCCGCCGAGATGGACATCGACCCCTATGTCGCGGGCCGCAAGGGACCTCCGGGTTACATGATGGAGAAGCTCGGGCTGCGCAATGTTGTGGAAAGCGACGAGGAATGGCCGGTTGTCAGCTGGGAAAGCATCGCCCGCGCCAATCCTTCGGTCATCGTCGTCGCCGAAATGGACCGGCGCCGTTTCGAGGCGGATGATGTGGAGAAGAAGCTGGAATTCCTGCGCAGCGATCCGGTGACCAGCCAGATGGACGCGGTCAGGAATGACCGCATCGTGGTCCTGAACGCGCATTCGATGGACCCCTCGATCCGCAATGTCACAGCGCTTGAGACATTGGCCGAGGCCCTGCCGGAGTTTGATCTTCAATGAGTGATCTGGCTGCCCCCCGCGTTTTGCGGCGCACATATGGGCTGCGGGTCGCGCAGGGGGCGGCCATATTGATGCTGGCCGTTCTGGGCGGTGTCGTCATTGGTGAGACGCCGCTGCCGCTTGCGACGGTGGCGGCGGTCTTTGCCAATAACATCTGGGACGCCGGGCTGATCGTCGATCCCATCGACGCCGGGATCATCTGGAGCTATCGTCTGCCGCGCACCCTGCTGGCTGCCGCCTGTGGTGCGGGGCTTGCCCTGTCGGGTGTCGTTCTACAGGCTTTGGTGCGCAATGCGCTGGCCGATCCCTACTTGCTGGGCGTGTCCGCAGGGGCCGGAGCCGGTGCGGTTGCGGTCACCATTCTGGGCGTTGGCGGCGGTCTTCTGGGGATCTCGGGCGGGGCCTTTGTCGGGGCGACGCTGGCCTTTGCCGTGGTGGCAATGCTCGCGCGCGCGGCGGGTGGCGGCTCTGCGCAGCTGGTGCTTGCGGGCATCGCCGGTTCGCAGCTTTTCAACGCGCTCACATCCTTTCTGATCGCCAAATCGGCAAATGCGGAACAGGCGCGCGGGATCATGTTCTGGCTGCTGGGCAACCTGTCGGGGGTGCGCTGGCCCGATGTGGTGCTGGCGGCCCCCGTCACCGCGGTCGGCTTTCTGATCTGCCTGTGGTTTGCGCGGGCAATGGATGCGTTTTCCTTCGGCGTGTCCTCGGCGGCCTCGCTTGGCATCGCGGTGCGTCGGGTGCAGATCATGCTGATCGGCGCCGTGACCCTGATGACCGCCACCATGGTCAGCCTGGTCGGCTCCATCGGTTTCGTGGGCCTTGTGATCCCCCATGCCATGCGTTTTGTCGTCGGGCCACGGCATGCGCGGCTGGTGCCTGCCTCCGCCCTGGCGGGGGCGGTCTTTCTGATCCTGGCGGATATCGCCTCGCGCATGCTGATCCCCGGTCAGGTTGTCCCGATTGGTGTGGTCACGGCGCTGGTTGGCGCACCGGGCTTTGCGCTGATCCTTGTGCGCAACAGGAGATGGTCATGAGGCTTGAGGCAAAATCCCTTGGCTGGGCGGCAGGGTCGCGGCCCATTGTCGAGGAGGTCTCGCTTGAGGTTGCGCCGGGTGAGACGCTTGGCCTGATCGGCCCGAACGGTTCCGGCAAATCCACGCTGCTGCGCCTTTTGGCGGGGCTGCTGACGCGCCGCACCGGCACCGTGCTGCTGGAGGGCGCGCCCCTGACCACGCTCAGCAGGCGCGACATCGCCCAAAAGATTGCGGTTGTGGAACAGATCGCCGAAACCTCCGAGGCGCTTTTGGTGCGTGATGTGGTCGAGCTGGGGCGCACGCCCTGGCTGTCGGCGCTGGCCCCTTTCGGTGCGCAGGACCGGGCCATCGTGACCGATGCGCTGGAGGCCGTGGGCATGGCCCAGATGGCAGGGCACCGCTGGGCCACGCTGTCGGGCGGTGAACGCCAGCGGGTCCAGATCGCACGGGCACTGGCGCAGCGGCCGCGCATCCTGATCCTGGATGAGCCGACCAACCATCTTGATATCCATCACCAGCTGTCACTGCTGCGGCTGGTGGCCAATCTGCCGGTGACGGTGGTCATGGCGCTGCATGATCTCAACCAGGCGATGGGCTGTGACCGCCTGGCGGTGATGGACGGCGGGCGCATGGTCGCCTGCGGGCCGCCCGATGAGGTGCTGAGCACCGCGCGGCTGGCCTCGATCTTTCGCGTTCAGGCCACCCGGCTGCGCGACCCCGCCGACAATGCAACCGTCTTTCGCTTTCTATGTCACGAGGTGTGAACCGATGAAGCATATTGCGCTGCTGACGATCCTGTCCGCCCTGCCCCCCTTGGTGGCCCTTGCCGAAACGCATGAGGTGCAGATGTACACACGCAACGATCAGGGGGCGATGATCTATGAACCGGAATTTCTGAAAATCGCCCCCGGCGACGCGGTGCGTTTCATCCCGGTGCAATCGGGGCATAATGCCGCGATCATCGACGGGATGCTGCCGCTGGGTGCCGTGCCGTTCAAAAGCCAGATCAACGAAGAGTTCACCGTGACATTGACAGTGCCGGGCAGCTACGGAATCAAATGCTCGCCGCATTTCGCGATGGGAATGGTCATGTTGATTCAGGTCGGAGACATTCCCCAAGCCGATTTTCCAGCCGATCTTCCGCGCCGCGCCAAAGATCGTTTCACCGCCATCCTTGCCCGGGAAACCGAATGACCCTGAACCACGATCTGACCGAGGAAATCCGCGCCCATTGGTCCCGGCGCGCTGCAACCTTTGATATGTCCTTCGGGCACCGCATCGAGCCGGGCGCGGAAGCGGCGGCCTGGGCAGCCCCGATGCGCGAACATCTGGGACCGGCCCCCAGGCGTGTGCTTGAGCTGGCCTGTGGCACGGGCGAGGTCACCAGGCTGATCCATGATCAGGGCCATGACGTCACCGCGCTTGATTTTTCCGAAGCCATGCTGGCCCGGGCGCGCGAAAAACACGCAGGCAAGCCGCGTTTGCGGTTCCTTCATGCCGATGCCACACGCACGCTGGAGCCTGACAACAGCTATGACGCCGTGCTTTGCCGCCATCTGGTCTGGACATTGGTCGAGCCTGACGCCGCCTTTGCCGATTGGTACTGCATTCTGCGCCCCGGCGGACGGCTGCTGATCTATGACGGTGACTGGGCGAACCTGCCGCTTGCCGGGCGGGTGGCCGCCCGGGTCCTGGCGTTGTGGAACAGGATTTCGCCCGAGCCACATATTGACGGGGCGGTGGGCGAACAGCATCGCGCGATCATGCGGCGTCTGCCCTTTGCTGCGGGGCTGAGGGCCGAACGGCTGGCGCCCATGCTGGAGGCGGCCGGGTTCTCGCCAATCCGGCAGCTCTCTCACGCGCCGATTGCGCGGGCGCAGCGGCAGACCACCGGGTTGCGCAACAACCTGCGGACCCGGCTTTACGAAAGGTTCATCCTGCTGGCCGAAAAACCGCCGATCGCCTGATTTATCCCAACCCGGTAGAATCCTGGGGCGCGGTGGCGCAACCGGGCTTTCTCAGTTGCTTTTGCGGCGGCTGTCGTGCGGCAGGTCCCCTTCATCCAATGGAAGCGCGAGCAGCACAGCCCCCCCCTCCGATATGTCGAGCAGCCTGAGCGACCCGCCGTGGTTTTCCATCACCCGCGCCGCGATGGGCAGGCCCAGCCCGCTGCCCGGGCCGCCATTGGCCTGACCGAAACGGCTGACCGCTTCGACGAATTTTTCGCGTGGGATGCCGACGCCGTTGTCCTTCACCTCGATCACGGCCATCTCGCCTTCCCTGGCCAGGTTGACCGCGATGGCTGACATGCCGGGGCCGCCGTGCACCACGGCATTCATCAACAGGTTCAAAAAGGCCTCTTGCAGCATGAATTCGTCGCCCTTGATCACGACCGCCCTGTCGGGAAGCGCGAGGGTCAGATCCAACTGCCTCGGCGCGATCTGGGACTTGAAGCGTTCGGTGATCTGGCTCAGCAGGTCGCGCAGGTCGATCCGGGTGCCGGAGCGGTCAACATCTGTGCCGCTCGCCCGCTCAAAGGACAATAGCTGGTTTGTCAGGCTGCTCGCCTCACGGGCGGCGTCGACCAGTTCGGCGCTGCGCGCGATGGCGGATTCGCGGCTCGGGGCGTTCTGCACCGCCTCGGCCAGGGCGAGCACACCGGCGACAGGGTTTCGCAACTGATGGGCGGCGTTGGAGATGAATTCATCCTTCGAGCTGATCCGACGAGAGACGCGGTCCAGCAGGGTGTTCAACGTTTCGACAAGCTTGCGGGCCTCTATCGGCACCGGACGGCGGATCGGCTCCAGGTCGGTGGGGGTCCGGCGGGCAATGGCCATTTCCAGATCCAGCAGCGGGCGCAGGCCCAGGGCGACGCCGAACCAGACGACAAGGGCGACCGAGGCCACGAGCAGGCCGATGACAGCAAATGATCGCGTCACGACTTCATGCACGAAGTTGTTGCGCACGTCAGCGTTCTGCCAGACCGTGATGTTGAAGACCCCGCTGACACCGCTGATCGTCGTGCCATCCTGAAACCGCAGGACCCGTACCTCCTCGCCCCTGTAGCGGGCGTCGTAGTAATAGGGTTCGGCCTGATTCTGGGGGGCCGACGGGGGTTGCACCGGCGGGGTTGCGTAGCCGGTGACAAAGACGCCGTCGGGCGCATAGACATGATAGAAAATCTCGCCCCCCGAGGTATCGCTGAGGATGGCGCGGGTCGGCGGGCTCAGCGCGTCACCATCCGATACCGCGATATCGCGCGAGATTGCGAGGGCGGCCGACAGAAGACCCCGGTCAAAGATGCCTTCGGCCCTGAGTGTCGTTGTCCTGTACTGCCAGATCCCGGTGATCAGGGCGATCAGCAGCAAAGGGGTCAGGATGATCAGGATCAGCCGGGAGCGGAGCGAATGCGGCCTCATTCCGCCTGCCCGGTCAGGAGTTGATAGCCCAGACCGCGCTGGGTCTTGATCTGGATGCCATGGGGGCTGAGCCGTCGGCGCAGGCGCGAGACATAGACCTCGACCACCGTATCGGCCACATCGGTGCCGACACCATAGGCATGGTCCAGCAGGGTGCTTTTGGTCACCAGCCTGCCATTGGCGGCATAGAGGCATTCGAACATGGACATCTCGCGGCGTGGCAGGTCGATCTCGGTTTCACCGTCGAACAACTGCCGACCGGCGACATCATATTGCAGGGCGCCCACGGCTTCGCGCTGTTGCTGGGGAATGGCGCGCCTGCGCAGCAGGGCGCGCACGCGGGCCTCCAGTTCCGCCATGTCGAAGGGTTTGATCAGATAATCATCGGCACCGGCATCAAGCCCGAGCACGCGGTCCTCGGTCTCTGCCCTTGCGGTCAGCAGGATCACCGGCCGGGTATCGCCCCGCTGGCGCATCTGGCGCAGCAGCGTCAGCCCGTCCACCCCCGGCAGGTTGATGTCGAGGATGACCAGATCGGCCCCGTCGGCCTGCAGATAGGTTTCCGCTTCGGCGCCATCGGCCAGATGATCCACGGCATGGCCCGCGTCTTCCAGACGGTATCCGATGCCCTTGGCCAGGCTTGCGTTGTCCTCGATCAGCGTAATCCGCACGGCACTTATTTTCCCGCATGCAAGTTTCATGAAAGGTTCGCAGTTCACTCAGCGTAGATCAACAGGGGGCGGACACCCCCTCGTGATTCTAATTTGGTCCCTCCAATACCAGGGACTACATTCAAGGGAGGAAGATATGTCCACTTTCAAAACCACGCGTCGCGTGGCGGTTGGTCTCGTGGCCGCTGCCGCTGCAACATTCTCGGTCAAGGCACATGCCGAAGGCCAAACCATGGATATGGCGGGCAAGACCGTCGAATGGATCATCCCGTTCTCGGAAACCGGCGGTTCGGCCAAATGGGCCAACTTCTATGCCCCGCTTCTGTCCGAGGCGCTGCCGGGTCAGCCCACGGTGGTCGTGAAGTTCATGCCCGGTGCCGGTTCGACCAAGGGTGCGAATTATTTCCAGTCGCAGACCTTTGAGGACGGCACCACCATCTTCGGCTCCAGCGGCTCCACACAATTCCCGTTCCTGCTGGGTGATCCGCGCGTCAAGTTCGACTATGCCGACTGGAACGTTGTCCTGGCCTCGGGCACCGGCGGTGTCGCCTATCTGCCGCCCGATCTGGCAGCGAAGATGGACGGCATGGACGCCAGCGCCCTCAAGGAAGTCGATTTCATCTATGGCAACCAGGGTGCCACGCGCCTTGACCTCGTGCCGACACTGGCCTGGGAAATGCTGGGTCTGAATGTCGAAAGCGTCATGGGCATCAAGGGCCGTGGCGATGGCCGCCTGATGTTTGAACGGGGCGAAGCCAACATCGACTATCAGACGTCCTCGTCTTACCTGTCCGGCGTGACACCGCTGGTCGAGGCGGGCACAGCCGTGCCGATGATGACCTGGGGTGCGCTGGATGACGATGGCAACATCGTGCGCGATCCAACCTTCCCCGACATCCCGACCTTCAAGGAAGTCTGCGAAGCCACCGAGGGCTGCGAAACCTCCGGCGAAAGCTGGGATGCCTGGAAAGCGTTCTTCATCGCCGGATTCCCGGCGCAGAAGATGGTCTTCCTGCCCAATGGCGCCTCCGATGCGGCGATTGCGACCTATACCGCCGCCTTCGAGGCCATCAAGGCGCGGCCCGATTTCGCCGCGATTTCGGAAAAGCGTCTGGGCAAATACCCCCAGATGACCGGCGTGCCTGCGCAAAAGGCGCTTGCCAGCGCCACCAAGGTCACACCCGAGGCCAAGGCCTTCATCCAGAACTGGCTGCAGGAAAAATACGGCGTGTCGCTGAACTGAGACCCGCTTTGCGAGCGCCCCGCCGGCAGGCGGGGCGTTTGACCAAGCGGATCGGGAGGATTTGTCATGGAAGTCATCATGGAGGCGCTGCCGGCGCTGGGCAGTGCGTGGGGGCTGATCCTGCAGCCCGTCGTACTGGGTTACCTCACACTTGGTGTTCTGATGGGCCTTTGCATCGGGGTGTTTCCCGGTCTGGGCGGCATCGCGGGGCTGTCGCTGCTCCTGCCGTTCATGTTCGGGATGGACCCGATATTGGGGCTTGCGCTCATGGTGGGGATGGTGGCCGTGGTGCCGACATCGGATACTTTCGCCTCTGTTCTGATGGGCATTCCGGGATCGTCTGCCAGCCAGGCAACAGTGCTGGACGGCTTTCCCATGGCCAAGAAGGGACAGGCCGCGCGCGCGTTGTCGGCCGCCTTTGCCTCATCGTTGTTCGGCGGTCTGGTCGGCGCAAGCTTCCTGACGATCTTCATCCTGATCGCCCGGCCCATCGTGCTGGAGTTCCGCACGCCTGAACTGCTGATGATCACCATCTTCGGCCTGTCGATGGTCGGCATTCTTGCAGGGCGCGTCGCCATCAAGGGCATCGTCGCCGCCGGTCTGGGCATGCTGATCGGCACGATTGGCGAGGGTGCCTCTTCAGGCGATCTGCGCATGTCGTCCTATGATTTCCCCTATCTGGCGGACGGGCTGAAACTGGTCATCGTCGGCCTTGGCATCTTTGCCATTCCCGAGATCATCTCGCTTCTCCGGCAGGACCGCGCCATTGCACGCGAACCGCAGCTTGGCGGCGGCTGGCTGGAGGGTGTCCGCGACTGGTGGGCCAACATCTGGCTGTCGGTCCGCTGTTCCATCATCGGCGTGATCGTGGGTGTCATCCCCGGCCTTGGCGGGTCTGTCGTTGACTGGATCGCCTATGGCCATGCGGTGCAGACCACCAAGGACAAGTCGCAGTTCGGCAAGGGCGAAGTGCGTGGCGTGATCGGGCCGGAAAGCTCGAACAACGCCAAGGAAGGCGGCGGGCTTGTCCCGACCTTGCTGTTCGGGATTCCGGGGTCCGGGTCCATGGCGATCTTCATCGGCGCGATTGCCCTGCTGGGCTCCGGCCAGATCGAGGTCGGCCCGGCCATGCTGAAGAACAACCTTGATATCACCTATTCCATCGTCTGGCTGCTGGCCCTTGCCAATGTGGTCGGTACGGTCATCTGCATCGCGGCCTCGGGCGGGATTGCCAAGCTGACGACGATCCGGTTCGCGTTGCTGGCCCCGTTCCTGTTCATGATCATCAGCTTTGCCGCCTTCCAGTCCGGCCAGAACCTGATGGACCTGGTGGCGCTTCTGGGCATCGGTTTCCTTGGCATCATGATGCGCCGCTTTGACTGGTCGCGCCCGGCCTTCCTGATCGGTTTCGTGCTGGCCCGCCCGGCCGAGACCTATGCCAACCAGGCCGTGCAGATCGCGCAAAGCCAGTTCCGCAAGAGCTTTGGCGAAGGCATCGAATATATCTTCTCGCCCATCGTCATCATCCTTTTGATTATCACGGTGATCTCCGTCGTGCTCGGGCTGCGTCAGGCCAAGAACATCCTGGCCGAGGGTGACGTGCAATCCGGGTCCAAGCGGGCACCCTTCGTGTTCCTGCTGATCATCACCGGCTACATCGCCTATGCCTACTACGATGCGGCGTCGATCCCGGAGTACAGCCGCGACCGGACTTTCCCGATGTTCGTGGCCGGAGTCTGTCTGCTGGGCTGTGCCGCGCTGATCATCCGCATGATGCTGAAACCCGAGACCGACACGATCTTTGCCGACCGCGAGCTGAACGGCGAAGACGCCAGTGCGACCCATGGGCTGTGGCCGACGCTGTCGTGGTTTGCGGGCCTTCTGGCGCTGACCGCGCTGTTCGGCTTTATCCTGGCACTTGGCCTGTTCCTGTTTGCCTTCATGAGGTTCCGCGCGGGTGTCAGCATGGTTTACGCCGTGATCTACACGGGCGCCGGGATCGCCTTCATGTGCGGCATGGCGTGGTTGCTGAACCGTGATTTCCCGCCGGGACTTTTGCAGGAATACACCAACTTCCCCTGGCCCTTTAACTGAGAAGACTGACATGACGCAGACCGCAATCCCTTTCGTCTTCATGCGGGGCGGCACCTCGCGCGGGCCCTATATGAACCGCGCCGACCTGCCCGAAGATCTTGAAGCCCTGGCCGAAACGCTGATCGCGATCGTGGGTTCGGGGCATCCGCTGAACATCGACGGTGTGGGCGGCGGGGCCGCCGTGACAACGAAGGTGGCGATGCTTTCGCGCTCGGATGATGAATGGGCGGAGGTTGACTACTTTTTCGCGCAGGTCAGCGTCGAGGACCGGCTGGTCGATTTCAAACCCACCTGCGGCAATATCCTGTCCGGTGTCGGCCCTGCCGCCATCGAAATGGGGCTGGTCGAGGCGCAGGAGGGCCAGACAACCGTCAACATCCGCGCCGTCAACACCGGGGCAAGGGTGGCCGCCATCGTGCAGACGCCTGGCAAGGTGGTCAGCTATGACGGCGCCGCACAGATTGACGGCGTGCCGGGGACATCCGCCCCCGTGGCGTTGCAATTCATGGATACCGTTGGGGGTGTCACGGGGGCATTCCTGCCGACCGGCAACCTGATCGACACGATAGACGGAATCGCGGTGACCTGCATGGACGTGGCCATGCCGCTGGTCATCGCCAGGGCCTCAGACTTTGGCCTGACCGGCTATGAGACGGCCGCAGAGCTGGACGAAAACGCCGGTTTCTATGCCCGAATGGAGGCCCTGCGGCTGGAGGCGGGCAAGCGCATGGGGATGGGGGACGTTTCCAGATCCGTCACGCCGAAATTCGGGCTGCTGGCCCCCGCGACGCAGGGCGGCACCATTGCGACGCGCTATTTCATGCCGTGGAAATGCCATCCCACGATGGCAGTGACCGGTGCGCAATGCCTCGCCTCATGCGTGCTGACGCCCGGCACGGTGGCAGACGGCCTGGCCGCGATACCGAAAGAGACTCCCGCCACGATCACGCTGGAGCATGCAAGCGGCACCATCGATGTCGTTGTGGATTTCGAGAATACCGCGCAGGGCTTCAACCTGAAATCAGCCGGGCTGGTGCGCACGGCGCGCAAACTGGCCGCCGGAGAGGTCTTTGTTCCCCGCGCGATCTGGAAGGGGCATTGACCTCGGCCCATTTCGGTATACAATGGTATACAATAAAAGAGGGCGGCGAGAATGATGGAAGACTACGAAGAATGTCTGGCGATTGCCCGGTCGGAACTGACCCTGGCGCGCCAAAGCCTGAACGCTGAGATCGCAAACTATCCGACACCGATTTCCGGGTGTGACGCACAGTTCAATCACCTGCTGGCGGAGCGCGAAAAGGTGCGCCGCACCCTGCTAACGCTGGATGATGCCGTTTTCGTGCCTACACCGCGCTCACCAACGCCGAATGCCGGTGTCGAAAGCCGATGAAGGTTCATATCCTCGACGATTGGTTCGATACGCTGCGCGGGCTGGCGTGTTTCTCGATGCTGGATGGTCACGACGTCACGGTCTGGACCGATCATCAGCCCGACCCCACCGCCCTTGCCGCGCGCGTGCAGGAGGCCGAGGCGCTGGTGCTGTTCCGCGAACGCACCCCCATCGGCGCGGACCTGCTTGCGCTTTTGCCAAAGCTCAAGCTGATCTCGCAGCGCAGTGTCTATCCGCATATCGACGTGGAGGCCTGCAGCGCGCACAACGTGCTGCTCTGTTCGAACATGCACGGCGGTACGCCATCCTATGCGGCGGCGGAACACACGCTGGCACTGATCCTTGCCAGCTATCGCCAGATCCCGCAGCAGGCGGCCTCGCTCAGGGCCGGAAACTGGCAGTCGGGCGTCGGGCGCACCCTGCGCGGCCGCACCCTTGGCCTTTACGGCTATGGCCGGATTGCCGGTGCCGTTGCGGGTTACGCCAGGGCACTTGGCATGAAGGTGCAATGGTGGGCCTCCGAAGCGGGCCGTGCGCGGGCCGTACAGGACGGAGAGACTGTCGCCCCCTCCCGCGAGGCCTTCTTTGCCACCTCCGATATCGTGAGCGTTCACGTCCGCCTGAAACCGGAGACACGCGGGATCATCACCGCTGCGGATCTGGCCGCGATGCAGCCAAGGGCGCTTTTCGTGAATACCTCGCGTTCGGGGCTGGTCGGCAAGGGTGTGCTGGAGGCCGAGATTGCCAGGGGCCGGATTCACGCGGCGGTCGACGTCTTTGATCACGAACCGCTGACGGATGTCTCTGACCCGCTTCTCACCCATCCCAACGTCCTGGCGACTCCCCATATCGGCTATGTGACCGAGGACGAATTCAATCTGCAATTCACGGATATCTTCGAACAGATCAACGCCTATGCCAATGGCGCACCGATCCACATGATCAATGAGGCTGTCTGGACCGGGCGCTGACCCCGCAGGTTCAGCTGGCGCCGGCCACAAAGCCATCGGCAATCGCGCGCGCGACAAAATCGTCCAGCGCGCCGATCAGCGGGTGGTCCGCGCGTGGCAGAACCATCGCCTGCCGCACCGAGGTCAGCACGCCCGGCAGGATCCGCACCGCCCGATCATCGCCGAAAAAGCCCGCCAGCGATTCACGGACCCCGGCAACCGCATCGCAGCGCCCGGCGCGGAATTCGGCAAAGCTTTCGGGCGGGGTGCCGGAGCGTTCCAGCGTGGCATGCTGCAGCGATTTGCTCAGATGCATGTCATAGGCGGAGCCGGTGGAGGTCAGCACGCGCAGCCCTGCCCGGTCCACTGCGCCGACCTCTGTCAGGTCCGAGGAGGCGCGCACCGCAAAGGTGGCCTCGATCACCTTGTAGGGCCGGGTGAATGCAATCTTTCTGGCCCGTTTCTCATCAATGGCAAGAAATCCCACATCCCATTTGTCATGCTCCGCATCGTCAAAGACCTTTCCCGCGCCGTCGTAGATCACCGGCACCATCTGCGCGCCGATCTCTGTCGCGAGGCGTCGCGCCAGTGCCGGGCTGATCCCGTTCAGGACGTCTCCGTCCTGTTGCACCAGCGCCCGATTGCCTGTGTTGATCGCGACCCGCAAACGGGTGTCGCGCGCGAGAGTGTCCAGGGTTGAAGTCATCTTTGAAGGTTCCTTTGGGTCATGGGTCGGTCGCCGTGGTCTTGAACAACCGCGCGAAAAGCGGCGCGCCGATGATGACAACAAATATGCGTAACACATGATGCGCCACCACAAAGGCCATATCGGCACCAACGATCAGGGCCAGCACCGTCAGTTCGGCCTGCCCGCCGGGGGCGAAGGCGAGGATGGTCTCCATCGCGGGGGCGAGGCCCAGCAGATGGATGGTCTCGGCCATGATGATGGTCAGAATGATCAGCACGACACAAAAGCCGAGTGCCGCCGTGACAGACGTCCGGATCTCGGACATGGTCACGCCGCCGTATTTGGTGCCGACCCCCATGCCGATAAAGAACTGTGCCGCCCATACCGCCTCTGCCGGGGGGCGGTGCTGCAGCAAGCCCGTCAGGGCGCAGCCCGCAGCCAGGATCAGCGGCCCCAGGATAGATGCCCCGAACATGCCCGCCCGCTTCGCGACCTGCCAGCCGACAAACCCGCAAAAGACCATCAGGGCCAGCTGCGACAGGGGGATCGAGGCCGCAGGCTGGCCCGGCGGATTGCTGAGGTCCGCATCCCAGGCCCATCTCAGCAGGAAGGGCAGGACAACGACGATGACCATGACCCGGGTCGCATGGATCAGCGAGAGGGCGCGGACATCTGCGCCTGCTTCTTCTCCGAACAGCACCATGTCCTGAAATCCGCCCGGCATGGCGCTGTAATAGCTGGTTGGAAAATCATATCCCCAGAGCCGTTGAAAATACGGCACGCCGACCGCCCCGATGGCAAGTACCATCACCGGGATCAGCACCAGTGTCGGCCACATCGCCCCCATGGATACCAGC
Organism: Sulfitobacter sp. G21635-S1; assembly: GCF_027213915.1. Lineage (NCBI taxonomy): Bacteria > Pseudomonadati > Pseudomonadota > Alphaproteobacteria > Rhodobacterales > Roseobacteraceae > Sulfitobacter > Sulfitobacter sp. G21635-S1. Next base: position 200,805 of record NZ_JAPWGV010000004.1, read on the forward strand.
AAAGAGACCGTGAAGGTCGCCCCGACAGCAACGCCCAGAATGGTGCGCATGCCATCGCCCAGCATCTTGTTGCCGCGCATCGGCACCCCGGCGAGCGAGGCGATCAGGCAGGCAAGGATCGGCCCCAGCAGCCAGGGCAAGGGCAGGCCCAGAAGGTGAAAGGCGGCAGCGCCACTGGCCGCCACGCCAAGTGCGGTGATGAAGCGGATCATGCGCCCTGTGCCTTCAGCCTGTGGCGCAGCGAGGTTTCCAGGTGAAGTGCTGCGGCTGTCCCGGCGGCCTTGGCATCACCGCTCCGGATCGCCTCGATGATGTCACCGTGCTGCTGGCAGACCGTTTTGATCCGCGCTTCATCTTCCAGCGTTGTGGGCCCCAGCAGCATCAGGGCATTGTTCAGCGCCTGAGCCGAGGCCAGCAGGAACCGGTTTCGCGCCGCAAGGCAGATACACCGGTGGAAGTCCTGATTGATCGCGGAGGCTGTGCGCGCATCGTCGCGCGCCGCGAGGATCCGGTCGTTCATATCCACCATCGTGTCGATCTCTGCCGGGCTGGCGTGTTTGGCCGCCATCTCTGCCGCCGTGCGTTCCAGCACCACGCGCATCTCGTAAAGCTCCACGATCTCGGGGTGTGTCAGGGTGCGGATGACGGCGCCGATCCGTGCACGGTGCTCGACGATCCCGTCACTCTCCAGCTTGCGCAGCGCTTCCCGCACGGGTGTGCGCGACAATGCCAGACGTTCGGCAACTTCCACTTCGCGCAGCCGGTCGCCGGGTTGATAGGTCCCCGACCGGATCGCGGCGTGGAGCTGCTGGTAGGCCGCCTCGCCCTGGGACAGCCCTTGCGTTTCAACTTTCTGCACGGTATTGCCTCATATTGTATCCACGCGGATACAATGCAGCCATTCGAGGTGAGATTCAATGCCGAAATCAGTTATCGTCGTCGGAACAGGAAACGCAGCGCTATGCGCCGCCATTGCCGCCCTGGAAAAAGGCGCGCAGGTTCTTTTGCTGGAAAAGGCGGACGAGGCGCTGGCAGGCGGCAACACCAAGTATACTGCCGGTGCCATGCGCTTTGCCTATCAGGGCAAGGAGGATCTGATGCCGCTTCTGCGCGATCCCGAAGATCCGCGTCTGGATGTCACAGATTTCGGCAGCTACACGGTTGAAAAATTCAGCGAGGACCTGCTGGGCTTCAACGATGGCCGTCCCCTCTCTGCCGAGCAGCAGAGCCTGGTCACCACATCGGGCGAGACGATGAAATGGCTGGCGACACATGATGTCACCTTCGAGCCGATCTACAGCCGCCAGAGCTTTGAAAAGGACGGGCGGCATGTGTTCTGGGGCGGTCTGACCCTGGCTGCCCGGAATGAGGGCGTTGGCCTGTTTGACATGGAACTGGCGGCGGTGCGCCGTCTGGGGGGCAAGGTCCGCTTTGACAGTGCCGTGACCGGGTTGCTCCGGGAGGGCGACCGTGTCACCGGCGTGAAAGTCGGTGAGGAAGAGATACGGGCCGATGCCGTCATCCTCGCCTCGGGCGGGTTCGAGGCCAGTGAGGACCTGCGCGTGCGCCACATGGGGCCGAACTGGAAAGCGGCCAAGGTGCGCGGCACCCCGCATAACACCGGCGACGGGCTGACCCTGGCGATGGAGGCGGGTGCAGAGGCCTATGGCCTTTACAGCGGCGGGCACGCAACCCCGATGGACCTGCATATGGCCGATTTCGGCAACCTCGACCTGCCGCCGGGCGAGCGCAAGAACTACCGGAAAATCTGCTATTTCCTGGGGGTCATGGTAAACGCCGAGGGGAACCGTTTCGTCGACGAAGGCGCGAATTTCCGCAATTATACCTATGCGCAATACGGTGCCGCGATCCTTGACCAGCCGGGGCAATTCGCCTGGCAGGTGTTCGACAGCAAGGTGTTCGATCTGCTTTATGCCGAATACCGCTTCGACGACGCGCATTTCGTTGAGGCCGATACGCTGGAGGATCTGGCCGCACAGATGACCGGCGTCGACGGTGCAGGCGCGCTGGCGACCCTGCAAGGCTACAATGCGGCGGTCGATGAAACCCGGCCATTCGACCCGACAAGGCTTGACGGCAAGGGCACCCCTTCCCTCACCTTGCCCAAATCGCATTGGGCCCAGAAGATCGACACCCCGCCCTTCCGCGCCTATCCGGTGACGGGCGGGATCACCTTTACCTATGGCGGGTTGAAGGTGAACGAAGACGGCAATGTAATGCGCCAAGACGCAACACCGATTGCGGGGCTCTACGCCTGTGGCGAGCTTGTCGGCGGTGTCTTCTTTGCAGGCTACCCCGGCGGTTCGGGCCTGACCTCAGGCGCTGTCTTCGGCCGTCGCGCAGGCTATGGCGCTGCGCTGTCCTGAGGGTTGCGCGGAGCGATCCGGATCGCAAAGCCCGGACAGCGCGCCCGCAGGCTATCTGTCAACCCGACCTTCGCGGATAAGATGCGCGACAACGGTTGAGACGCGGGCGGGCAGCGCTGCCGCTTTTCCGAGGTAGACGACATGGAATTCTTCGCGGGCGACGGGTGCGTCTGGCACAAGCTGCAGGCGGCCTGTCGCAAGTTCTTCCCTGACAAGGAACCGGCCCACGCGGGCCGTGCCGTTGCCATGCAGCGCCAGCGCCGCCAGGGTGTTGCCGTCGGTTGCCCTCAGCCGTGATGCCGCCTCGCGCCAGATCGGGTCGCGGCGGGCATAGGCAAATCCGATGGGGTCGTCAGGGCCACCGGCGGCCCTGACGGTAATCACCTCGCTGACGCCAAGGGATTGCGCCCGCATTGTCGAATCCGGCAGCGGCCCGGCCCTTACCCCCAGATCGACCGGCTGACCGCCCATGTCGATCAGACCATCCCCGATCAGCAACTCGATCTCCAGGTCCGGATACTGGCGCAGCAAGGCAGGCAGGATCGGCGCAAGGATGTGGTTGGCATAGGCGGCACTGGTGGCGATGCGGACAATGCCCGCGACCGGGCCGCAGCCGACCTCGCGCTCGGCCTGATCAAGGGCTGCAAGGATGCCGCGGGCGGACCGCGCAAAGGCTGTCCCCTCGTCGGTAATGGTGATGCTGCGCGTGGTGCGCCGCATCAATGTGACGCCAAGCCGCTGTTCCAGCCGGGTCATCATCTTGGACACCGCAGAGGGCGTCATGCGGCGCGCCAGCGCAGCGGCAGAAAAGCTGCCCTCGTCGACAACGGCAAGGAAGACATCCATTTCCTGCAGGCGATTGGTATCTCGCATCGGCACAACCTGTGAATTCACGGCATAGGTATTGTTATGCTTCGACGTATTAATTCACAAGGCAGGCACTGCCAGTTTCCCCTGAGCCAGGACGTTCATCACAAGGAGACTGCCAGATGGCCTTTTCAACACAGGTGGAGCAGGCGGAGACCCCCGCGCGCCTGCTGCCGCTTATCGCGCTCGGGATCGGGGCCTTCGGGATCGGGCTTACGGAATTCATCATCATGGGCCTGCTGCCGCAGGTGGCAGGCGATCTCGGCGTCGGCCTGCCGTCGGCCGGGCTGCTGATCACGGGCTATGCGCTTGGCGTGACCATCGGCGGGCCGGTTCTGGCGATTGCCGCCAGCCGTCTGCCGCATCGGGCGGTTCTGGTGCTGGTGATGGCGATCTTTACCGCCGGGAACCTGCTTTGCGCCCTCGCCCCGGGTTTCGGGCTGGTGCTGGCGGCACGGGTGATCACCGGCTTCGCCCATGGCACGTTTTTCGGCACCGGATCGGTCGTGGCACAGGCCATCGTGCCGCCGCATCGCAAGGCCTCGGCGATTGCCACGGTGTTCACCGGGCTGACCCTGGCCACCGTTCTGGGCCTGCCCTTCGGCACCTGGCTGGGGCAGATCTTTGGCTGGCGCGCCACCTTCTGGGCGGTTGCGGGGATCGGAGCCGTGGCCCTTGCCGCCATCGCCCTCTTCGTGCCGCAGACCGATGCGGGCACACCGCTGAAGCTGCGGCAGCTGGCGCTGTTCCTGCGGCCCGCACCGCGGCGGGCGCTGACGATGACGGCGCTGGGATATGCCGGGGTGTTCATGGTCTTCACCTATATCACCCCGCTGCTGACCGAGGTGGCCGGCGTGCCGGAGCGGCATGTGGCGCTTTACCTGTTGCTCTTTGGACTGGGGATTGTCGGTGGCAATGTCGCGGGCGGGCGGTTTGCCGACCGCTGGCCCGGCGCCTCGGTGCCGGTGGTGCTGGCGGGGCTTGCCGCAGGGCTTTTCGTCCTGCGCGTCGCGCTTGCCCTGCCGGTCCTTGCGGCCCCGGCGATGCTGCTGCTCGGCATGCTGGCCTTTGCCACCCTTGCCCCGCTTCAGAACCATATGATGGCCCGCAGCCCCGCCGGGGCCGACACGCTTGGCGCCACGCTGAACATTTCCGCCTTCAACCTCGGCAATGCCATCGGCGCATGGCTTGGCGGTCTTGCCCTCACGACAGGCTTCGTCCTGTCCTCCCTGCCGCCCCTCGCGGCCCTGTTGCCCCTGGCCGCCCTGGCGCTGGCCTTCCTTCCCGAAAGGACCTGACATGCGCACTTTTTCCCAAGCAACCGCAACCCTGCTGACCATGAGCCTCGCAACCCCCGCGCTAGCCGAAAGCTGGACCCCGGCCTGGATGGCCAGCCCGCAAGCGGTCTGGCGCGATACTTCCGTCTTTGAGACCGGCCTGCCGGACGGCATTGCCGGTGCGACGATCCGCCAGCCGCTGACGCTTGGCTATGGGGCGGCGCACCTGCGGCTGGTGTTGTCGAACCTGCACGGCACCCAGCCCCTTCCGATCGATGCCGTGAGCCTGGCGCAGAGCGCAGGTGCGGCCAGGGCCGAGGCACCGCAGCCCGTTCTTTTCGGCGGCAGGCCCGGCACATTCATCGCGCCGGGGGCAACATTCGTCTCGGACCCGGTGCATTTTCCAGCCGAGGCCGGGGCCCGGATCGCCGTCACATTGACCTTTGGACCGGGGGCCGTGGCCGAGGATTTTCACTGGGATGCCCGCGAGACCAGCTATCTGGTCGATGCCGACCGCGCCGACCCGGCGGTCCTGAGCGAGATCCCGGCGCGGCTGACCCTGAGCGCGGTGCTGTCGGACCGGCCCGCGCGACAGGTGGTCGTGGCGATGGGGGATTCAATCACGGACGGCAACGGCGCGCCGATGGATGCCATGGCACGCTGGCCCGATTTCCTCGCCCGCGCCCTTTCGGCCAGAGGGATTGCCGTGGTCAATGCGGGGATCTCGGGCGCACGGCTGCTGAGCGACGGCATGGGGCGCAGCGTTCTGGCACGGCTTGAGAGCGACGCGCTGGCGGTGCCCGGGGTCGATACGCTGGTGCTGCTGATCGGCACCAATGACATCGCCTGGCCCGGCACGCCATTCGCGCCCGAAGAGCCGCCGATGCGCCTTGACCGCCTTCAGGCCGGGCTGCTGCAGGTCGCGGCGCGCGTCCAGGCGCAGGGCATGCGCCTGATCCTCGGCACCGTCCCGCCCTTTGACGGCGCGCTGCCGGGCACACCGATGGAAGCGCGCTACTGGAGCCCCGAAAAGGACGCCCTGCGCCGCGCGTTGAACGACTGGCTGCGCGATGCAGATTTTCACGATGGCCTTGTGGATTTTGACCAATTGCTCGCCGACAGGGATGACGACATGCGCCTGAATCCGGCCCATGACAGCGGCGATCACCTGCATCCGGGGGCGGAGGGCAACCGGGCCATGGCCGAAGCCGTGGCAGAGACACTTCTGAAAGGACTGGACCAATGAAGATTGATCTTGGCGGCAGGACCGCCCTCGTTACCGGCTCGACCAAGGGCATCGGGAAAGCCACGGCAAAGGCGCTGGCACAGGCCGGGGCCGATGTCATCCTGCATGGCCGGAACCCGGAGGAGGTCGCCGAACTGGCAGCGGCGCTCGGCACACGTGGCATCGCCGCCGATCTGGGCACGGCGCAGGGCTGTGCCGAATTGGCGGCAGCGGCCGGAGACATCGACATCCTCGTCAACAACGCCGGGATCTTTGTGCCATGTGACTTTTTCGAAACCGAAGACGCGGAATGGGACCGGCACTGGCAGGTCAATGTGATGAGCGCCATGCGCCTCAGCCGTGCCCTGGCCCCTTCCATGGTCGCAAAGGGCTGGGGACGGATCGTCATGCTCGGCTCGGAATCCGCCTTCAACATTCCGGCCGAGATGATCCACTACGGCGTGAGCAAGACGGCTGACGTGGCACTGGCGCGCGGGCTGGCCAAACGCCTTGCCGGAACTGGCGTCACGGTGAATTCGGTCCTGCCCGGCCCGACACTGAGCGACGGGCTGCGCGAGATGCTGGCCGAACGCGTGGCGCAAACGGGCCGTACCCTCGAAGAGGTCGCTGCCGATTTCACGATGGAGGCCCGGCCAGGTTCGATCATCCGCCGCGCGGCCAGCGTGGAAGAGGTCGCGCATATGATCGTCTACGCCTGTGCCCCGCAGGCCTCGGCCACCACCGGTGCCAGCCTCAGGGTTGACGGCGGGGTGGTTGAAACGCTGTAGCGCCTTCGCGCTGGCGCTTGCCCCCTCTGCCCGCTGGACGCAGGTGTCCCCGCGCAACCGAGCCATTGGCACCTTCCGTCTAGGGGCCCCGCAAAGATCGCCCGTGCGTTGGAATACATGTCCGCCCATGTGCAAGATCCGCTCACGGTGCCGGGTATCGCCGAGGCTGTCGGTGCCCCGACCCGGCATCTTCAGGATGCCTTCAGGGTTGCGACGGGTCAGAGCCCCTGAGAACATCTGACGGCGATGCGGCTTGAACGCGCGCGGGCGCGGCTTCTGGCGGGGGCTGGCCGCTCTGTCACGGCGATTGCGCTTGACTGCGGATTTCCCACCTTGGCCGTTTCGCACAGGCGTACCGGGCTGCCTATCACAAGCCGCCCTCGGTGACGCCGGGCCGCTCGAAACGCGAGGCCGGGGTCAACGGCTGAACGCCTCACGGTCGCGCAAAGCGGATAACCCGCGCGCAGATCTGATAGAGGGGATTTCAAGGGTCCCATAGACTTGAACAGCACGGCTGTCGTGCGCGCAAGGACCGAAGCTATGCCCATGCTTGCGGACCAAACCGTTTCAGCATCGCCTGATTTCTTTGGTTTCGAGCGGGCGCAATGCGATCTGCCCCGCTACCGGGGCGGTGCGGGCGGCTTTGGCCTGACGCGTGTGTTTGTCGTGTTCTGCGCGACAGCCGGCGCATTCGCTGTACTCATGAAGGTGCAGCAATCGTTTCACAGCGGCCAGATGGTGATCTGCGGCAATGTCTCCGTGCCCATTGATCACCGCAGACCGGACAGCGACCGGATCACCATTGCCTTCAACCCCTGCAAGGCGCATGCGCTGACGCCCGAAGCCGGTCCGGTCTGCGCCGAAGCCTATCCCGACATCTCCGCGCGGACCCTTCCGTCGACGGGCTGCTGACCCTGATCGAGACGCATCTCGAAGGCTCCGCCGCCACGGATCTTTCGGCGCGCGCCTGGCGCACAAGGTCGGCGTTCAGGGCAGCGGAACGTGCAGCACGTAACGAAAGAGCGCGAAGAAAGCGATCATGACCGCCGCGCCGCTTCCCGCGTAGAGCGCCGCTGTCGTTACCGTCCACCGGTCATGCATTGCCGCGATGAGCCCGCCGGCAAAGGCAATCGCGCCGCTGGCGAGAAAACCGATATGCGGGATGGCGAGGCTTGCCGCGAACATGGCCAGGATCAGCAGAACCCGCCGCCACCAGGTGCCGGTGCCGAAGCCACCGCTTTCGCGCGGATGCAGGAAGCGGGTGACGAGGGACAGCCCCGCCGTCAGGATCATCAGGAGTGCGACGGTGCGTGGAAAGACCTGGCTGTCGCGGTCGTAATACCCCGTGGTGTCGTAAAGTGCGACGATCCCCATGATCACGAAGAGCGCGGAAATCACCAGCGATCCCACATGGCCTTCCGGCTGGCGTTGCTGGTCCGGCATCAGCCTTGCTCCTGTGGTTTCTTACGCTGCCGCCACGCGGTATAGAGCGGCAGGAACAGGCTGAGCAGCGTGAAGGCGATGATCCCCTGCGAGATGGGCCGCCCGAAGAACATGCCGAAGAGGTTGCCGGTGGCCGAGCCGATGGTCCAGCCCTGCACAAAGCCCTGTTCGGCGATGGGGCCAAGGATCAGGCCCAGCACGATGGGCGAGGCTGCAAAGCCGAAGCGCCCCACGACCCAGCCGAAGACACCGAGGCCCAGCATCAGGATCACATCCGTGACGCTGTTGCGGATGGAGAAGGTGCCGATGATCGTCATGAATCCCACCGTCGGGACAAGGACGGCCTTGGGAATGTTCACGATCGACTTGTAGGCATAGCGCCCGATCAGCAGGCCCGCGGGCAGCATCAGCACCGTGGCAATCAGCAACCCGTAGATGAAGGTATAGACGATGGAGCCGCTCTGGCTGAACATCGTGGGGCCGGTACGCACGCCCTGCACCAGCAGTGCGCCCAGCACGATGGCATCGGGCGGCGTGCCGGGGATGCCCAACACCAGCGTCGGGATGAAACCCCCGCCCACGGTCGCGTTGTTGGCGGATTCCGTGGCAAGGATGCCGTCAGGCTCGCCCTGCCCGAACTTCTGGTCGGGCCTGGCGCTGCGCTTGGCCTCGGAATAGGCGACAAGACCGGCAACGGACCCACCCGCGCCGGGCAGAATGCCGATCAGGGTGCCGATGACGGACGATCTGATCAGGTTGAACTTGGACCGCGCGGCGATGCGGAACGCCTCTCCGATGCGGACGGAACGCACGTCTTCCTCGACCTTGAGGTGCCGGTCCGGCGTCGCCACAAGGTCGATCAGCACGGGGATACAGTATAGCCCGATCAGTGCGCCGATCACGCCAAAGCCGCCGACCAGCATCTGACTGCCGAAGGTCAGGCGGATATCGGCGGACACTTCCGCCACGCCAACGGTGGAAAGCAGCATGCCGAAAGCGCCCCCCGCCAGCCCCTTCATCAGGTTGCCGGTAGAGAGCGAGGCAATCAGCGACAGGCCGAAGATCGACAGCCAGAAATATTCTATCGGCCCGAAGGCCAGCGCCACCTTGGACAGGGGCGGTGCCAGAAGCAGCAGCGCGAAGGCCCCCACGAGCCCGCCGACAACGGAGGCAAAGCAGGCAAGGGCGACCGCAAGGTCACCGTCGCCGCGTTTCGCCATCGGATAGCCGTCAAAGGTGGTGGCGATGGCAGAGGGCGTGCCGGGCGTGTTCAGCAGGATCGCCGCATAGGCCCCGCCATAGATCGCCCCGGTATAGATCGCGCCCAGCAGGATCAGCGCCGAGGCGGGGTCCATGCTGAAGGTGATCGGCACCAGCACGGCCAGTGCCATGGTTGCGGTAAGGCCCGGGATCGAGCCGACAATCGTGCCCGCCACCACACCGAACAAGGCCAGAACCAGGTTGAACGGTGTCAGGGCGGACAGGAAATGACCGAATTCCATGATATGGGGCCTATGCGCGGATCAGCTTATTCGATCAACCCTGCCTCGCGGGCGTCGTTGAGGTATTCCTCGCTGCGCGCCGCCATGAAATCCTCCATGCCAGCGGCCTCCACATCCAGCATCGCAAAGCCGTTATCCAGCATCTGCTGACGGAAAGCGGGGTCATTGTTGATCTCGGCGATCATGTCGGACCACATGCCTGTGACCTCGTCGCTGGCCGATTTCGGCAAAGCGATGCCGCGATAGGCGCCGCCCACCATGTCATAACCCAGTTCCTTGAAGGTCGGGACATCGGGGAACAGCGGGTGACGCTCCTCCATCGCGACGGCCAGCATGCGCACCTCTTCGCCCTGGGTCGCGGCCACGGTGGAATAGCCCCACTCGGCCTTCACCTGGTTGCCCAGAAGTGCCGTGACAGCGGCCCCGGTGCCCTTGAACGGCACATAGGTCGTCTGGATATCGGCCATCTTGTCGAACTTGATATGTGCAAGGTGGTTGGCCGTGGCCTTGCCCGAGCCGGAGATGGTGACCTGCGCCGGGTTCGCCCTGGCATCCTCGACCAGATCTTCCAGCGTCATATAGGGGCTGTCGGCGCGCACGATGATCGCATCCGGCGTGAAGTGGAACATGTGAAAGACCTTCAGGTCCTCGGTCTTGAAGCCGACATCCTTCTGTGCCGGCTTGATGATGATATGGGGCAGGTTCACGCCCATGATCGTCTGGCCGTCATCGCTCAGCCCGTTCAGCGTGGCCCAGGCCACCGCACCGCCGCCGCCGGGCTGGTAGGAGATCACCAGGTCCTGGCCGAACTTGTCCTTGAAGAAGGGTTGCTGGAAGCGGGCGGAAATGTCGGATTCGCCCCCCGGTCCGAATGGGATGATATAATTGACCGGCCCGTTGAGTTCGGCCGCGCTGGCACCACTTGCCAGCGATGCGGTCACGGCAAGGGCTGCGCCCATCTTCAGAAATGTTCTTTTCAGCATGTGTTCCTCCCAGAGCTGCTTGCTATCGGCGTTTGCGCCGTCTTGATTACGCGTTGGCCTCCTTCAACGCGTTCATGAACCGGTCGCGGATCACGACCGGATCGGTCGTGATGACCGATACGGGGATGTTCCCGCTTTCGCATTTGCACACGATGATGGTCATCCTGTCACTGGCCAGCGCGGCTTTCATGACATCTGCACATTCCTCGGCCTGACATTCGATGACGTTCTCGCAGCCGCAGGCCACGGCCACCTTGGCCAGCGAGGTTTTCATGCCCGCATAGGTCGGCTGATCCCCGGTGGAGCCGTAGCTGCCATTGTCGATGTTCAGCAGGATGAAATTGTCGGCCACGTTGTTGGCGATGGTCGGCAGCGTCCCGAAGTTGGTCAGCACGGAACCGTCACCGTCTATCGAGATCACCTTTTTCGACTGGGCCAGCGCCACGCCCAGCCCGATGGAAGAGGCAAGGCCCATCGTGCCCAGCATGTAGAAGTTCGTGGGCTGGTCATCCAGCATGTGCAGTTCCTGGCTGGGCAGGCCGATGTTGCAGACCACGAAATGGTCGGAAATCACCGGGACCAGCGTGCGCAGGACGTCAGATCGGATCATGTCAGTACCCTTTCCAGAAAGTGGCATCCGTCAGGATCGCGACCGGTTTGTTGCACATGAAGGTGTACTGCAGGATCTTGTCCAGTTCCTCCGCGTCGGATTCATGATGGAAATGATAGGTCGGGATGTGAAGCTGATTGAGCAGCGCCTTGGTATGCACCGCCATTTCAACCTGGCAGGCCACCGGCTCCCCCAGTTCGCCGCGATAGGAAATCAGCATGGGCAGCGGCATCCGGTAGAACTGGGTCAGCGTGACCAGCGTGTTCACCGTCACACCCAGGGCGGTGTTCTGCATGATGATCGCGGCGCGTTTGCCCCCCATGAAGGCACCGGCGCAGATGCCGATCCCCTCGTCTTCCTTGTTGGCGGGAATGTGATAGATGTCTTCGGACCGGTCCACTTCGGCGATCACCCCTGCAAGCTGCTTGCAGGGAACTGTCGTCACCAGTTTCACGTCATTCTTGACCAGATCGGCGACGATCTTTGCGTCGATGCTCAAGTGCAGGCCTCCCCCTGGATAGGTTCATACTTCCCGATCTTGCGCGATAAGAGAACCTTTAACAAACCAACATTCTTTTCCCATTTGTAAATTAATGCTTTAGTAAATCCTCTGTTCAAACGTTTCGGGAAAGCTGCGCAAGTGTCCATCGTCCTGTTCAAAACCCTGATCGCCGTCGCCGAAGAAGGCAGTTTCAACGCGGCGGCGGACCGCGTCTGTGTCACCCATGCGGCAGTCGGCCAGCAGATGAAGCGGCTGGAAGAGACCCTTGGCGTCGCCCTGTTCGACCGGTCGCAGAAGTCGCCGCGCCTGAACCAGCTGGGCCGCGCGATGGTGCCCAAGGCCAAGGAGGTCGTCGCCGCCTATGAGACGATTCTCGATGACCTGACAGGTGACCCGCGCCTGATCGGGGACATGGTGCTGGGGGCGGTGCCATCCACGCTGCGCGGGCTTGTCCCCAAGGCGATGAAGGGGCTGATCGGGCAATACCCCGACCTGCGCATCCGGGTTGTGCCGGGGCTAAGCCCTGCCCTGCAGGAAATGGTGGAGAACGGAACCGTCGATGCCGCGCTGGTGAGCGAACCGAACCGCACCCCCGCAACGATGACATGGACCCCTTTCGTGGCCGAGAAACTGGTGCTTCTGACCTCGGTCGAGGTGACGGAAACCGATCCCGTGCGCATCCTTGAAACCAAACCCTTCATCCGCCACAGCGCGCTCTCTGCCATCGGGATCATGGCGGAAGACTGGCTGGCCCGCCGCAAGCTGAAAGTGCGCGACATGATGGAGATGAGCTCGCTCGACACCATCGCAAGCATGGTGGCGCATGATCTGGGCGTCTCCATCGGGCCGGATTTCTGCGTGCCGGACCCGATCTTTGGCAGCCTGCGCAAACTGGCGCTGGGGCCCACGGCCCCGTCGCGGACACTGGGGATCCTGAGCCGCGCCGATTGCTCGAAATACCGTCTGGTGGCGCGGTTCCTGGAGGAGCTGATCGGGACGGTCGAGGCCGCTGGCGGGCGGGCATTTCCTAAAGAGATGGCTTAGATAATCGCAAATTATCTTGCCTTGCTAAAGATCGCTTTTGCCACAGAATGAGCCCGTACCACGATCCAGAAGACAGGAGTACCGGGCAGTTGGTGGCACTGAAAACGCCGGAAGACAGAGTTTTGAATGATATCAGGGGCATCGTCGGGGATGCCGCTTGCAGGTCCGGGGCGGATGCCGCGCGTTACTTCGAAGACCCGCGCGGCAGCTTTACCGGCAGGGATTGCCTTGTTGTCCTGCCCGAGACGACGGCGCAGGTGTCACAGATCGTCCGGCTGTGCAATGCAAACGGCATCGCGATCATCCCCTATGGCGGCGGCACGGGCGTGGTGGCCGGGCAGCTTTCGCTCGACAGCAACGATGCCATCATCCTGTCGCTGGAGCGGATGAACCGGGTGCGCAGTGTCTCGCCGGACGATTTCGTGATGGTGGCCGAGGCGGGCTGCGTGCTGGAGAACATCCATGCAGAGGCTGCGCGGCACGACCTTATGTTCCCGCTCAGCATGGCGTCAAAGGGCAGCTGCACCATCGGCGGCAACCTGGCCACCAACGCAGGCGGGATACAGGTGCTGCGCCATGGCAATGCCCGCGATCTCTGCCTGGGGATCGAGGCGGTGATGCCCTCCGGCGAGGTGCTGGAGGAATTGAGCCCGCTGCGCAAGAACAACACCGGATATGACCTGCGGCACCTGCTGATCGGCAGCGAGGGCACCCTGGGCATCATCACCGCCGCCAGCCTGATGCTGAAGCCGCGTGACCCGGAAGCCGTGACCGCCTTTTGCGCCATCACCTCACCGGCGGATGCCCTGCGGACATTGCGCGCCCTGCGCCGGGCCATCGGCAACCGCATGAACGGCATGGAACTGATGAGCGGGTTCGGCGTGGGCCTTGTGTGCAGGCATTTCCCGACATTGAGGAAACCCTTTGCCGGGGACCATGATTGGTATCTGCTGATCGACACCGCGGGCAACCGGGGCCTGCGTGATGAAACCGAGGCGGCGCTGGCGGATTGTATCGAGCAGGGTTTTGTCATCGACGTGGTGGTGGCCGAATCCGAGGCGCAGCGCGACGCGCTCTGGACACTGCGCGAGCATACGCCCGAGGCCAACCACAGGACCGGCGCCTTCTGCAGCAGCGATACCGCCGTGCCGATCGGCCAGATCGACGCCTTCGTGTCCCGGACCCATGCGGCAGTCACCGCCGTGCATCAGGGGCTGCGCACAAACAGCTATGGCCACATCGGCGATGGCAACATTCATCACAATGTCTTTCCACCCGAGGGGATGGCCAAGTCGGATTTCCTGCAGGCCCATCCCGGCATCGCCAACCGCGTGCGCGAGGCGATCAACGAGGCGACCCTGTCGCTGGGCGGATCAATCAGCGCGGAACACGGGATTGGCCGTTTGAAACGAAATGACCTGAAGAAACACGCAAGCGCGAGCAAGATGACCGTGTTGCGCCAGATCAAACAGGCCATCGACCCCAACAACATCATGAACCCCGGCGCGCTGCTCGACTGACCCGCCGCTGCAGCGGCTGTGACGCTCCGTCCGGCAAGAGGTTCATAGGATCCTCAGGTCAGCTTCGGGCACCCGGGTCGGGGCCGCCCTGCTCTTTTCGTTTTTACCGCAATGCATTGCGTCAGTGCCGGTGCTGCACCCTGGACCGCCGCGCATGGCTTATTCTCTCATAAATCAATGATAAAATGAAACCACCGACTGCTTTGGCTGGGTGAAACTTGGTGGGCTGCGCTCTGTCGCCGCGTTCAGTTCGGTTTGAAATATTGAAAGATTGCCAAAACGACGCGAGCGACGTGAACCACTCGGCGCCCATGGAAATCATGCAGCCTGATCCGAGCGGCAAGAGCCTGAGTTCTCGATTGAATATATACTTAAGTTATGATTTATTCTCTTTGGAATGCAACTTACGACACCCTCGCGTGGGGTGTGGAGAGGACGTGCCCCATGGCCAACACTGTTTTACAAGCAGGACAAGAGATTAACATTCGAATCGATGCGCTTCAGTCGGACATCGCCCGTTACACTCGGCAGGGCGATGTGCTGACTGTCGAATTGAAAAATGGCGATACGATTGTCATCAAGGATTACTTCAAGCCTGCAAAGGACGGGTCCCTGCACAGCCTGACGCTTGGCGACGATACCAATGTTGATATCGAAGGTAAGCAGGATGAAGGGCTGAGCGAAGAAGAACAGGCTGGCCTGGTCGCGGCAGGTTTGGCGGGCCTGGGGCTGGCAATGTCTGCCGGTGGCGGCGATAGCGACGACGGAGATGCGGATGCAGACGCGGATGCTGATGCAGACGCCGATGCTGATGCAGACGCCGATGCTGACGCGGATGCAGATGCGGATGCCGATGCAGATGCCGACGCGGATGCTGATGCCGACGCGGATGCTGATGCCGATGCGGATGCAGACGCCGATGCGGATGCAGACGCGGATGCGGATGCTGACGCGGATGCCGATGCGGACGCGGATGCGGATGCAGACGCGGATGCGGATGCTGACGCGGATGCCGACGCCGATGCGGATGCAGACGCGGATGCAGACGCGGATGCTGACGCCGATGCGGATGCAGATGCTGACGCCGATGCGGATGCAGATGCAGACGCCGATGCGGATGCGGATGCTGACGCCGATGCGGATGCTGACGCTGATGCAGATGCTGACGCGGATGCGGATGCCGACGCTGATGCCGATGCAGATGCAGATGCCGACGCCGATGCTGATGCGGATGCGGACGCCGATGCCGACGCCGATGCCGACGCCGACGCCGACGCCGACGCCGATGCTGATGCCGATGCAGATAGCGAACAAGGTTTCCTTGACCCGCTTCTCTCAGACGATGGTCTTCTCGGGGGCCTGACCGGAAATGACGGGCTTCTCGGGGCTGTCACAGGCTCGGACGGTTTGCTTGGAGATCTGCTCGGTGACGAGGGTGTCCTGGGTGACGCCGGCAACGATCTGTTGGGCCAGCCGGTCGTCGGTGACGGCACAATCTCCGACGAGACCGGTCTGCTGGATGGTGTTGTGGGCAACGATGGATTGCTTGGTGCCGTCACCGGAAACGACGGCGTCCTTGGGGATGTCACGGGTTCCGATGGCTTGCTTGGCGATCTGGTAGGCAACGATGGTGCCTTGTCGGATCTCACCGGCGCTGATGGCCTGGTCGGTGATCTGGTTGGAACCGGGTTGCTTGGGACAACTGACGGAGATGGCGGAACCGGCGGCCTGCTGGACGGTGTGCTCGGGGATGAGGGTATTGTTGGTGGTCTGCTCGGCGGTGACGGCGGTCTGCTCGATGGCGTGATCGGCGATGAAGGCATCGTTGGTGGCTTGCTTGGTGGCGACGGCGGTCTCCTTGACGGGGTGATCGGCGACGAGGGTATCGTTGGCGGTCTGCTTGGCGGTGACGGCGGTCTCCTGGATGGCGTGATCGGCGATGAAGGCCTCGTTGGTGGTCTGCTTGGCGGTGACGGTGGCCTGCTCGATGGCGTGATTGGCGACGAAGGCATCGTTGGTGGTCTGCTCGGCGGCGACGGTGGTCTGCTCGACGGTGTGCTCGGTGACGAGGGTATCGTTGGTGGCCTGCTCGGCGGCGACGGCGGTCTGCTGGCAAGCATTGGTGCCGAAGATGGCCTGCTCGACCCGGTGATCGCCGACGGTGGTCTGCTTGGTGACGTGACCGGGAACGAAGGCTTGCTGGGCGATGTGACCGGGTCCGACAGCCTGGCCGGCGATCTTGTCGGTGACATGGGCCTGCTGGGTGACGTGACCGGGGAGAACGGGCTGGTCGGGGACCTGACCGGTGTCGGCCTGCTGGGCGACGGCAGTGATGGCGGCCTTCTCGGTGGTGGTCTGCTGGATGGTGTGCTCGGGGACGAGGGTCTCGTTGGCGGCTTGCTTGGCGGTGACGGCGGTCTGCTCAACGGCGTTATCGGCGACGAGGGTGTCGTTGGTGGCCTGCTCGGCGGCGACGGTGGTCTGCTGGGTGGTGTCCTCGGCGATGAGGGTATCGTCGGCGGCCTGCTCGGCGGTGGCGACGGCCTGCTGGACGGTGTAGCCGGTGAAGACGGGCTGCTGGGCGGGTTGCTCGGTGGTCTGGGCGGTGGAGCAGACGACATCGTCTAACCGGTGGTTCGATAGAACAACGAAACAATCTCAAGCCCCGCATTAAATGTGGGGCTTGAGGCTGCTGAAAAAGCACGTTCCTGCACCCGCCCACCCCCCGAAACAACGAAATCGTTCTTCCACGACGCCAGCCACACGCCTTGGCCCGGGTGTCAGCCCGGGCCGCGCCCGCCCCTCCCCCCGGGAGGGCGCGTTTGGTGACTTCTCGTATCACACTGACAACATTGATATTTGTAAGGG
Source organism: Sulfitobacter sp. G21635-S1 (assembly GCF_027213915.1). Lineage (NCBI taxonomy): Bacteria > Pseudomonadati > Pseudomonadota > Alphaproteobacteria > Rhodobacterales > Roseobacteraceae > Sulfitobacter > Sulfitobacter sp. G21635-S1. The sequence goes on from NZ_JAPWGV010000004.1 coordinate 217,821, forward strand.
AGGCGCTCCGAATGCGCGTCTCAATGCGCCCTCCCAGGCTCGGGCGCGGCCCTTCGTTC
>NZ_JAPWGV010000050.1:0-13118 GCF_027213915.1 Sulfitobacter sp. G21635-S1
ACAGATGTCCAAAGGTCTTTTTGTCCGCCATCGCTCTCGCGGCAGTCGTTATCTACTGGCTATGAGTCCTGACCCTAAGTTAGGGCCAAACTTGGAGTATCGTTCTCTTGCTGTGAGCTTCAGTGTGACAGGCTTCGCATGTGCCGGAAGTACAAACGATTGAAGCCATTGAATTTCCTGGTCAAAGTTGACTTCGCTTACTTCCGTATACCAAGACTTTGGTCCAAATTTCAGATCCGTATTCCAACGATAACCGCGTTCTTTAAGTGTATCCTTCTTCTCAAATGCGGCCGAAACAGCGAAAATACGGTAGGATGTCCTTCTGGCCGCACCTAGCAATTTTGCCAACACGGCCTCGTTGGATGCTGGGAGCTTCATTGTAAGCAAACCGATTCCGGCCAAGCAGTCGTCTGTTGCTCGATGAGCATCAAAAAAATACGAGTAGTGAGCAAGTAGGTCGGATAGGCGGCGCCCGTTGAAACCTTCGTCATGCCAAGCAATGTCTCGCAAAGTGCAGGCCCAAGGCATCTTACTAAACTTGGTGGAGATTTTTTCGACGAATGGCCGGTCAAACTCAGCATTATGGGCGACAATGACAACAGATTGGTCAATCAAGCTGTCTATTTCCAGTAGGTTAAGTGACTTACCTGCCAGGTCTTCGTTTGTGATGCCTGTCAACGCAGTGATCTTGGCGGTCACTGGTGAGCTCGGCTCGTTAAGTTGATGGAGTGCCTCCCCGACGTCGAAAATTCTACCGTCTTCTGTGTAATCAAACGGTACCATAGCAAGTTCTATGATTTCATCAGATTCCAAATCTAATCCGGTGGTCTCCACATCCAGGAAAACACCTCTTCGAACCGGCGTGCCATCGTTCTCAAGGCAAAGCTTACGAACATCTAGCCGACGAAGTACACGATAGTCGCCACTCTCCGACAGTTCGGCAGCAATCTGCTCTAGTCGAGCATTTTTTGGATCCGTTGGAACGTATTTGCCTGCCATAATCAGTCGACACCTCTATCTGGATCATCTCCAGACCGGTCTCCAATCGCTAACAATGGAAGGTCGAGCGTCATAGGGTCCGTGAATTCATCGATTTTGTCGCCATTTTCTAAACCCCTTTCCCATCGATCGTCGATGTATAACCAGTCCAATAGGGCAGGCAACGGCAGTTCAGGAGGATAGTCAAAGCGTTGTTTTTCAAATGATCTAGTACGTTTTTTCATCCACTTTGGATCATCCACGAACGTCTCTAAAGTCCTAAGAGCAATCAGAATTCTTTCCTCATTTTCAAGACTCTTAGAGTTGGCCTGTGTGCTCGAGGTTGGCCTCGGCAGAAATGGCCTTGATTGCGCGTCAGCGCCAAGCGCGGCGTCAATCACGGAAGCGGCTTGCTCAAAGCTTTTTTGTTCTTTTTCCTCAGCTACTTGTCTTTTTCGCTCTTTGCGGTTCCCAGCTGGATAGTCGTGTTTCCCAGAGCCTGACCCGGTCTCTGTTGCAAATATCATCGGAAGATGGGCAACGATGCGCAGTGGCTTACTCTGATAGTGTGGCCTCGGTTTTTGGTCCGTTGTCCGTGCAAGGTCCAAGTCAGCAATCACTACAGCTGCTTCGTTCTTGCCGAGTGGTCCACTGTGTTCGCTATTTCCAAGCTCAAAAATGCCAGGCGCATGAGTTCCATATGGTGTTTCTGACCCTTGCGTGGTCGTCCATCCATTCAGTCCAATAAAGGCACTTTCCCCGATACTTATATTAGGCGTAACAGCGTTACAAAATGCTGTTACGAGGCCAGCGGCCAGATATTGGTTCTGTCCGAAGACATGATAGTCAGCCGTGCGAGACGTCATGGCCGGTAGGACAATGAGCGTTCTTTGAAGGCTCTTTCCTCGAAAAAGTGGCTGATGTTCGCTACCTTTTAATTTTGCAGCACTTCGATATGCCGTCCACTTAGCAAAATTATGGATATCGTCATCGAGAGATTCCAAAAGTTCTGGAGTAGATATTCCTGGTGCATATCGCTTGAGGAGTTGGATGTTCTCTTCTAAGACCCCAACAAAATTAGAGCTGCTAGCGTGTGGAAACATCTCAGCACAAATAAGCTCGAGAGTGTACGTTCCCAAGTCAAAGGGATCCTTCACATTCTCCAACATTGGATGCCATGCTTCAGAAGTCGGCGGCCTAATCAACTCTCCTGCGGCTGCAGATGGGTACCGCTTTTGTCTTACGAAGTGCTCAACTTCAACTTCGGAACTCGCACCGTTCAAAATTCCGCGCAAACACGTCAACAATGCAGAATGGTGATGCCATCGTAGCCTGCCTGTTGGAGTTGGTTCAACCGACGCCAAGGCAAACGGGACAAAGCTTTTCGAACCCTTTTGGAATTGATCTATTTTTGAGCCTGATGGTACACGGAAAGTCCCACACCAGACAATAATGGGTTTGCCAGCAGCTTTAATTCTCCTCGAAAGCCAGTTCACCGTCTCTGGCCGGACACTGTATTCGGGAAGAACAATACCCTCAACTTCGAAGGCTAGACACGCTTCTAGCACTCGCTCTAGTATTTTCCGGCGGCGAAATTCAGTTGTTGAGAGCGCGACTGTCCTGCCAGCCAGATTAGCGCTAGTCGCAGGCTTACTATCAATCAAAAGGCCTTCATATTTTCCGTCTTTGTGAGCGGGTTGATAGTACGTTTCAGCAACATCCCACTGGACGATTGCGAGACGTCTAAGGCTCGAACTCCTCTCATCTGAGCGCTTTGGCCACTCCTTTAGCTGTCTTTTACAGAGCTTTTGTAAAGTGCTATCTGAGTCCTCACTTGATGAAATCGTAGGCCGTTCATTTGGACCGTCAGCACTGCTGGAATCGGCTTGCTCAGTTAGGCCCAATTGTTTGGGGGGGAGGGCCGGTTTATGCGCTTCCTCTACCTCGGTTTCAACAACGTCGCCCACGATTTCGGCATCAGACGAGGACTGGACGTTTTGAAGAGTTGCATCAGAAAGCTGACGCGAAACCAAATGGACACCAACCACTTTGGCTCCAACGCGAGATACCGAGTAGTTGAAGATCATTCGGTGGTTCGAATCTTCTGTGGCTTCGGTTCTAGTTCCACGTTCTCCAAGGATATGCGCAATATCGACTTGCCAATCACTCAATGCCTGAGAAGTCCCGTCCGCTAGTCTCACAATAGATCTGCCTGACTGACTCTCACCGGTCCGAGGATTCATCTGCGAGACCTCATCGGTGACTTCTAGGGTAGTAAGCTCCGTCAGCATTCTCAAAAGCTGGACAAGGTTCTCTGGTTTGCTTTCGCTTAGTCTATCAAATGCCGACCACGGCCAAGATTCATCACCATCCTCAGCATCGCTAGTTGCAGAAAGAAAAACTAAAAGCGGTTTGAGAATCTCCTCTGCTTTTGCAGTTTGATCCGGTGACATACGCCACAACTTAGGTCTCAGAATGTGGGTCGTTGAATCTGGTTGTGTTTCCCTAACTGGAAGGATTTGTAAAACAACCGCCAAAATGACCACCCAACCACTTGGTGTGATCATGTCTCGAAGGATATTGTGATTTAGACCCTTTTTTAAAATTAGTTGAGTGAAAACGCTTAGTAACAGTTCAACTTGTTGTTCTAGTTCGGAATTTGGATTTGAATTGCCACGGTCGAACAGCAAGATATTTGGCCCAACTAAGTCCTCGACCCATGATAGTTCGAATTTGGAATTCCCAAGTAGCGCCAGGTCATCACGTGTTAGAAGACTTGAAAGCTCAAACGCGAGAGCTCTCAAATCAAACAAAACCGCCGTAATCTCTAGTCCTAATGCTAGTGTTTCGAGCGACTGTTGAGCGCTTTCATTGGGTATGTGCCCTTTCACATTTTCGGCGAGCAGTGCCCAAGCTCGCGCACTCCTTCGATTGAATGTAGGAGTTATGTCTTCGATTGGCCCCCATAGCTTGGCTGCTTCAGGCAAGCCTCTTGAAAGCCGCCTAACAGTACCCACGACTTGTCCAGCAGTTTTGCCGGGGATTGTGAGGTCAGGGTCCTTATTTATCCGATCGCTCATAAAGACCCCTTCAGTTAGGGCCGAAATAAGGTAGGAAGCGTCATCTTCTTGGGTTTGTGATTTTCCGAATCTTTCTAGTAGTTTAAGTGCTCGATCAATTCGAGTTGGAACAGGCGTATTATTGGAAGTCTTGCCTGCTCCCCATTTATCGGCTCCCGAAAGCCGGGGAAGAACCCGTGCTAGCATGGCCTCTTGGCGGTGAATTTTTTCGGTAAGTGCGGTAGAGGCCTGACTGTCTTGACCGCCATCTTCATCGGTCAGTAGGTCGGGTCGCTCGCAAAGGTCCCTGATAGCCCAACCGTAGCGCCACAAATCGGCATCTACAGAAAAAACCTTACGGGCTTCAAGCGATGATCCGTTGCGAACGAATGCATGCGCGTCGACGCTTTCCTTTGTATCGGCCCAGCAAACGAGCCTAGCAGTTGATGGATCCAATCCCTGATCGCCAATTTTGCCAAAGAAAGAGAAAGCCGTTGGTACGGGTAACAGCTCGGTCGAACCATCCTCAGGTACTTGGTTTAAGAATAGTGGCAAAAACTCTCGATAGGTGTCCGAAATTGCCCCGGGGGTCCAGTCTAACCCAGCTGAATATAGAGGTTTGGCTCCAACTGGAAGATCGGCGCACTTTAGTTTAACCCCGGCCACCTGCGGAATGTCATGTTCTAGCCAATCTACACCTAGAATATTTTTGTCGTCATCTTCAGTAGTCGCAAGCAGGAGCTTGTTGTCACACCAAAGTAAAATCCCTGAAGTTGCTAACCCTGGGGGGGAAGGCAAGGGGTGGGCTGCTGAGCTGTTAGCGATCAGTTGCATCAATCGACTGCGCCCAGTTATCACTGCCCCAAAGTGCTGGTATGTAATATTTATGAAAGTGGCGGCAGCATCTAGCTCAATCTGATGCGCTTTCCCGGCGTTTGCTTCGGCATCTTCGGCTTCCGAACGAGACCAGACTTGCAAAATTTGCCTTGTCAAAGACGCGAGGTCTTCAGTTAAGTTTTTAGTCGGGCTGGCTGTATCGGTGGAGGTTACATCATCTTCGTCTGGCCCGTGTATTTCAATGCGCTGAAGCTTTACGATCGCGTGATTGACCGTTGCAAACGCGGCCTCTGCCGCATCTTGTCCCTTCAGCGCCAAAGGAGGCAGAGGATCGACTGATTTTGGGTCTATTTTGAAGAGAGATAGCCAGAGACCACGCGCAAGACTATGGCGTAAGTGGCTGCTTTGTGACCGAAAATACCGTTCCAGCTTCGATAAGCTGCAAGTTGACTTTGTTAGAAGAATTTTCTCGGCTGCAAGGCAGGATATTATACCGATCTGACTTCTAACATCATGCCTCGAAAGAAGTTCTTCAAGGTCGCGGTCTTTAAAGATTGCGGCGGCTAATGGTTCAAAAAGATCATCAAGAACGCCTTCTGAAAGCCGTTTTTGAACGCTCCTGAAATGTTCAACCCGAACGTCTGAAAGTTCGCCTTTTGGAATGCTCAAGCGAAGCGCTTTCTCCAGACCGTCTAAGCAAGCTAAGCCTAAGTCCAAAGGATCGCTGTTTTGTTCAAACTCGAGAGAGAACGGCTCCACTGTTTTAAGTAGATCAAGGAAGGAATTTGCAAGAGACCTTCCGTTGGCATCTTTTTGTTCGGATGCAGCGAAACACCAGAGGCGCTTGAATGCATTCGTTTTATCACCGAACCTGATATCTGGCGCACTTAGCGCCAGTTGAATTTTGCCCAAGCTGTTGTGGATATTAGCTGGATCATCGAGTTCGGGGTCATATAGGAGTCCCAGGGCACTTTTTCGATCAATCTCGCCGGCGTCCGCAAGAGGGTCCATCGCATCAGTTGTCGGTAGTTCCGCAAGTGGTCCAGAAAAACCAAAGCCTGCGCGATTATCAGTTAACCAGCTTCTGGCCTCCGCTCTAGACATCGGTGGGGGCGTCGTGTTTTTTCGGTTTAAGGCCAACCCAACATTTTTTAGGAAAGTCTCAATCTTCCTTCTGAGGTGGAGAGCCGTCCCAATATCAGGACAAACAAGGACAAGGTCATCGACATAACGCGCATAGCTGGCTCTAACCCGACGGTTTGTATCGCCAGGAAGAAGGTCTTCGGCTTGTTCGTTCAATTTTTTGATCTCGTCTTCCATCAGGTCATCGAGACCAAACAATGAGATGTTGGCGAGGTAAGCGGACAGATCAGGACCTTGAGGAATTCCAATCATTGGATCAGTGGTTTTTCGTTCACCAGTCTTTGGGTCTGAAAAAGAACACCCAAACGATTGATTTAAAAGAAATTCAGTTACTACTTCAGCGCGTCTTGCTGGAAGTGGGTCTCCATTAGGATCTAAGAGTGGAGCAAAGCGGTGTCGTCCGTCGGCAGTTTCGGGCAAGACATTTAATGCGTCATTTAGAGGATTCACCAAGGCACTAGACACGGCGTCACGCCTGATGTGATCGTAAAATCCTGTAATATCGAGTCGAAGAATTTGTAGGTTCTCGGTGTCGAACTGTCGTATTTGATCGTCGATGTAGTCAATAAATGAACGCCAACAATCAAAAAAATGACGGAAAATACCTGTCCTTCCAGGCGGTTTCGTACCGTTGATGACGTCCATATCGATTTGATAAGCGAAGCTGAGTGCGCGTCGTTTTGTTGCGCTTCCCGTCCGATAGATTCCTCCATCTGTAGTCGTATCGCTCATATAACGGATTGCAGGGACCCGATTGGAAAACTGATTTTTACTACTGCGATCTCTAAGTAATTCGAGCAGAACGTATTGCTGCAAGATCGCGTCTTCTGCGACAGGCCCAGACTTCATTCGATAGCGCCCGTCGCCCTTGGGAACATGTCTTGTCAACAGCGGAGCTGACGGCGAGTCTACAGTTTCTAAACGTTTACGATGTAAGTGAAACAGTGGGGAGGCCGCAACCGCGAGCCGTTCCCAAGCATCGTCTTCCAGTGGGTACTCACGCTTAAGAGTGGACGCTCTGCCAAAGGCCAACGCAGTGAGTAGAGCGGCTCGATCATCAAGCGTTTCGGAGTAAAGCTCTTGGTTTTTACTGACTGGCTCTATCGCCTGATCGTTGCTCGAGTAACTCAGAATTGATTGATAGAATCTGCTCAAAAGCTCATCTGTTGCGTCGAATTCAAGAGGAGCAAATGCCCTCGAGAAGGAAACGTCGCCTAAGGAGAGGGCTACCTGGCGGGCTTCCGCTGCAAGCTTCATTCTGCTTGGTTTATTTAGGTCGCGTTGATGCGGATCGCTTCCAAACCTGTAAGCTGCCACAAACCTTAGGGCAGAAATACTTGCTTTTTCAATGAAGTCACGAGCTTCGCTGTGGCCAAGGTCCTTGAGCAACGCATCCGGGTCTGATTTTTCCTCGACATCACCCCGTACCGATATGACGTCGAGGTCAAAGGGCGAGCTACTATCAAGAAGTTTGATCAGTTCAATTACCGCTTCATATGAACCGCTCTTGCCAGCTTCATCATGATCCAGAAATACTCGGTACTTAAGGTCAACTCCTGACTGAGCAGCGCTTTCTGCGAGAAGCCTAAGCCTTTCAATCTGGCTATTATTCCCAGATGAAAGCCTTGAACCTAGTATGCCAACCGCACTAAAACCAAGGCTCTCAAGCCGTAGAACGTCAAAGATCCCTTCTACTAAGAACACTTCCAGTTGCTTTTGGGTATTGTCCTTCGGTTCACTTCGCAGCTTTGCGAGAATTCGATCGAGCCCAAACAACGTACTGCGCCGTGGAAATCCGTATGAGTATAAGTACTTTGGAGTGTCTTCATTCAATGATCGCGCAATGAAACCCGCGATCCCTTGTTGGGTATCGCCGACTTTGAAAACAATGCGCTTACCGAAGAAGAAGCCCTGCAACGGAGTGCCGTAGAAGTCAGGCTGGTCATTGCGTGAGCTTTTTCGGCGTATAAGCCCCGCGGCTGCTAGCCTTTCTTCGATAGCTCGGTCAGCGACTGCTTGTTCAATCAGTTGTCTTAATTCGACAACACCGCCGCCAAAATCTGAGATGAATTTCGGTGAGAACCCTCTATTCTTTGCGAAGGTGGCAAGATCAGCGCCACCCGCACTAGCTGCATCAATTTGTTCTGAAAATGTATTCAGTCCACTGCGTTTATCTACGGCAGAGCGACCAGACTTAGGTAACTCAATACCCTGAATATCCGCGAGACGCTTGGCGGCATCCCAAAACTGTAGGTTTTCATAGTTCTGAATAAGTGACAGTGCGTCGCCATGAGCGCCGCAAACAAAACAGTGGTAGTGATCTCTACCTTCCATGGAAGAGCTAGAGTGATACAGATTTAGAGAAGGATCAGTGTCTTCGTGAAATGGACAAATTGCGCGTCTAGGATTCGTCCTTTTTTGATCGAGTTGAAGACCAATAGCTTGCGCGACCAGCGTGATATCCGAATGCTGAATGAAGTCGAGATTTGCTCTTTCAAATTGGTTTGTACGTTTTGCCACGATAACTCATTTCATTTAATAAACTGACACATCCTAGAAGGTAGTATGGCCATTTTCTGACCAGCTTGGTCTTGACTGTGTGTCAGTTTTTCATCGTCTTCAAGGGCGTCCTGTTGCTAACCCGCATGCCCGAACAGCAGTGAAACTGCTTACTCTATTTGCTCACTCAGCAATCAATCGCTCCAATTTCTTGCTCGCGAAATGCAAGGCCAGAACTGAGCCTGTCAGTACGGGAACTAGAGCGCCTGCCACGGCAACACAGATGACCATACATGCTGTGTACCAACTGAAATCGGTCCCGCGTTCGAAGAAGTTGAAATAAAGAGCCCCCGCTAGATACACGGCACAAACACCCACATATAGGTCATAGAGCGGCGACAAAGGGTCGATAGCAGTTCGTTGCGCCCGTTCTAAAGCCGCCCGGCGGATACGGTTCCAGTTATCGCTTGGTGGTTGCATCTGGTTACTCCCTTGCGAATTCAACCCAGGTGTGGACTTCATCATTTGATACTTCCCGACCTTTGACGTGTGATTCATACCAGCGCGCGACGATTGCCCCGCGCTTCTCACTTTTGATCTTGATGTTGGCGCTCTCAAGATGTTGATCGAGAGACGCCTCAATTCGTTTCAGCGCATCGAAATCGTGACCGGCGCGGATTGAATTCGTTCCGAGCAGCAACCAAGCGACGTCAACCTCATACTTGTCCTGCATCTTGACTAGGGCTTCGACAGGGACGCCGCGCTTTCCTTTTTCGTAGCTGTGATATGCCCGATGCGAGACGCCAATGGCTTCGGCCATTGCTGCCTGAGACACGCCTATTTCGCTGCGACAGATCGCTAGGCGCGCGCCTATCTCAGCAAACAAATCAGCATCTTCTCGAGGCATGCAAGTTTCCTAATTGACCATAGCGCAATTTTGTATAAACATCGCACAAAATGACGTATATTTACGTTTCATCCCATCTGACCACGCCAGAAGGTGCGGAACAAGCGATTCCATGCGTACAGCGAATTCAATTCATCTGGATAAGGACGACTGAAATGGCAGAGATCGACAAAGCAGACAGCTCGCAAATCCTAGGGCTTGGCAAGACGCCAGCTCAATGGGTCGAGATCATGGCTGAGCGAGAGATTGAAATTTCTGAACGGACTTTGCGCGAGCGGGCAAATGAAACAGGGGCATTCTACCGTCTTGGGCGGACCATGCTTATTACGCCTGCGCAGATCGACACGATTTTTGAAGGAGGTCAGTCATGCCGCTCCAAATCTACAAGAGGGGCCGTTTCTACTGGGCCAAGGGTTGGATTGAGTACAATGGCAGGCGTATCGCAGGCCCATACCGGCGAAGCACTAAGGCATCTACAGAAGCAGGCGCGCGGGACTGGATAACACTTGAGACCGAATTTCAGATACGCCGCCATGTGGTCGGCGACGAAGTCAGTAAAACATTCTCTGACGCCATCCTGCTGTACAACGCATCCAAGGATGATGCGGAGAGGCTCAATCCGATTGTGCAAGAAATCGGCGACATGCCACTTAACGCCATCTCGGGTGCATTGTTGAAAGGGCTCGGCCCAAAATGGAAACCATTGGCTTCGACGGATACGTGGTGGCGGGAGATCGTCACGCCAGCCAGCGCAGTGATCAACAACGCGCATGAGTTGATTGGAACGCCTCTGATCCGAGTGAAGCCCTATGACAAGTTTGAGCGGATCGCGCAGGACAAACGCCGAGGGAAGCCAAGCCGAGTTGAGCGCAAACCGGCGGACAAGGAATGGATCGAGGCGTTTTGTAATGCTGCTGATCCGTACAACGCGGCGTTGGTGCGGTTCATGTTCGAGACCGCCGCGCGGATCGATCAGGCGGTCTCGCTGGAACCTGACGATCTGCGCCCCGCAGAGAACAAGGTCAGAGTGAAGGCTCAGAAGGGTCACCCGGAGAGCTGGATCACCGTTTCGCCGCAGATGATGGACGAGCTTCTTGCTTTGCCGCCCAAACGCCCAAAGAACCGGAAGACTGGCAAGTTCATGAAGCCGCGTGTTTTCGGCTATGGCAGCTCGACAGGCTACAACACGCGCTGGAAAACGATTTGCAAGCGTGCGGGCATCCTGTACCTGTCAGCGCATCCCGCAGGGCGTCATGGGTTCTTCACTGAATTGGTCGTCCGTCAAGGCGTCGATCCGGTCACTGCAGCCAAGGCTGGCCGGTGGTCTGACCCCAATTTACCCATGCGCATCTATGCCCACGCAGAGACCGATGAGGCCGACATCAGGGCCCGTTTTCCTACAAACCACGTACAAGATGACACTGTACAAACACCCAACTCTAAGAAATCACATAAGGAATAGCGCTATGAAAGCATCCCTCCTAAGGGGCAGGTTGCAGGTTCGAATCCTGCCGGGATCACCAGTTCGGTACAGATTTATTCAAACTCGGTCGCGTTATTCGAGCGGACAGTTTAGATCACTGCCCACCCGATGGCATTCGGCGGCGGGGGGCGTGTCCGGGAAACCGCTATTGGGTCAGCCGCAGCTGCCGGATCTGATAGGCGATGGCCTCGAAGACATCCGCGATGCTGTCGCCGTCTGCCTTGAAAAAGTGAGACGGGGAGGAAGCGCAATCGCGCATCTGCTGTTCGGGCGTACCCGGCGCCTCGAAGGCAATCGTATAGACGATGATCGGGCGCGGGCTCCGGCTTTTGGCGAGGTCACATTGCTGAAAGAAGCTGTCCACGTTGGTGCCCGCTGAGGTGATCGTTTCGCGTTCGTTGTGGCGGCCCCTTTGCAACTCGCGGACCGGGTTTTCTACGTCCATCGTGTCGATGGGGCGCACCTGTTCGGTGATCTGGCCGTCCGTCATCAGGATGATGTACTTTTGCGTTGTGCTGTCATCATAGGATGCCGGCCGCCCGATAAATTCGGGTGCGGCAAGACCTGCATTTGCCAGCGCGGTCACATCGTCCTGCGACGAGGGGTCAAGCATGGAGACGGCCCATTTCATCGCGTAATGTGTGCCGGTGCCGTCATGCATCCGCATGTTGTTGATCAGATTTTTCAGGCCGGCGCGATCATTGCTGAGGTATTGGATCGAGGTCTGATCCTGCGGGCACCAGCCCCAGTCCATCACGTTGCCGGCAATGTCCCAGTTCATGAAATGCGGCGTCTGCGGGTAAAGCATGCCCGATGGCAGTTCTGCCGAGGAAAAGCCGCCGGTCCCGATGTCCAGGCAGGAAGAGACGTTGGGATAGACGTAACGCGTGTTCTGATCCGACCCGACACCGCCGATGGCATCTTGTGGCAGTTCACCATGGCTGAGGTGCTCCGGGATGCCACCGTCGGCCTCGTCCATGGCCATTGCGGGATAGCGTTCCCCGTTCAGGCGGTCGAACATGAAAGGGCCGGGGTTTGTCTGGCCCGCATAGGGAACTAGGGTGACGGAGGTTTTCTGGGCATTGGCGTCATCCAGCACAATGTCGAGGAAATCCGCTGCGGCAGGCCGAAGATCATTCATGCGGTTGGAGAAACGCATCGACCCGGAGATATCAAGGACCAGCGAAATCTCCACATTCGGCACACGGTCTTCGGCAGTGGCAAGGGCGGGGACATTCAGCGTTTCGACGCCGAAGTAATCCATGAACTGCGTGGTCATGGTGGTGGAGGCACCCACGGTCACGGTGCGAAAGCTGAGCCCCTCGCTGACCTCGACGTTCGACATGAAGTCCCGGATGCCGGATTTTGTGAAGTAGTCCGCCACCACATCTTCGGGGGCGAGGCGCTGGTTCAGCGCGGTCGCGGCAAGCACGGCGCGGTCCGCAGTGGCCTGAAGGCGGCTGCGGTCCATCTCGTGACGCATCACGTCGACAGAAATGCCGCAGATCATCAGCATGCAGAGAACCATGAAACAGGCAAAGATCGTAATGGATCCATCTTCGCTGCGGCCAAACCCGCGGATGGATGCTTTCAGTCTACGCATGTCGGGTGGCGTTGATCTTGTTGCCATTGTCGTGAACCTCTCAAATGTGCCCCCATTTGATCAGCGCCGCCCCCAGAGCGCGGCCTTGGTCTGGTCAATATTTCGCCTCAATCCTCCGCAAAAGATAGGCAGGTTTTCTCTAAAAGTAGGGGAACTCTCCACCGCCGCGCGCCAATCTGGCCAGAGTCCCGGCACTGGGCAGCGAGCGGCGACAATGCCACAATTGGCTGGCTCCCGCTTGCCATGTATTTGCCGGGAATTGGCCCGATTGTCCGTGCCAGAATCGATGGGATTGCGGGTCAACGACAGGTGATTCTTGCCAGAAAGCTGCCGGTCCGGCGCGGATTCCAGGGGGATTTACGGCTGATATGGCGTGATTTCCGCAATGTTTTGCCGGTTCTCAGAACACTTTAATAGACGCCTGATTTCCGGCGGCGCGGAGCCTGCAAGGGTGGTATATTCTAGGGATGCTTTTTGACCTTCCAGATCACAGCACGCTTTACCAGGCGTTATTGGCCCGCAACGCGGCCTATTAGCAACTGTATTTCTCAGACGGTCTGAGTGGACCATTTCTGGCCTGATTTGACGAGGGCGTTGACGATTGTCACG
>NZ_JAPWGV010000051.1:0-8624 GCF_027213915.1 Sulfitobacter sp. G21635-S1
ATGCTGCGCCGATCTAACCGCAACGCAACAGGTTGTAAGGGTCGGCGCGGCATAAACCGGAGCGCGGCATTATGGGCATTATGCCGACATCGGCATAAGGGCCATGCCACGAAAGCCCCGCATCGGCTGAACCGCGATTTCGGGTTCTCGAAGTTCGGCAACACCTCTTACGCACGCGAGGAGATCGTCGCGGAATTGACCTCGGTGTTCTTGGGTCAAACGCTTGGCTTCACGGCGCATACGCTCGAGATGAATGCCGCCTATCTCCACAACTGGTTGCGCGTTCTTCGGTCGGACAAGGGTGCGATCTTCAAGCACGCCGCAGATGCGCAGCGCGCCTGCGACTATCTGATCGCCAGATCGGAGACGGGCAGGGCAGGGCGCAGTGCCGAGGCCGCCTGACCACACAGAGAACGGAGACTCGCATGTCACGCAAGGAACCCAAGACGCTGCGGGTGGCCTGCTTCGAAGACGGCCGCCGCAAGATAATCACCTTCAAGCGCGGTGCCTATTGGTGGAGCCCGTCCGAGGGCGCTTATCCGCTCTCGGCGGCACTTGAGAGCATAAAGGAACAGGGCGGCTGGATCGAAACCATCCCCAACCCGAACTACAGAGCCAGAGGGCTGTTCGGATAAGGCGCTTTCGGCCTCGATTCATCCGCCAAGAGGAAAAGAAAAAGCGGGCTTTGAGAAGGGTGTTTCAACTTCTCAAAGGAGATCCCCATGTCCATGACCGTTCAACCCCAGCCAGACCGTCCGGATCCGACGGTGATCGCGGCGCAGAACGACGCGTTTCGCAAGCTCGCATGCCTTGGAGTGCCGCCCGCGCAGCCCATCCAGGGCCGGATGCATGTCACCCGCTCGCTTATGGAGGCCGGCGATGGCTTCATGGCCGAGGCGGTCAAGGCAACCGGTGAGTTTGCCACGTTCGAGCCTGAGAATGATCCCGAGGGCTGGCACGATTTCGGGGCGGTCGAGATCCGGGGAGAGACCGTGTTCTGGAAGATCGATCTGCATGAAGCAGACTCGGACTTCCGCTATGGGGCTGAGACCCCGGACAATCCTGCCACCACCATGCGCGTGCTGACCATCATGCTGGCGCGCGACTGGTAGAAGGGCAGGGGACTCCTCCCCCTGACATCTGAGACGATGAAGGCCCGCTGCCCCTCAAAGGGAGAGTGGGCCTTTTGTCGTGGTGATCCCTGAAGCCGGGGATTGGTCACGCGCGTGAAGGCGCGGGCCACACCTCACCCACCTGGAAGGATATCCCATGACCACAAGTTTTACCCCGCTCACCGTCGCGATTGGCGATCTGACAGCACACCCCGCCAATGTGCGCAGTAACTCTCCAGAAACCTATGACCCCGAGAACATCGCGCATCTGAAGGCCAGCATCGCTTTGCTGGGCCTGCTCCAGCCGCTCTTGGTCCAGAAGCTCGACGGCAAGTACGCAGTGCTGGCCGGTGGCCGACGCCATGCAGCGCTGAAGGAGCTGATCGCCGACAAGGCCACCAAGGGGTTCACGGCGAAGACCAAGGTGGACTGCCGCCTCGTGCCGGAAGACTGCGACGTCACCACGGCACTGTCGCTCGCCGAGAACATCACCCAGGCACCGATGAATGCCATCGACGAGTTCGAGGCCTTCGCCCGGATGATGGAGGTCGACGGCCAGACGCCCGAGACCATCGCAAAGACCTTCGGCACCACGGTGGCCGCCGTGAAAGGCCGGTTGCGCTATGGCCTGATCCACCCCGACATCCGCGCCGCGGCCCGGGGCAAGGTGATCACGCTCGACACGATGAAGGCCTTCGCCGAGCATCCGAGCCAGGAGGCGCAGCGCGAGGTCTTCGAGGCGCTCACGAAGGACGGCGGCTATCTGCAGGCCTACACCGTCCGGCAGGCGCTCAAATCACGCGGTGTGCAGGTCAGCGACGATATCGGAGCCTTCGTGCGCAAGGAGTACGAGGCCCGCGGCGGCGCCGTCGCGGCTGACCTTCTGGAAGAGTATTCCGTGCTTGAGGATGCGGCACTGGTCGAGAGAATCCTGCTCGAGAAGCTCGGTGCCGCCGCCGAAGAGGCCCGTATGAGTCTGGGCTTTGCTTGGGCCGATGCGATGGTCCGCTATGATTACACGACCATGGCAGACTACGGCCGCGTCTATCCCGGGCCGATCGAGCCGGATGAGGCTGCCCAGAAGCGCGTGGATGAGATCACCGCCGAACTTGAGAAACTGCAACTCGAGATGGAGGATGAAGGGCTCGAGGAGGACGCGTACAATGCCCTCTACGACCGCGTGGACGCACTGGAAGAGGAAGCCCGCGACCTGCAGGAGGCCTACAGCGCCGAGGACCTCGCCCGTGCAGGCGTGGCCGCGTCCTGGTCGAACGGGCAGGTGACCCTCCACGTGGGCCTCGTGCGCCCGGAGGACACCCTCAAAGCGGAGAACACGCGCGGCGCCTCGGGCAACGCGACGGGGGAGGAGGCCTCCAACGCTGGTGAGATCACCTATCCAGCCTCGCTGGCCGAGGACCTCAAGACCGAGCGCGCCATGGCCCTTGGCGCCGCAATGGCGCTGCATCCGGAGGCCACGCTCGATCTGACGCTCTTCAAGCTGGTGAGCGACGTTCTGTGCAGCAGAATGAGTGTCACGCAGGCGATCAAGGTCGAGGCCCGCAAGGAATACCGCAGCCATGCCAAGATGGACGAGATCGACGAGACCTCGCTCGAGCAGGTGGCGGCGGCGCATGATGCGCTTGATCTGTCCTGGCTCGATGACACCCGCGCGCCCGCCGATCAGTTCGCGGCGTTTCGCGCGCTGGAGGCAGGCGAGAAGGCCAAGCTCGTCGCCTTTGCAACCGCCAGCACCACGCAGTCCTGCTTCGCGCGGGACCGCCGGCGCGACAGCCTGATGCATGCGTTCGAGATCGAGATCATGCCCGACATCCGCGCCCACTGGACGCCGAACGCGGCGCTCTTCAACCGCTTCAAGAAAGCCTGGCTCCTGAAGATCCTCGGCGAGGATCTGGGTCTGGCCCAGGAGGCTGTGACGCTAGCCTCGTCGAGCAAGAAGGAGATCGTCGCCTTCTGCGACAAGCTCTTCGCCGAACCCTTCGCCACGCTCACGGACGCGCAGCGCGCTGCTGTGGCCGCCTGGTGCCCGCCGATGATGCAGACCGCCGGTGTCGCCTTTGAGGAGGCGGAGCCCACCGTGGAAACTCCGGAGCCTGCCAGCGAGGTCGCGCAAGCGGCCTGACGCATCAAGTGACCCGCGCGGAGCATTCCGAGCGCGCGGGTCGACCCTCCCACACCCAACCGAAAGACATCCCCATGGCTATTCTCAAGTTCTCTGCGTCCGCTGTTGCGGCACAGATCGCCCATGCGCGCGCCTGCAAGACCTTCCTGCCCAACTGGAACGGGCCCGTGGACAGGCCCGCCCTGATCCTGATCGTCGGCAATGGTGTGCATCTGCGCTCAAACGGCATCGATGGCACGACCACCCGTATCGTCACCACCGAACAGGCAGATCCCTCCTTCGCCTTCGCCGACGGCATGAACCCGTTTCGGGATACCGACTGGATGGCGCAGCGCCGCATGGCGTTTCGCGATCTGACCGGCCAGTTCTACACCGACATCCTGGATGACGTGCAGGTGCTCATCGACCGGGGGCGGGGGGCCATCCGGCTCGCCACCGATGGCCACAGCATCCGCGTCTTCGTGCGCCGGGCTTCGGACTATCTCATCGGCGGGACCTACGAGGTGCCCTCGGGCCTCGGCGGCACCTTCCGGGTCATTCTCAAGGATGCCTGCGACACCTTCGCGATCGTGCAGAACTGCGGCAATTGCGAGGATTTCGACGCCATGCAGCCCTACCGCGTGCCGCTCGATGCGCTGATGGAAATCGATGACCGGAGGGCGGCGTGATGGGATGGCTTTTCTACACCGACGGCCGCGTCCAGACGTACGCGGATGAGAAAGCGGAGATTGCTCGGCTGTGCACCTTCGAGGGCGAAAGGCGCAAGACGGAACTGGTCAAAGCCTGCAAGGTGGGTTCGACTTGGTACGCGGCGGCAAAGGTCATCAATCTCGACGGCACCCCTGTCGAAGACACGACCTATGTGACCGATGCGGACGGGTCGATCACTTTTGGCGCTGTCTTCCTCACCCGATACGATGACGGCTGCTGGGGCTACAAGGACATGGAGGAAAGCGCGGGACCGGTCGAATCCCGCGCGCCACTGAGCCTATTGGCCCTGCTGTCCGAGCTGAAAGACCCAGACAGCTATGCTCATGCCTGGCGCCAGCGCTGCCAGGACTGGGCTGCGATCCCGGACTACGAGGAAGGCGACAAGATCAAGCTCGCAGCACCTGTGACGCTCACCGATGGCAGTACCTGCCAGATTGTCACCGCGACCCACTACAGGCGCGGGCGGCAAAAGCGCCGCTGCTACCGCATCGAGGAAACTGGTGGGCTCGTACGCCTGTCGAAGGCCTCGCTTGCGGGCTCGGAGCTGCTCAGCTCCGCGAAAGGTGCGGCTAGCCCGGTGCTGGCGGAGTTCCTGGCGGGGCGAAATTAGGTCCTTCGCCGGACGGTTCATTGACCTGCCCGGCGACAGCAGATGCTGCGGCTTGTCTTGACAAGGCAATGCAAATGCATTACCTATCGCGGGCAGCAAAGAACCTTTTCTTCAGGAGACTGCCATGACAGCCCTCGCACAAGATGTCTCGAAACTCACGGATCGGTATCAGACGACCGTGCCGGCGGGTGTGCGCAAACAGCTCAAGCTGGGCAAGGGCGACCAGATTCGTTACTGCACCGAGCCGAGTGGCAGGGTCTATATCGAGCCCGTGCGCAGCGACGAGGAAGATCCCGTGCTCGGAGCCTTTCTCGATTTTGTCGAGGCCGATATCAAGGCGCATCCGGACCGCATTCGGGCGTTCGATGGGGCTTTGCATGACCGTCTTGCAGCACTGGTCGGAGACGTTGACGTCGATCTCGATGCGCCGCTATCGCTCGAGGATGAATGAGCGGCGATAGCGTGCCCGCCCAAGCGCCCCTTGTCGTAAACGGATGGTCGATTTATGCGCATCCGCTCTTTCTGGATCAGCTCGAAGGGCTGATTGAAGAGGTCGAGGCGCGTAAGGCACGCGATCCTAAGACCTGGCGCAAGAAAAACCCGACGAAACGGCTGGCCGCCATCTTCAAGCTGGTCACCGAGGCCATACCGGCAGATCCGGGTGCCGCCGCCTTCCGGCAAGGCGGCACACTCGGCGATCACCGCAAGCACTGGTTCCGGGCGAAATTCTTCCAGCAGTATCGGCTGTTCTATCGGTTCAACAGCGATGCGAAGGTCATCGTGGTGGCCTGGGTGAACGACGACAAGACCCTGCGCGCCTACGGCAGCAAGACGGATGCCTATGCGACGTTCAAAGGGATGCTGGAAGATGGCAATCCACCTGACAATTTCGACGCGCTCTTGAAAGAAGCTGCAGCGGCGGGCAAGCGGTTCGAAACTTCCCTTGAAGCGGTGCCCGATCGGTAAGTGGGCCAGCTTGCTGTGACCCTTTGGCATTATCGTTTACGACGCCACGCTCGAAGATGTAGCATCGGCTGATAATGCGGTCGGAGAAAGCACAATGAATGAGACGGAAAAGGATAGGCAGCACCTCGGGCTAGAGGAGCAATGCGCGCCTGACCTGACGGGGCACCGTTTCCCAATTGCTGTGCGCGTTGCAGACATGCCCGATGACCTCGGCAAGCTGCTGGATATCGGGCTCGAGGAGCATTTCCGTGGCCGCTGAAGCGAATTCTTATGACACGTGGTTTTGCGCGCAGGTGCAGGCCGCGCTGGAGGATGCACGCTCGGGAACATCTCAGGTTCAGGTGATGCAGGCCGCACAGGCATTGATTGATGCGAAGCGGCAGGTCGAACCCAAGTCCTGACCAAGCCTTGGAGGTCAGCGCGGTCTGACCCCCGTCACCCTGAAAAGCGAAAGCGGGCTTTTTGTCCTTTGGAACTCAGACCCTGATCCAAAGGAAAATCCCCATGTCCAAACCCAGAACGGCCAACCCGGCTCTCGCAATCTCCGAAGCCGATCTCGCCTCTGCCCTCGCGCAAATCGGCACGGAGGTCGATGACCAGCCCCTGCGCAGTTCAGCGCTCGCGCGTATCATGCGCGAGACGTTTCATGGCAGCGATGCCGGTGGCGCCTGGGACTGGCGCATGGCCTATGACATGATGCAGGCAGCGGCCATCCAGGTGCTTCTGCGTGGGGCCGGTGCCACAGCAGACATCGCCAACGCAAAACTCCTCGCCTCACGTCTCCTTACGGAAACCCGCCGGTCAGAGCAGCAGATCCGGCTACAGCAGTTTTCCACGCCGCTGCCATTTGCGGCGCTGGCCTTGCGGGCGGCAGCCGTTCGCAAGGGCGAGACCGTGCTGGAGCCCTCGGCTGGCACCGGTGCCCTGGCAGCTTTCGCCGCCCGGGCCGGTGCCACCCTTGTGCTCAACGAGATCGACCCCTTTCGCCAGAGCCTTTTGCGCGCGGTCTTTGGTGGCGATGTGACGGGCCATGACGGCGAGCATATCGACGATCTGCTTCAGACGCCGGTTCTACCCGACGTCGTGGTGATGAATCCGCCCTTCGCCTCCTCGGTCGACCGATCCCGCGACAAGCACATCGCTGCCAAACATCTCATTGCGGCTGCAAAGCGCCTGGCACCAGGTGGGCGCCTGGTGGCGATCATGCCGCCGGGGTTCACGCCCGAACGCGATGCCGCGCATTGGTCCCGCGCCTGCGGTCTCCTGACGCCACGATTGGCGCTGACGATGCCGAGGCAGGTCTACCGCAAGCTCGGCACCTCTGTCGAAACCCAGCTCATGGTCTTCGACAAGGTGCAGGAGGGCGGCGAGATGATCCGCGCCACTTTGTGCGATCTGGATGAAGCCCTTCCATTTGTCGATGCCGTGGCCGCAACACGGACCGAGATGAGCCCGGCCCAACGGGTTGAAGCGATCCCTCATGCTCGGCCGACCGTTCGATCATCTGTCCCGCGCAAGACCGCTGCCGGTGTTATCACCGCCCCCACAGCCAGGGCCAGTGCCGTCCGTCCGCTCAGCTTCACGAGCCTTCAGACCCCGCGCAACAACATGCCCATCTCGGACATCTATGCGCGCTACCGTCCGCAACGGATCAAGATTGCGGATGCGCAGGAACATCCCACGCCGCTCGTTGAAAGCATCGCCATGGCCTCGGTTGCCCCGCCCATGCCCTCAAACACGGGCAGTGATGACTTGCGCCTGCCCACACGGTTGATCGAGGAGGGAGATCTCTCCGAGGCGCAGCTCGAGACCATCATCATGGCGCATGATGCCCATGGGCGTGATCTACCCGGTCGGTTTACCATCGATGACGACCAGACCAAGCTGACGCGCGCCGATGATGACCCGGATGCACGTGCCTATCGCCTTGGCTATTTCCTCGGCGACGGCACCGGTTGCGGCAAGGGCCGCGAATGCGCGGGGCTCATTCTCGTGAACTGGCTTTCCGGGCGCAGGAAGGCGATCTGGGTCTCCAAATCCGCCACGCTTATCGAGGACGCGATCCGCGACTGGACCGATCTCGGCGGCTCGCCTGCCGACATTCAGCCACTTTCCAAATGGAAACCGGATCAGCCCGTCCCGATGGGCAACGGAATCCTCTTCGTCACCTACGCCACGCTGCGGTCCGCGGGCAAATGCGGTACCACGCGACTGAGCCAGGTTCTCGACTGGATGGGTGAAGACTTCGAAGGCGTCCTCGCTTTTGATGAGGCCCATGCCATGCAGAACGCGGCCGGGTCCGAGCAGGGCAGGGGGGTCAAACCCTCCCAGCAGGGCCTTGCTGGCCTGCGGCTGCAACTGGCAGCACCCCGCGCCCGCGTCTTCTACATCTCGGCCACGGGTGCCACGAGCGTGCACAACCTGGCCTATGCCGCGCGGCTGGGGCTCTGGGGGCAGGGCCCCGAATACCCCTTCCCAAGCCGCGAGAGCTTCGTTTCTGCGATGGAAGCCGGCGGTGTCGCCGCCATGGAGGTGGTGGCCCGCGATCTCAAGACGCTCGGGCTCTACACGGCCCGCGCCCTCAGCTTCGACGGCGTGGAGTATGACGTGCTCGAACACGCGCTCACCCCGGCCCAGATCAAGATCTACGATGCATACGCGGGTGCGTTTCGGACGATCCACCACAATCTCGAAGCTGCACTGACCGCGACCGGCGTCAATGATGCTTCGGGAGAGACCAATGCCTCGGCTGCTCGCGCCTCGGCCAAGTCCCGCTTCGAGAGCACGAAACAGCGCTTCTTCAACCATCTCCTGATGGGCATGAAGGCGCCGACCATCATCCGCGCGATCAAGGACGATCTGGCGGCGGGCAAGGCTTGCGTCATCCAGGTTGTCTCGACAGGTGAGAGCCTGCTGAAACGCCGGCTTGAGGCGATGAACCCGGAGGACGAGCTGGTCGAGGGCGCGCTAACGCCGCGCGACTACGTGTTATCCGGAGTTCCGGATAAAACATAGTATGCCGCGTCACCGTTATGCGGAGTTCGGGATTTCAACCTGTTGTTCTGCTGATTCATTTTCGGGTTTC
>NZ_JAPWGV010000052.1:0-8475 GCF_027213915.1 Sulfitobacter sp. G21635-S1
GAAAACGACAAAAACCGCAGGAAACAAGACTTCGCCTGAACAAGCGCGGCATAAACCGGAGCGCGGCATTATGGGCCAGCTCATGCGCCCAGACCCCGTAGAAATTGCGCGGGTCCTGGAACCGCGTGATGGACGGCATGTAGACCTTGTCCACGGGCGGCAAATAGTACGCCTCCGTGCCCGTGAAGACGGTCGTGATGTCGATGGCATCGAAAAACGCCTGCATGTGCGGGATTGGCTCGGACCGCGGATGCTCGGGCACGGGCTCCGGGTCCGGAAAGAAGCTGTCGGGCAAGCCCTCGATCTGGCAGGCATTGAACACGCGGTAGGATTTCTGGAAGCGGAATATACGGGCTTCCTCGGAGTGATCATCCCCGTCGCTGCGGTCATGCTCATATGCGCCCGCGTCTTTCCGGCTTTGACCGTAATAAACGACGACAGAGGACTTCTCGCCCTTGCGGACCTTTGCGTCCAACGCATTGGCTTGCGGCAGCGTCATCCAGAAGGGAGAGCTGTGGCCCGCCATCACGGTCCGCATCGTCAGCAGGAAGTTGTTCACCCCTTGGTAGGGTTCTCCGCCCACGCGCAGGGGACGAGAGCTGCCACCTGCGGTCCATGGCTTGCGCCACGGCAGGACGCCGCGCTCGATGATGCGGATGATTTCGTTTGTGATGACCTCGGAGGCATCGAATTTGGGCGTGCGGGATCGGGCCATGGCTGGCCTCCTTTCGAGTGTTGGTGAGAGGGAATGGTGATCAGGTTGACTGGCGGGGGCGCGGATCGTTGGCGATCCTGGCACCGAGGGCTTCGACCAAGTCGATGTAGGTGGTCAGCGAGACGGACCTGCCAGGACCGCAAGGGTCAGGGTCGACCGATCCGTCCCGCGCCACGCACGGCAAGTTCGCGAAGGCGGTGACATCGGTGACGGATCGGATATCGATGAACGGCGTTCCTCGTGCGACCGCGAGGGCGGCCAAGGGAAAGCGCTCGATCGGCGCGAAGGTCGACACGGTGGTCCAACCGAGATGGATGAACGTGCCGCCATCGCCGCAGATTACATGGGCATTCGGCAATGTCGCCGCCTGCCTGAGATAGCCGAGATCACGCAGGACGGTCTCGCGTTCGATCTGCCGCGCCTGCGCCGACTGGCCGGTTCGGCGTAGTTCCTTGTGTCGCCACCACGAGGCAGCGATTGCGCGCAGCACGCGCAAGACACCTGTTTGCATGGGAATGCCCTTCATCAGGAAAGACAGACCGGAACCCGGCCCGGACCCGTCCGAGGAACACCAAAGCCCCTCATCCGTCAGTCACAAAACCCGAAGGACACTTTCACTTTTCCCGGCCCCACCAGCCCGGGAAAAGAACTTCAGGGGCCGGCACGGCCCCAGTTTTCTTCATTGCACGCAGAAACTCCGGATCGGCAACGAACATCGGCAATGCCAGACCTAAGAGTTCCATTTTTAGAATTTATATCAATGAATAATGGCAAATCTCAGATCGGCAATTTTTTCTGGCGACTGTCTGACATATCCTGGCGGTGCTTGTCCTGAGCACCGGATGCGACAAGCCTCTTCACTTCGCTGACAGGGAATAGCTGGTACTACGTCCACCAGCGTCATCTTTCTCAA
This sequence comes from Sulfitobacter sp. G21635-S1, assembly GCF_027213915.1. Lineage (NCBI taxonomy): Bacteria > Pseudomonadati > Pseudomonadota > Alphaproteobacteria > Rhodobacterales > Roseobacteraceae > Sulfitobacter > Sulfitobacter sp. G21635-S1. The sequence goes on from NZ_JAPWGV010000052.1 coordinate 1,629, forward strand.
GTGCTCCCAAGTCGATCAGGTCCAGGATGTCGCGATATGCGGTGTCCTGCGAACACTTCTCGATCTTCGCATATTTCGACGTCGTGAGTTTTCCTTCGAACCCATCCAGGAGGCGGTTAAGCATGTCCCGCTGGCGGTCGTTTATGTTGGCCGTTCCGTATTTCTCCCAGAACCGCGCCTTTTGAAACACGGCCTCCAGAATGATCTCTGCGCCATCAAAAGCACGGTCGAGGCAATTGAGGAACCAATTGAGCCAGGCGGTGACATCAAGCCCGCCCTTCTGCGTCGTCTCGAGCATATCATAATAGGCGCTCCGCTCCTGCCGGATTTGGGTCGACATGCTGTAAAACCGCTGTGAACTGCGTTCGGATCGAGCCAACGCCATATCCGCGATCGCACGCGCAATGCGCCCGTTGCCATCGTCGAAGGGGTGGATCGTGACGAACCACAGATGTGCAATTGCGGCATGAACAACTGGATCCGTGTCAGGGGCCTGATTGAACCAGGTCAGAAACCGCCCCATCTCTGTATCAAGCCGTGCTGCTCCCGGCGCCTCAAAATGCACGCGTTCACGACCCATAGGTCCTGAAACAACTTCCATAGGGCCTTCACGCCACTGCCCCACGGTGATCCGGGACATTCCGCTTCGCCCGGTTGGGAAAAGGGCGGCATGCCAGCCGAACAATCGCTCTGCGTCCAGTGGTTGGTCATACGCTTGCGTCGCGTCCAGCATCATCTCGACGACCCCATCGACATGGCGATCAGACGGGATCAGCCCGCCGATTTCGAGCCCCAGCCGTTTTGCGATAGACGACCGAACCTGATCCTTGTCGAGCGTCTCGCCTTCGATCTCGCTGCTCTTGACGACATCACTGGTGAGAGTTCGCAACATCGCTTCGTTTCGAAGATCAAAGCCAAGGCCTTCCATGCGTCCCAAGAGCTTGCCTTGTCGGTGGCGGACAGCGGCAAGTTGTGAAGACAGCTTGGCCTTGTCCCAAGAAAACTGCGGCCAGTCAGTGATTTCGTGAATGTAGGTCATATTTTGCGCATTCCTTGCGGAGATTATACCGCATAATCTCGTCAAGACAACAATAACTGCCGCAAAATCTGCGGAGAATACAGGCGGCAATCTCCGCATGCCCCACCTGGAACTCTGAACGTGGAAAAACTGCGTCCCCATCCCATTATGCAGCCTGCCCGCTCAATCGACCATAGAAGCTGCGCTCGAGATGCAGCTCCCCTGCCCCGGCCTTCTCAACCATGCCACGCAGATATCCGCCCGGTGACGCCACTTCGCCGGCGCAATGCTTGTCGAACGTGAGAACCAGCGCCGCAGTCGCGATTTGTGGCCCAAGTCGGTCCTGCGCGAGGTTCCAGGCGTGTTCAGAAACGCCGATCATCGGCCTCAACTGCCCCACAACACGGTGCAGATCGCCCCAATCCTTCAGATATCCGCCCATATTGCGCGCCCACGACGCAAATTCAGGACAGGCTTGCATGACTGTCGGCAGATCAAGAGCTGCCCCGCGCTTCTTGCGCGTTTCAGCCACCCAATCTTCCAACTCCCTATCAACTCGCTCTTCCGGTGGCGCATTTGGCACTACGCTCGCCGCTTCCTCTTTTTCTGAGGAATTACAGGTTACAGGATTAAGTTGATTTGTAATTAGTATATGAGGTTCGGAAATGACCTCCCTGGGGTCCATTTCTTGAGTCTTCTGAAGTGCTTGCTTGGTGGTTTCGGCTGTGTTTTCCACAGCCTCGTCCGCCCGAACTGCCTTGAGATAGGCCGCCTCGACACGCTCCTGAAGCTCCCGGAACCATTCCAAGAGCCGTGTGAGCGTCTCAGAGGCCGTGTCCCGTCGAGAAAGACGGTCCAGGAGATCCTCAAAGAGGCCTGTGAGCTGCGTCCAGGGGCCTCTCAGAGCGCTGCCGAGCGCCGCTTCGATCCTGGCGCGGATCATCCGGCGCGCAACCGTGATCTGGCGCTTCAGGCGCTGACACAGCTCACGCTCAGCCTGCAATTCGGCGTGCAACTGCGCGAACTCTTCGACGCGGGCCGACAGCGGCGACAAATCGAAGCCGTAGGCCTCGATTATGACGCCATCCGCGTCCCTGCGGCCCCACCGCTTGCCGTTGGGGCTGTCCTTGAAGGAAATCACCCCGATCTCCGCCAGGCGCCGTGCATGGCGCTTGAGCGCCGACAATGAGAAGCCCGTCTGCTCCATCAGATAGGCGTTGGATGCCCAGACGATCGGGCGATGTCCCTCCTCCCAGTCCTGGGCCTGTGTGAAGGCCCCGAGCGTGTCCAGGAGCATCATATCGCCCGCCTTGAGACCAATATGGGCACCCACGCGCTTTACGGCCACGAAGGCCTGTGCCTTGGGAACGGCTGCTTTCTCGCCGACCTGTGCATGTTGCTCAGCCACTGCGAGTCCTGCCGTTGCTTTGCGCCACCCGGACAATTGGTTGATATTGGACACACCTCCACCAATCTGAGGCATGCCTGTCCCAGTCGCTCCATGCGGAGCATCATTGAATTTTTTCATTTTTTGCCAGCAGACAAAGAAATCCCGTTCGCTCAGGAGCGATTTCTCTTGTGTGGTGATTCGGTGGCTGCTAGATTCTAGGTGTCTAATCTAAGAATTGCGCTTTGCGCAGCAGCCCTCGAAGCTCCGGTTTCGGGGGTTTTTCTTTGCTCGCCTTCCTCCTTTCTGCTCGTCCTCAGTTTTCATCCGTCCGGTTTACAGTTGTAAACTCGGCGTAGGATCTCTTGATGATTTCAGCCAGGTTGTCGTCGAGCCATTCCGCAAACTGCGCATTGGCACCTGATTTCTTGACTGACATCGATACAGAACCGCGACCTGTCTTGATCGTCACGCCCTCGACTGGTGTCACTTCAGAGGTGACGTTGCCTTGTCGCGCCCCTCGCTTGGAGGCTTCTTTCAACAGCACTTCCAATCGGTCGTCTGAACTCACTTCCTGACCGCAGTTTTTTAGAACGGACAGAGCAACCTTCTCAGTGAGCTTTTTGGAGATGAAGAGCTCCGCAAGAGCGGTCCATTTGGGTCTGCCAGATTTCGGCGCAGCCCCAACAAGATCACCTACCTTTACCGGCACGTTCTGGGTCACTTTCATCAAATGCGATAGACCTGAGGCGGACAGGCTCAAAACCTGCCTCACCGTGGGAGTGGCATGACCGGCCTCCAGGATAGCTTCTGCAAAACGCGCCTTTTCGTAGAATGAAAGGTTGCGGCGGGCAGCGTTTTCCAAACCTTTTGCAAGAAGAGCCGTTTGGTCATCGATGTCTTGGACATTGGAACGAACCTTGATGCCAAGTTCCCGACAGGCTCTCAGTCTCCGCCGACCATAGATTGCCTCATACCGCCCTTCGGACTTCGCCTTTCGAACAAGGATTGGGACTTGTTGTCCACCATCCCGGATGCTGTTTTTGAGAGCATCGAACCCTGCGCCGTCATCGTCGGAGTTTACAGCTGTAAACTCGTCGAGCCGGTCCGTTGGACCCCAGTCATCAATTAGGTCCGGATCTATTTCACGAATTGCAGCAAGAGACCCCTGCAGCGCTCCGAGAGCAGGTGCACTTGTCTTCGCGACCTTTTCCGCCGACTTTGCACCAGACCGCGCAATAGCGCTGGCAATACCGGACATTTCTTGGAGTGATTTCCTAGCCATTATGAACGTCCCCACGCTTGCTGGATCATCCGCTCGACTTCTTCTCCCACCGCATCCATGGAGCCCTTGGCGCGGTCATAGGTCGCTCGCGTCATCTCAGAACGAACAACTTCATAGATCGACTGCTTGAGCATCGTAGCGTCGCTGATTGCTGTGCTCTTCAGCGCAGTCGCCGACATGACCCGATCTTGAAACAAGGCGCGCATGAACGAAGTGAGCTGCTGCGAAGGCACATCGGTTGGCTCGTCGCGGGTGACCAAAAACTTGAAATGATCGTATTGCAGCGTCGCGCCGGCGTCTTCAATCACCCCCATGTACGCACCTGCGAGTTCGAGAAACTGGGCCGTGGACGACACATCCAACATGGACGGCGTGAGAGGCACGAGCAGCGAACTCGCCGCTGCCATCCCTGCGATTGTCAGGAACCCGAGCTGCGGCGGACTATCCACAAGAACCAAGTCAAAATCATTTTCCACCTGGACAAGCGCGTTCCGAATGCGTGTGAAAAACGGCTGATCCGGGTTCGAATGAACAGCGGATTCCGTTTCAAACTCGGAGAGGATCAACCGCGACGGAGCGATTGACAGGCCGGGAAAATAGGTCGGCTGCACGACATCAGCCATCTCGACCGGATCATCGTACCGGATCGCGTCGTAAATCGTCAGCCCATCAAACTCGATCTCCGGGCTAATCCCACACATCGATGTAAGCGAGCCTTGCGGGTCGAGGTCCACAGCGAGCACCCTGTAACCACGTAGCGCAAAATAGTGGGCAAGGTGAATCGTCGTGGTACTTTTGCTGCTGCCACCTTTGAAGTTCATCAGCTGCCAAACCTGGAGCTTCTCCTTAGGGGAGCGGCGGGGCACATATCGGCCCTTTGTACGAGACGAGCGCTCGAGGATCTCTCGTGCGTTCCAAATCTCTTGGGCGGAGTAATACCGGCGGCCACCACGGATGTCGCTTGGCTCAGGAACCGTTCCCTCGGCATGCACTTTTCGCATGAACTGGCCAGATACACCCAACAACTCGGCGACCTCCGGAGCAGCGAAGGCGCGCAGCGACTTTGTGTTGTCTGGTGCGAAAGCCGCAAGAAGGTGCTCTCTGATCGCCGCGTTCAGCCGTTCGGAAATTTCGGTTGCGAGGGCTGATGGCCTTTCGGTACTAAGCGGTGTCACTGGAATCATGTGGTTGCCCCAAATTCAAACATGTGGCTTTTTTCGCGCCACTTGGGGATAAAAGGTGTGATTCACCCAGTTAAGTCAAGATTTTTCGCATATATAGTGTCTAATTAGGCAGAACTAGACTACATGCGCCGTCCATTAAACCATTCGTGTTTACAGCTGTAAACACTCCGGCAGGACAGGTTGCCCGCGGGAAACCCTACTCAGACTTCGGTCGAACCCCAGAGAATCACTCGCTGAACCATGTCATCATCCTGGATTGCAGTCTTGCCAAGATTGGCGTTGAGGACAAAATCCTGGATCGCCAGGGTGAAGTAGGCGGCCCCGGCCACATACTTCTGCGTCTTCCAAGTGCCGTTGCGTTCAACCAGGAGACCACGGGATGAGCCGACGACAACTCAGTGCGTGGGGCAACGCGATTCCCGCTGGCAACCGGCTCAACAGCGACCTCATTGTAGGAGCTCAATGTCGAGACCAAACCGGCGCTCTTGGCAGACTCGGTTTTGGCGCTTTCGCACTCAAACAAATGGAGGTCAATGCTGTGCGCCTTTATTTTGGTGATGCAATGATAACCAGAGCGTAGGAGTCCAAGGTTGTGAAATCCTAAAAGCGAAGCGGGGAAGGGTAGGGGGACGGGAGACTTCAATGCGAGAAATGACCGGCAGGGTTTGAGAAGGCTCCAAACGGATAACCAACTTAACCGGGGCGTTTCGCACGAGCATAAATTCCGCCGACGCCAACGTGAAGCACAACGTCACGGCGATGGTCCCAAGGCGGATCGCGCCGAGGAAGTACTAGGGCAGGGGCCTAGGATCAGCGTTCAAGTTGAACGAAGCGCTGGCCAATTGCCGCAGGAAGGCAGGGCTCAGTTGGGAGGACACCGGGGTTATTCTTGCCGGCATCCAGTCTTTGTGCTCGGTCGAGGACCTGACGGTGCAAACCCATCAGGTGGGCCGTGCATTGGCGGAGAAATACCAGCTATCGGTCAATGACGCGATGGTCGTGTCGGCCGAGTTGATCTCTGGGTGCACGACGTCGAGGGGTGAGGACATGCACGACGGATTGCTCATCGAGGGTCAGTTGCGCGTCGTCAATCCGTTTGTCTAACCAGCAAACCAAGACGCTCGGCCCGTTCCAACAGCATTTTCACCGAAGATGGCTGCCAACTTGTCCGTCCGCGTGGTGTGCGCTCACGCATCGATTCCAGCCGATCGCAGATCGCCACTAGCGTGATGTCCGGGTCCGCGCCCTTGATGGCAGCGACGATCGCGGGCAGGCGGTCGTCGGTTTCGCGACGTCCGGCGCGGCCCAGAACCTCAGCGGGCAGGAACCCGTCGCGCACATAGGCTTTCACGGCGCGCAGCAGGCGGCTTTGCGTCCAGCGGCGATCATGGGGCAAGGGGCCGTTGATGATCCGCAACATGTCTTCCCAAGCCATATCGGGCCGCAGGCGGCGCACATGGGGCACCCAATCCTGCGCGGTCTCGTTCAGCCGCTCCATGTAGCCGTCTTGCCGCGCCAGTCGCACCTTGCGTAGCGCCGCTGGATCGCGGGCGCGCAGGCCCGGGTTGCCGCCGACTCGGCCCTTAGTACGGGCGCTCGCCAGCCCCGCCTTGGTGCGTTCCCGGATCAGCGCGCGTTCGAACTCGGCCGCGGCGCCCAGAACCTGCAGCGTGAACTTGCCTTGTGGCGATGCCGTGTCGATGGGGTCCTGGAGAGAACGGAAGAAAGCCCCCTTGGCCTCCAGACGTTCGATCACCTCCAGCAAGTGCGACAGAGACCGTGCAAGCCGGTCGATCCGAACGACAACCAGCGTGTCGCCGCTCTGGACGCGTTCGAGCACGCGGGCAAGTACTGGCCGCGCACGATTGCCGCCTGAGGCGTGTTCTTCAAAGATCTTGTCGCGTTTAGTTCCCGATTTCAATTGAAGCAGTAAGCTGAAACTGAAGCGCTGGAAATTCACTTTAGCGCTTCAC
>NZ_JAPWGV010000053.1:0-8193 GCF_027213915.1 Sulfitobacter sp. G21635-S1
AGTTCCTGGCGGGGCGAGAATAGGTCCTGCGCCGGACGGTTCATCGACCTGCCCGGCGACAGCAGATCCTGCGGCTTATCTTGACAAGGCAATGCAAATGCATTACCTATCGCAGGCAGCAAAGACCCCCATTCTATCAGGAGACTGCCATGACAGCGCTCGCACAAGATGTCTCGAAGCTCACGGATCGGTATCAGACGACCGTGCCGGCGGGTGTGCGCAAACAGCTCAAGCTGGGCAAGGGCGACCAGATTCGCTACTGCACCGAGCCGAGTGGCAGGGTCTATATCGAGCCCGTGCGCACCGAAGAGGAAGATCCCGTGCTCGGAGCCTTTCTCGATTTTGTCGAGGCCGATATCAAGGCGCATCCGGATCGCATTCGGGCGTTTGATGGGGCTTTGCATGGCCGTCTTGCAGCACTGGTCGGAGACGTTGAGGTCGATCTCGATGCGCCGCTATCACTCGAGGATGAATGACCGGCGATAGCGTGCCCGCCCAAGCGCCCCTTGTCGTAAACGGATGGTCGATTTTTGCGCATCCGCTCTTTCTGGACCAGCTCGAAGGGCTGACCCTGGAGGTCGAGGCGCGTAAGGCACGCGATCCCAAGACCTGGCGCAAGAAAAATTCCACGAAACGGCTGGCCGCCATCTTCAAGCTGGTCACCGAGGCCATACCGGCCGATCCGAGTGCCGCAGCCTTCCGGCAAGGCGGCACACTCGGCGATCACCGCAAGCACTGGTTCCGGGCGAAATTCTTCCAGCAGTATCGGTTGTTCTACCGCTTCAACAGCGATGGGAAGGTCATCGTGGTGGCCTGGGTGAACGACGACAAGAACCTGCGCGCCTATGGTAGCAAGACGGATGCCTATGCGACCTTCAAAGGGATGCTGGAAGAAGGCAAGCCACCTGACAATTTTGACGCACTCCTGAAAGAAGCAGCGGCGGCGGACAAGCGGTTCGAAAAGTCCCTTGAAGCGGCGCCTGAGCGGTAATTGGGTTCGAATGCCGGAGGGGGCAGGTCACCTACACTAAGGCTGTCCATAAGGGGGTGGTTCTTCGTTACAATCTCCCGTCACCTTTGAGCCGAGTGAAATGGGCGACATTGGTGTGCCAGATGGCTGGTACGATGAAATTCTCAGAAGTCCCTACCTATCCGAACACCTGCCGTTCGCTGCATCGTGTACGAACTGGTAAGATGCGGACAAAGCGCCACTTCGCTGCAACTGCGCCAAGTTCTGCTTGTCGGATATCATGTTCGAATTCGGTCACCTAAATTTCGGCATCAACTATTGGTCCAAGTACTTAATTCCATCACATCGCCCATTTGGGCACCGCGAGAACAAGATGCGTGACCACTGCGTCCAGCGCGTAAAAGCCCCAGTGCAGCCCGTAAGCCCAGCGAAATCCATGGCGTGTTCGCAAGTAGAGCCATGGGATTATGACACCGAAGATCGAAGCGGCGACCGTAAACCTGGCCACGTAGAACGGCGAGAAGCCGTCGAGCGAGAACGTGAGGTGGAAGCCGCCAAAGAGAACGGCCATCAGGATCGAGATCGACCAAAGTGGCATGCGTGCGCGCTGAGCGCGCAGCACAATGGCCGCGATAAGAACCTGCTGGAACAGAATTTCGACCGATTTGGGCAGATAATACCAGGCACTGGCAAACATGAATTCTGGCGGATTCGGGGGAGCACGAAAGACCGACACAGCCGGCAGGAGGGGGAGAGCCAGAGCGACAAAGAGGCCGTAGGCTGCCAGAACCGGCGCAAGTGCCATCGCGTGACCGGAAAGAGCAGGACGGGACAACTGACCTTGGAAGACAGGTCGAAACGTCAGCAGAACGATGGCAGACCATGCAAGATAGTAAATGGCGAAGAGGAGCGGTGCGTCGTCATATCCGCTGTCCAGCGCCATTGCGCTGACAAGGGCGTAATATCCCCAGCTAGACACAGACCAGAACAGACCCACCAGCGCAAGCGTCGGCAGCATGGCCCGCAACGCGCGACCCGACAGGGCCCACGCCGCGGCGCATTGGGTTCGGTTCAAACTGATCGCCTGGATCATTCCATGTGTTCCTTCTTGGGCGTCGGGCAAAACCTGCGGTTGCCGTGGCAATATAATTAGCATACTAACTGTCTACATGACAACCGACTCATTCTCCCTGCACTTCCTTCTGCATTCGGCCGCCCTTGTGGAGGAGCAGTTGCGCGTCCGCCTCACCGAAATCGGCGTCCGGCCCCGCCAGGCCCGTATTATGCAGGCCCTGTCCCGGATGGAGCCCGCCTCGCAGGTTAGCCTCGCGAGGGAGTTCGGCATCACCCCAGCCAGCATGAGCACGATGACGGTCCGGCTGATCGAGGCGGGATTCATCTCTCGCGAACCAGATCCGGACGAGGCGCGCAGCAACCTCCTGCGCCTCACGACGCGCGGGCGCGGGCTCTTGTCGGACATTCACGCCGCCTGGGGCGACATCGACGCCCTGATCGTGGAGCGGATCGGCTCGGAGAATGCCGCGACGCTGGCACGGATTACCCGCGCGTTGCGCGACAGCCTCGGCGGTCGCGTGCCCGGTGCGCCGGACGCGGAAACCACAGAACCTCTAAAGGAAATTTCATGACCCGGAGCACTGGCATACAACCGTTCGCCATGCTTATGGCGCTTGTCGTCGCAGCCCCGGTTTTCGCCCATCCTGACACCGACGATTTCGTCCAATCCGCCTTCCTCAAGGTGCCCGAGATCGTGGACTGTACGCTGGAGGAAGGCACGGAGGCGCAATGCCACGAGATCACGGTCGGCTATTTGCCGGACGGATCGGATCCCGTCGCTCTCGATCAATGCAATGGCCATACAAGTGAGAACGGCAGCTATCATTACCACGTAGGCAAGGCTGGCTCGAACGCGATCCTTGGCTGCCTCACCGTGCAGACCGGCTGCACGCTGGAGGAAGCGGGCGGCATTCGTGACGCCTCAAAGCGTCGTCCGCGACCATGACCCCGAAAGGAAACACCATGAAATATTCTATCGCTACCCTGACAGTGCTCGCCTTCCTGCCCTCTGCGCTGGCGGCAGAAACCTTCTCGGCAGACGTATGGGCTGACAACTGGTTCGAGATGCGGATCAACGGCGCGCAGGTTGCCGAAGACAGCGTGCCGATCACGACAGAGCGTTCGTTCAACGCCGAGAGCTTCACGTTCGAGGCGGAACGGCCTTTTGTGATCGGTCTGGTTGCCAAGGACTTCAAGGAAAACGACACCGGGCTGGAATACATCGGCACGCGGCGACAGCAAATGGGGGATGGTGGTCTGATCTTGCAGATCAAGGACGCGGCGGGCGAATTGGTCGCGGTCAGCGATGAGAATTGGTCCTGTCTGGTTACGCATACCGCTCCGTTAGACAAATCCTGCGAAAGCGAGGCCAATCCCGTCGCTGGCGTTGGCGCATGCGGGTTTGAGGCATCAGAAGAGCCCGCAGGCTGGGACACGGCGGAATTCGATGCATCAAGCTGGCCTGCCGCTGATGTCTATTCCGCCCGTGAGGTGGGTCCCAAAGACGGATATGACGAGATCACATGGGACAGGTCGGCCGAATTCATCTGGGGCCCTGATCTTGAGCAAAGCAACACGGTGCTGTGCCGTCTGACCGTCAAATGATCTCGTTTAGAAAGACCAACGCCATGAAACGCCTGTTTTCATTTGCGCCTCTGCTTTGCGTTCTTGCCGCCCCTGCGTTTGCACATGAAGATCATTGTGCGGCTGTAATGGCCTCTGTTGCTGATGCGGGTTTTGCAGACAGTGTGACAGTCACTTGCGATGGCGATGTCGCCCTTGTCACATCAGACACATATCCTGATCATGAATTGATGACAGGGATTGTGGGAACAAACGAGCAAGTTCCGGTTCCCGCCAGAGACTATTCCGCGCCAATCCCGCTGACGCCCAGTCTTGGCACCACCCCACAGACCCGCGACGCAGCCTTGGGCGTGGCCGTGAACGGCGTGCCGATCTATGACTATACCGGCGGCGGTGAAATGACGGTTGAAGACCTTTACCACACGCAGACCGAGCATGACACGCTGCAAACCCAGCAGCTTGACGTTTGCGGCGGGCATGCCGGGCGTGGCAACGATTACCACTATCACGTCAAACCAGTCTGTATGATCGAGCAGATGAAAAACGCAGGCGATGCTGCGATCATCGGCTGGGCCTATGACGGGTTTCCGATCTACGGCGACAACAACCCCGATGGCACGCATATCGCTCTGGATGTGCTTGATGTCTGCAATGGACAACCCGACGCCACTTTTGGCTATCGCTATCATACTTCGACCGAGGCCCCCTATATCATCCAGTGCCTGATGGGCGAGGTGCCCGATATGCGCGATCTGCCGCGCGTGGCGCCGATGACCTCAACCGGATTTTGGGGTGGCGGTCAGGAATCCGGTGCGCCGCCGCGCGGTGGTGTGCAGAACCTTGTGTTTACGCAAGAAGCCGATGGCAGGCGCAGCATGGATTACACCTATGAAGGCGAAGCATATTACATGCGCTATGCGCCGTCAGACACGCCGGACTGCTACACCTTCGAGACCCGCACCGTGACCGATGGCGGCGAAGTGAAGACAGGGGAATATTGCCGGTGAAAATGTCACTGGCCAAATTCGTCGCGGTGGCGTTCATCGGATTTAAATTGGTAGGTCCGGCTTTGGCGCAGGACGCACTGACCCTTTCAAGCCCGGCAATGGCGAATGGCGCGCCCTTACCTGTCGATCTCCAATGCCAGCGTGACAACGGCGATGGTGTGTCGCCGCCGCTGGTGTGGAGCGGTGTGCCCGTCGCCACCCAAAGTCTGGCGCTGATCATGTATCATTATCCCAAGGGCACCGTCGAAGGTGTCGACCCGCCCAGCCAATACTGGCTTTTGTGGAATATTCCTGTCGGAACAATGGGCTTGCCGCGCGGAAACCCGGCATCACTTGGCGATGAAGGGTCTAATAAAGACGGCGTGGCCACAGGCTATACCCCACCATGTTCGCCAACGCCGTGGTTTTCGTTCGGCAAAAGCAAACCGGAGCACCAATATTTCATCGAACTTTTCGCCTTGAATGCCCCGCTGGCAACGCTGCCCACTCATGACGCGCTGTCGGTGGATTGGACGGTCCTGACTGCCGCTATTAAAGACAAGGTGATCGCCTCTTCGCGGATTTCTTTCTGGGATTGATGCGGCTGCTACGCCTGACAATTCCAGACAGAAAACGGAAACCGAGGGCCGCACTCATTGTATCCACTTTGATCCCGTTCGCCACCGCGGCACTGGCCGTGTTCCATCTCAGAAGGACGCGATAAGTAGCGGACCCAATGTCATTGCAGACGTTCGCCGCATTGCAGAATTTTGGCAATATGGGCTCCTAGCGGTCGATCGCCGCGTGCTGCCTCAATGTCGGCTCTATTGGTCAACAAGTTCGGCGGTTTTGCTGCGTGGCTTTCTCTTTGTTGCTGAGGAGGGCGGACCGCGTTGACGGCCCGTCCTTGTTAATAGCTTTCGGGCCGGATCCCCTGAAAAGCGAAAGCGGGCTTTTTGTCCTTTGGAACTCAGACCCTGATCCAAAGGAAAATCCCCATGACCACGCCCAAACCGGCAAACCCGGCTCTCTCGATCTCCCACCCTGATCTCGCCTCTGCCCTCGTGCAGATCGGCGCGGAGGTCGACCACCAACCCCTACGCAGCTCAGCGCTCGCGCGCATCATGCGCGAGACGTTTCATGGCAGCGATGCCGGGGGCGCCTGGGACTGGCGCATGGCCTATGACGTGATGCAGGCCGCTGCCATCCGAGTGCTGCTGCGTGGGGACGGCGCGGCAGGTCACATTGCCGCTGCGAAACTCCTCGCGTCCCGGCTCCTGACGGAAACCCGCCGGTCGGAACAGCAGATCCGGCTGCAGCAGTTTTCCACGCCGCTGGCATTTGCGGCCTTGGCGGTGCGGGCGGCAGCCATTCGCAAGGGCGAGACCGTGCTGGAGCCTTCCGCGGGCACCGGTGCCCTGGCTGCTTTCGCCGCCCGGGCCGGTGCCACGCTTGTGCTCAACGAGATCGACCCCTTTCGCCAGCGCCTCCTGCGCGCGGTTCTCGGGGGCGACGTGACGGGTCACGATGGTGAGCATATCGACGATCTGCTGCAGGCACCGATTCTACCCGACATCATGGTGATGAACCCGCCCTTCGCTTCCTCGGTCGATCGGTCCCGCGACAAGCACATCGCCGCCAAGCATCTCATCGCGGCTGCAAAGCGCCTGGCACCCGGTGGGCGGCTGGTAGCGATCATGCCGCCGGGATTCACGCCCGAACGCGATGCCGCGCATTGGTCCCGCGCCTCCGGTTTGCTCACGCCACGCTTGGCGCTGACGATGCCGGGACAGGTCTATCGCAAGCTCGGCACCTCTGTCGAAACCCAGCTCATGGTCTTCGACAAGGTGCAGGAAGACGGCGAGATGATCCGCGCCAGTGTCCGGGACTTGGATGAAGCCCTTCCTTTTGTCGACGTCGTGGCCGCAACCCGGGCCGAGATGCGCCCAGTCCAACGAGCGGCAGCGGTTACTCCTGAGCGACCGATCGGTCCAGGATCTGTCCCGCGCAAGACCGCTTCCAGTGTTGTCACCGCCTCCAAAGCCCGGGCCAATGCCGTTGTCCCGCTAACTTTCACGAGCCTTGATATCCCGCGCGACAACACGCCTGTCTCGGACATCTATGCGCGCTACCGCCCGCAGCGGATCAAGATCGCAGGCGCGCAGGAACATCCCACGCCGCTGGTCGAGAGCATCGCCATGGCCTCTGTCGCGCCACCTGTGCCCTCAGGCGCGGCCAGTGCGGAATTGCGCCTGCCCGCCAGGCTGATCGAGGAGGGCCATCTCTCCGAGGCGCAGCTCGAGACCATCATAATGGCGCATGATGCCCATGGGCGTGACCTGCCGGGGCGGTTTACGATCGATGACGACCAGACCAAGCTGACGCGCGCCGATGATGACCCGGAGGCACGGGCCTATCGCCTCGGTTATTTCCTTGGTGACGGCACCGGTTGCGGCAAGGGCCGCGAATGCGCGGGGCTCATCCTCGTGAACTGGCTGGCCGGACGCAGGAAGGCGATCTGGGTCTCCAAATCCGCCACGCTCATCGAGGACGCGATCCGCGACTGGACCGATCTTGGCGGCTCGCCCGCCGACATCCAGCCGCTCTCCAAGTGGAAACCGGACCAGCCGATCCCGATGGGCGATGGCATCCTCTTCGTCACCTACGCCACGCTGCGCTCCGCGGGCAAATGCGGCACCACGCGGCTGAGCCAGATCCTCGACTGGATGGGCGAAGATTTCGACGGCGTGCTGGCTTTCGACGAGGCCCACGCCATGCAGAACGCGGCAGGGTCCGAGCAGGGCAGGGGGGTCAAACCCTCGCAGCAGGGCCTCGCTGGCCTGCGGCTGCTACTGGCAGCACCCCGTGCACGCGTCTTCTATATCTCGGCCACGGGCGCCACGAGCGTGCACAACCTCGCCTATGCCGCGCGGCTGGGGCTCTGGGGGCAGGGACCCGAATACCCCTTCCCGAGCCGCGAGAGTTTCGTCTCGGCGATGGAGGCAGGCGGTGTCGCCGCCATGGAGGTGGTCGCGCGTGATCTCAAGACGCTCGGCCTCTACACGGCCCGCGCCCTCAGCTTTGATGGCGTGGAATATGACGTACTCGAACACGCGCTCACCCCGGCCCAGATCGAGATCTACGATGCATACGCGGGTGCATTTCGGACGATCCACCACAATCTCGAAGCCGCGTTGACTGCGACCGGCGTCAACGATGCCTCGGGCGAGACCAATGCCTCGGCCGCACGCGCCTCGGCCAAATCTCGCTTCGAGAGCACGAAACAGCGCTTCTTCAACCATCTCCTGATGGGCATGAAGGCTCCAAGCATCATCCACGCCATCAAGGACGATCTGGCGGCGGGCAAGGCTTGCGTCATCCAGGTGGTCTCGACGGGTGAGAGCCTGCTGAAACGCCGACTTGAAACGATGGACGCAGAAGACGAGCTCGTTGAGGGTGCCTTGACGCCGCGCGACTATGTTTTATCCGGAACTCCGGATAACACGTAATATGCCGCGTCACCGTTATGCGGAGTTCGGGATTTCAACCTGTTGTTCTGCTGATTCATTTTCGGGTTTC
>NZ_JAPWGV010000054.1:0-7221 GCF_027213915.1 Sulfitobacter sp. G21635-S1
CCCTCACCGGCGGCGCAGAGATGCACCGGCGGGGCGTCAGACGGGCCGGACGGAAGCGGAAACGCGGACGGGCGGAAACGAGGCGGACAAGAAATATCAGAGGTATTTGGGCGGGGCGCGCCAGGAAGTTAGGGCGCATCTCAGTCTCTTTTGTCTCTACGCTCTTTGAAATTGATAGTATCTGAAGAGATATGTGGGCGGTTTGGTTCATTCGATGGATCAACCTCTTCATATCGCGCTACTAGACTTCGGTCGATGATGTAGTGTCAGCTTCACTGTTTGGACGGCTTCTGGTTACTTTGGTAACTGCAAGCACAACAAACAGAAAAGACGCCTGTGGTATTCAGTAAGTACTGCAGGTCGATGTGCAGAGGTTCGACGTCAAGGATAAGCAAGCAATTGCTTTTCAACTTGAGAGTTTGATCCTGGCTCAGAACGAACGCTGGCGGCAGGCCTAACACATGCAAGTCGAGCGCACCCTTCGGGGCGAGCGGCGGACGGGTTAGTAACGCGTGGGAACGTACCCTTTTCTACGGAATAGCCTCGGGAAACTGAGAGTAATACCGTATAAGCCCTTCGGGGGAAAGATTTATCGGTAAAGGATCGGCCCGCGTTAGATTAGATAGTTGGTGGGGTAATGGCCTACCAAGTCTACGATCTATAGCTGGTTTTAGAGGATGATCAGCAACACTGGGACTGAGACACGGCCCAGACTCCTACGGGAGGCAGCAGTGGGGAATCTTAGACAATGGGCGCAAGCCTGATCTAGCCATGCCGCGTGTGTGATGAAGGCCTTAGGGTCGTAAAGCACTTTCGCCAGGGATGATAATGACAGTACCTGGTAAAGAAACCCCGGCTAACTCCGTGCCAGCAGCCGCGGTAATACGGAGGGGGTTAGCGTTGTTCGGAATTACTGGGCGTAAAGCGTACGTAGGCGGATCAGAAAGTAGGGGGTGAAATCCCGAGGCTCAACCTCGGAACTGCCTCCTAAACTCCTGGTCTTGAGTTCGAGAGAGGTGAGTGGAATTCCAAGTGTAGAGGTGAAATTCGTAGATATTTGGAGGAACACCAGTGGCGAAGGCGGCTCACTGGCTCGATACTGACGCTGAGGTACGAAAGTGTGGGGAGCAAACAGGATTAGATACCCTGGTAGTCCACACCGTAAACGATGAATGCCAGTCGTCGGGCAGTATACTGTTCGGTGACACACCTAACGGATTAAGCATTCCGCCTGGGGAGTACGGTCGCAAGATTAAAACTCAAAGGAATTGACGGGGGCCCGCACAAGCGGTGGAGCATGTGGTTTAATTCGAAGCAACGCGCAGAACCTTACCAACCCTTGACATCCTGTGCTAACCCGAGAGATCGGGCGTTCACTTCGGTGACGCAGTGACAGGTGCTGCATGGCTGTCGTCAGCTCGTGTCGTGAGATGTTCGGTTAAGTCCGGCAACGAGCGCAACCCACATCTTTAGTTGCCAGCAGTTCGGCTGGGCACTCTAAAGAAACTGCCCGTGATAAGCGGGAGGAAGGTGTGGATGACGTCAAGTCCTCATGGCCCTTACGGGTTGGGCTACACACGTGCTACAATGGTAGTGACAATGGGTTAATCCCAAAAAGCTATCTCAGTTCGGATTGGGGTCTGCAACTCGACCCCATGAAGTCGGAATCGCTAGTAATCGCGTAACAGCATGACGCGGTGAATACGTTCCCGGGCCTTGTACACACCGCCCGTCACACCATGGGAGTTGGTTCTACCCGACGACGCTGCGCTAACCTTCGGGGGGCAGGCGGCCACGGTAGGATCAGCGACTGGGGTGAAGTCGTAACAAGGTAGCCGTAGGGGAACCTGCGGCTGGATCACCTCCTTTCTAAGGATGTTTCTAGCAGATTTTAAGTGATACCAACGCGCTCAAGTAGCGAAGCGGTAGCGCATAAAACTCATGAAACACTTAGCAGGACAGTAAACAAAACTGTCCATATTCGGGACATCGCAAGATGTCCTTCGGACCGGGCCGTCCTCATATCTCTTCAGCAAGCGCCTCACGCAGTGAGGCGCGTCGCCCTGACAGGGTATCGCGCAGCGATATCCCCGGAAGGGTTGCAATGCGGGTCCGACCCGCCTGGCGCAACTCGCGCATTGCTTCGCAATACGCTGTTTGCGCGACGTCGATTTTGCCTGGGCAAAATCAACTGGGTCGGTAGCTCAGGTGGTTAGAGCGCACGCCTGATAAGCGTGAGGTCGGAGGTTCAAGTCCTCCTCGACCCACCAAGCGTTTCGCGTAGCGAGGCGTTTCGCTGTGGCAGGGAATCGGCGCAGCCGAAGTCCCGAGAAGGGCAGCGGACGTAATACCAGTTCACAACACATGCCGTGCAGGTCACGGGCCAGTCCTTTCGGGACACTTTGCGTTGCAAAGTACCCTGTCGGACAACAGGCCCCAAACTTGCGCAGCAAGTTTGGGGCCTTAGCTCAGCTGGGAGAGCGCCTGATTTGCATTCAGGAGGTCAGGAGTTCGATCCTCCTAGGCTCCACCATTACTTCTTGTTCTCGGACGGCCAACATGGCTAGAAGGAGACATGAAGATATGTGCGATCACAATGGTTTACCGGGACTACTGGGCGTTATCTCAATGGTACGCACATTATTCACGGCACCTTGGTTCGGATAACCTGTTCATTGTGGCTCACGGATCTGATCCAAAGATTGCGGCACTTTGCCCCCGGGCAAATGTGATAGCGGTTCCAAGGGCGGACCTGACCGGTTTCGACAGGATGCGGGGGCAATTGCTCAACAGCATCCAGGACGGATTGGGTGTCATATATGACTGGGTGATCAGGACAGACGCTGATGAGCTGATCTGCATTGATCCAGCGCATCATGGCTCTTTCGCCGCCTTGTTCAGGTCGCATCGTCGATCCAATGCCTTGTTTGCCCTCGGGTTGAACGTTGCAGAGGTCATCGAGGATGACACGATGAAAGCAACGGATGCAGCGCTGACAAAGCGCAGCAATGCGGTTTTCTCGGGTCATTACAGCAAGGCCTGGGCGGTCAGGCGCGGTACGCATCTGGTTCGACACGGAATAAGCCTGACAAAGGATGCGGTGATGGTGATGCCTGAGGGTGTTTACCTGGCGCATCTCAAGTATGCCAGCATCGACGCACTTACCGAGGCCAATGCGCATCGGTCGGAGATTGCATCTGGCAAAGAGGATGGCTTACCGGGGAAAGCATGGTTGCATGCCGACAAGGACGCCATGAAGTTCTTTGACATGTTTCAAAAAGCACCAAAGATCGACTGGATGACTGCAAGGGCACAGGCCTATGCAACGATTGCAGATGATCCGGTCGCGGAGGCATCGCAAAAGGTTCTCAGAGCCAGATCGGTTACATTCGACAACCGGACGGTCCTGCCTGAGTGGTTCAAGTACAGCTGATTAGATCAGCAAGCGCGCTATGGCGCGTTTGCTCGTCCAATCGGACACTGGTGAGTTCCTTCGGGAGCGCATCAAATTGACATCGTAAAGAGAGATACAATAACAACACTGTTTGGTTGTCCCGCGTAAGGGAATGACCTCGGTTTGGTGCGGCGGACCATGTCTTCGGATGTGGGCCAAAGCGAGCGTTTGCAAGGCTGTTTCCTCGGCCGACCAAGCGTATGCCTGCCGAAAAGAACGTGTTGTCCAAGTCAAGTACACTAACCAGAGACATGACGCTGCACCCTGCACGGGTTGTGGCTATCAGCATGTCTCGTTGTCCAGACGATAGTCTGGGCGGGAAAAAGTATGCTTTTGAACCAGGATAAGGAGGATCAGTTTCTTACCAGCTTCTGATCGTCGCGCGGGACGCAAGTCTTGCTTTTTCTGGATCAAATCAAGCGCGAAAAGGGCGTTTGGTGAATGCCTTGGCAGTAAGAGGCGATGAAAGACGTGATACTCTGCGATAAGCCATGGGGAGCCGAGAATAGGCTTTGATCCATGGATTTCTGAATGGGGCAACCCACCTGATACTGTGTTATTGTTACCCGCTTCGGCGGCGATCAATAATGCGGTAAAACAGGTATTTCTAGACTGAATACATAGGTTTAGAAAAGCAAACCCGGGGAACTGAAACATCTAAGTACCCGGAGGAAAGGAAATCAATTGATACTCCCCTAGTAGCGGCGAGCGAACGGGGACCAGCCGAGCCATGAGTGTGGTTAGAATGCGTTGGAATGCGCAACCAGAGTGGGTGATAGTCCCGTATAAGAAGCATGATTGGACGTATTAAGTAGGGCGGGACACGTGAAATCCTGTCTGAAGATCGGAGGACCACCTTCGAAGGCTAAGTACTCCTTACTGACCGATAGTGAACCAGTACCGTGAGGGAAAGGTGAAAAGCACCCCGACGAGGGGAGTGAAACAGTACCTGAAACCGAACGCCTACAATCAGTTGGAGGGGCTTTACGCCCTGACAGCGTACCTTTTGTATAATGGGTCATCGACTTGGTCTCACGAGCAAGCTTAAGCCGTTAGGTGTAGGCGCAGCGAAAGCGAGTCTTAATAGGGCGTCGAGTTCGTGGGATCAGACCCGAAACCGAGTGATCTAGGCATGGCCAGGTTGAAGGTAAGGTAACACTTACTGGAGGACCGAACCCACATCCGTTGAAAAGGATCGGGATGAGCTGTGCCTAGGGGTGAAAGGCCAATCAAACTCGGAGATAGCTGGTTCTCTGCGAAATCTATTTAGGTAGAGCGTCATCCGAATACCCTCGGGGGTAGAGCACTGGATGGGTAATGGGGCCCCACAGGCTTACTGATCCTAACCAAACTCCGAATACCGAGGAGTACTAGATGGCAGACACACGGCGAATGCTAACGTCCGTCGTGAAGAGGGAAACAACCCTGACCTCCAGCTAAGGCCCCTAATTCATGGCTAAGTGGGAAAGCAGGTGAGACGGCCAAAACAACCAGGAGGTTGGCTTAGAAGCAGCCATCCTTTAAAGATAGCGTAACAGCTCACTGGTCTAATTAAGCTGTCTTGCGGCGAAGATGTAACGGGGCTCAAGCCATGAGCCGAAGCTGAGGATGCATTTATTGCATGGTAGCAGAGCGTAGTGTGACATAAGACTACGTCTTCCTGACTTCTTGTATGGCCAACGACAGTTGCCTGGGTGTTCGCACTCAAGTAGCCGAAGGCGGTAGTGCAAAAAAGAAGTCAGAAAAGACAAAGTCTTTTCTGTGAAGCTGGCGCGTGAGCGATCCGGTGGAGAGATCACTAGTGAGAATGATGACATGAGTAGCGACAAAGAGTGTGAGAGACACTCTCGCCGAAAGTCCAAGGGTTCCTGCTTAAAGCTAATCTGAGCAGGGTAAGCCGACCCCTAAGGCGAGGCCGAAAGGCGTAGTCGATGGGAACCAGGTTAATATTCCTGGGCCAGATGGAAGTGACGGATCTCGAGGGTAGTTCATCCTTATCGGATTGAATGGGCTGCTTAGAGGTTCCTGGAAATAGCTCCATCGCTAGATCGTACCCTAAACCGACACAGGTGGACTGGTAGAGAATACCAAGGCGCTTGAGAGAACTATGTTGAAGGAACTCGGCAAAATACCTCCGTAAGTTCGCGAGAAGGAGGCCCGGTTCCTAGGCAACTAGGGGCTGGGGGCACAAACCAGGGGGTGGCGACTGTTTATTAAAAACACAGGGCTCTGCGAAGTCGCAAGACGACGTATAGGGTCTGACGCCTGCCCGGTGCCTGAAGGTTAAAAGGAGGGGTGAGAGCTCTGAATTGAAGCCCAGGTAAACGGCGGCCGTAACTATAACGGTCCTAAGGTAGCGAAATTCCTTGTCGGGTAAGTTCCGACCTGCACGAATGGCGTAACGACTTCCCCGCTGTCTCCAACATAGACTCAGCGAAATTGAATTACCTGTCAAGATGCAGGTTTCCCGCGGTTAGACGGAAAGACCCCGTGCACCTTTACTACAGCTTCACACTGGCATTAGGCCGAACATGTGCAGGATAGGTGGTGGGCTTTGAAGCCGGAACGCTAGTTTCGGTGGAGCCTCCCTTGAGATACCACCCTTGTTCTGCTTGATGTCTAACCGCGGTCCGTTATCCGGATCCGGGACCCTGTGTGGCGGGTAGTTTGACTGGGGCGGTCGCCTCCTAAATCGTAACGGAGGCGCGCGAAGGTTGGCTCAGAGCGGTCGGAAATCGCTCGTTGAGTGCAATGGCAGAAGCCAGCCTGACTGCAAGACTGACAAGTCGAGCAGAGTCGAAAGACGGCCATAGTGATCCGGTGGTCCCAAGTGGGAGGGCCATCGCTCAACGGATAAAAGGTACGCCGGGGATAACAGGCTGATACTGCCCAAGAGTCCATATCGACGGCAGTGTTTGGCACCTCGATGTCGGCTCATCTCATCCTGGGGCTGGAGCAGGTCCCAAGGGTACGGCTGTTCGCCGTTTAAAGAGGTACGTGAGCTGGGTTTAGAACGTCGTGAGACAGTTCGGTCCCTATCTTCCGTGGGTGTAGGATACTTGAGAGGAGTTGCCCCTAGTACGAGAGGACCGGGGTGAACGATCCACTGGTGGACCAGTTGTTATGCCAATAGCAGTGCTGGGTAGCTATGATCGGACAGGATAACCGCTGAAGGCATCTAAGCGGGAAGCCCCCCTCAAAACAAGGTATCCCTGAGAGCCGAGGTAGACCACCTCGTCGATAGGCCAGAGATGTAAGCGTGGTAACACGTTCAGTTGACTGGTACTAATTGCTCGATAGGCTTGATTTGATCCAGTAGAAGCAAGACTTCTGCCAATCACATCAAAAGCATACACATACATTAGCTGTACTGACTTGGACATCAACACAGCCGTTCCTTCCAGAATGGCAAAAGAGCGGGAACGCGCATCCAAGAATGCGCCGCCTCCCGCCCGAGACCTTCCCATCGCGGAAGGCTCGTAGAGGATTTGTTTGGTTTGGTGATCATAGCGCGAGCAAAACACCTGGTCCCATCCCGAACCCAGCCGTTAAGTGCCGTAGCGCCGATGGTACTGCGTCTTAAGACGTGGGAGAGTAGGTCATCGCCAAACCTAACAAGTCCTCTAAGGCGTTTCCGGTTCTCGTTGAAACGAAGCATCGCCAATGTCCCGAGAGCGCCGAAGGCGCGGCAGGGTAGGGGCGATACAACATAAACTGGAAACGCTAAAATTTGTATCTCTCTTCGATGATCAGATAACTCGACTTAG
>NZ_JAPWGV010000055.1:0-6560 GCF_027213915.1 Sulfitobacter sp. G21635-S1
CTGTCGCATTTTCTTCACCATTTCAGCACATGTTCATTACGTGATTTCTGGAAGATACCACGATATCGCACACCATTTTTCAGCTAAGGGCTTCAATTTTGGTTCTGTATTTCAGCAAGTGGCCACCCTGTTGGCGCACGGCCCAGCCGGTCTCGAAAGTTTCATATCGATGACGTCTGGCGGAGGGCATGCCTCGGATGAAGCGTGGTCCAAGGCAACGCGGATCGCGCGTGAGTTGGACTGGATTCTTGATGGAGCGGCGCCGGTGCGTGAGGCCGTTGTGCGCGCGGCATCCGAGCTGCGGCTCTCGACACGCCAAGTCTACAACTATCTGGCGCGGTATCGAGAACAGCGCAGGATATCCTCCCTGCTGCCGCGAACGAGTGGAAAAAGGAAACCAAGGATCAGCCCCGCGGTCGAGAGCATCATCGCGATGACCCTGCGGGAGATGTGGTTGCGTCCTGAGCAGCCGGACCTTGCACCGATCGTCGAAGAGATCCGCGCCCGCTGCGCAGAGGAAGGGCATGCTCCGCCCGCCTATGTCACTGTCGCCCGGCGTATCCCCATTCTGTTCGCCCCGGAAGAAATTGCCCGCCGCCGCCTGTCAGATAGTAAACACCTGCACCGGCTGAAGCCGCGACCGGGCTATATCCGGGCTAACCACGCGCTCGACGTTGTCCAGATCGATCACACGCCGGCAGACATCCAGTTTGTCGAGGTGATTGATGACTACGGCGTCTTCGTTGGTCGCCCCTATCTGACCATCGCTGCAGATGTGGCCACGAGCGCGATCATCGGCTTCTGCCTGACCCTCGAGCGGCCGTCACGACTGTCTGTGGCGCTTTGTCTTGCGCACGCGATGTGCTGCAAGATTGACTGGCTGGCAGAACGCGGCATCGATCATGCGTGGTCGATGCATGGTCGCCCGAAGCAGATCGTCGTCGATTCCGCCAAGGAATTCCAGAGCAGCACCTTCAGCAGAGGATGCGCGGACTATGGCATTGCCATACGCATGCGCAACAAGGGCACCGTGCATCGGGGCGGGGTCGTCGAACGCCTGCTGGGGAAAGTGAACACGGCGCTACGCGCCTTGCCCGGCAAGACGGGGCGTTCCATCGCGGATCGGGGCGACTATGCCTCGGAAGCGCGGGCACGGCTCAGCTTCGCGGATCTTGAACGCTGCATCGCGCTCGCGATCATCGACCACAACCTGAGCCAGAATGCGCGCAAGCTGACCGTTCCGGCGAAAGAGTGGGAAGATCGGTTCCAGCCGAAGGACCGACCGATCGATGCACCTGTCGATGTGCTGCTCAATTTCCTGCCGCGCAAGACGCGGAAGATTTCACCTCAGGGCATCAGTCTCTTCGCCATCGACTATTTCGAGCCCTGGCTTGGCCCGCTGGTTGCGCGTCGTGACCGGCTGGAGCCGCTCGATCTGTGCTATGATCCTCGCGACATCAGCCATGTCTACGTCAAGGATCCGGATACGCAGGCCTGGCGGCCGGTCAGGCGACGGGACGGACTGGCCGAGCCGATCACGCTTTGGCAGCACCAGGCGGATCGACAACAGCGGCGTGAAATCCAGCGGCGCCCTGTACAGGAGGCATCAGCCATCCGACGCGAAATCGCCGCAACTGTTGCCGCCGCCAAAACCCCGAAAAGCCGGTTGAAGGAGATGACCCGCGCCCGGCATGCCACCGAGGCAAAGAAGCCTTATGCCGACTTCGCTGCGCCTTCCGCCTCGGCCCAGGCAAAGCTCGACCCGGATCGCCCGCGGCGGGTCTTTCCTGTCGAGGATTGGTAAGGTGCCGGATCACCTAATGCCCGCCATAGTCCCGCTCTTGCAGGCCGATGACGCAGTGCGGATCGCCCATGTTCGCGCGCCGCGCTGGATCAGCCATCCGGCCGCCGGCGCGGCGCATGACGCAATGCGACTGCTGCTTGAGCGACCGCCATCCCTGCGCCCACGCGGTTTGCTGCTTGCCGGTCCCTACCACAATGGCAAAACCATGATCGCCGAACGCTTCGCCGTCGAACATCTGCGTGCCGCCGACCAGCAAAAGGTGTGGGTGATCCAGACCCGGGAAGGTGCAGGGCTGTCGCATTTCTATGCCAGCATCCTGTCCGGATTGCGCGCGCCACAAGCCGCTGGCTGGCGCAGCCTGTCCCGCGCCGGCGATCAGGTGGATCATCTTCTGGAGCGCCTGAAGCCGCGCCTTTTGATATTCGACGAGTTCCACAGCGCATTGCGCGGGCGGCGCCAGGATGTGAAGGCCATCTTCTCGTTCTTGCGGAGGATCGCACGGGTGCATGACATCTCACCCGTCCTTGTCGGTGAAATCGCGATCTACGATGCGGTGCATGACACCGACGAAATGGGCTCACGTTTCGATACGATCCCCATTCCACGATGGGCGTATGACGAGGAGTTCGCGACGCTTCTCGACAGCCTGGAAGCCAGTCTGCCGCTCGCCGAAGCCTCCGATCTGTCGCGCGAACCCTTGGCGAAGATCATCCATGATCTGTCAGAGGGGCTGATCGGCGAGGTTGTCGAGATCGTCACCCGGGCCGCAGTTGCGGCAATCTCGCGCGGTGAGGACCGGATCACGGGCGCAGCCCTGTCGGACCTCGGCTATGTGCCTCTCTCGCGGCGCCGCCATTCCACTTTGCGTCAAGAAATGACATGAGGTTTGGGCCGACCGAGATCTCCATCATGCCTGCAGAGCGGTATGCAAGCGCGGCGGGAAGCCGTTGGCCGATGGGCATTATGCCCGCACCTGGTGAACTTCTGTCGAGTTGGCTGCACCGCCTCGCTTACGCCAACGGCGTACCTCCCCACTATTTCGGTGCGCTTCTCGGAGCGCCGGGTGAGAACTGGTCGGCACGGCTTGATCGGGCGTTGCCCGATCGCATCCTGCGACTTTTGGGGGAGCATACCCACATACCCTTGGAAGACATCGCGGCTCTGACCGTTGCTCCCGATCCTTTGCCCGGGCTGCGTTTGCCCCTGCGGCCAGGGTCTCAGCAGACCTGCGCACCCGGGAGGCAGGTTACCTGGCTGCAATTCTGTCCGGCTTGTCTGGCAGAAGACGAAACGCCATATTTTCGCCGAGGCTGGAGCTTGGCCACACGAGTCTCTTGCGCTCGCCACGGCTGCCGACTTCGGGACAGGTGCCCATCCTGCGGGCGCGGACTGGCTCCGTTCAGCCAGAAGCATCTTGTGCCGCATCAGATCTGCGCCTTGTGCGGCGCGGCGCTCTGCAAACGCACCCGTCCTGCCGCCGATGGGGTTCAGCGCCTTGAGCGCCTGATCGACGATCTGCTTCGTTTGCATGCAGCAGGGCATCGGATGGCAGCGGGGCGATCACTTTCGGACCTGCTTGGATCAGCCTGCTTTCAATTTGGTAAACAGCGCATGTCCATCCCGCGCCTCCCTCATCGAGATCGCTATCATCTGTTTCGGCAATTGACGGAAGAGAGGTCGACGCCTTTCGGAACGCGAAGAAGTCCCGCGATCTCTTATTGGAAACGCGTCGCTCAAGCTGCGCCAGCTTGGAGCGGACTGGTCACATCATTCAGCGATGCCGTCCTGCCTCGGCCCAAAGCTGGGCCTTGCCCCACCACCGCTGGCCCGGATTTGGCAGATCTCGTTCAAGCGGCCGCGTGGCTTCATCAGAAGCGGCAAGCGCTGTGAGAATTCCCGGTGCATTTCAGGCGCGCGCGGCCAGCCCGGCGTCATTCAGCTGTTCAGGATCTGGCAGGTCGCGCAAGCTCTCCAACCCGAAGGCCGCGAGGAACGCGTCTGTGGTCACAAAGGTGTAGGGGGCACCACGACGCGGCGCGCGTGGGCCAGTTCCAATAAGACCGTGTGCATGCAGCCGCCCGATCAGGTCCCGGCTGATCTCTTTGCCGAAGATATCCTTCAGCCCGTCGCGGGTGATCGGCTGGTGGTAGGCGATGGCCGCCAAAATCGCGACGTCGAACTCGTTCAGGTCCAGCAACTGGTCCCCGACATCCGCTGCGGCGCGGATCGCAGGCGCGTAAGCGGTCCGCGTCCGGAACATCCACCCCCCTGCGACCATGGCAATCTCGAACGCCCGCCCTTCCAGATCGGCGGCCAGATCCTCGACCAGCAGATCAACCGAGGCCGCCTGCCCCACTATGCGCGCCAGATCCTCGCGCGGTACAGGCGAGGTAGAGGCAAACAGCACCGCCTCGATCCGCCGCATCCATTCGCGCCAGCGCAACTCCTTCGGCAGGTCGGTCAACTCGCGGTCAAGCTGGGGTTCGGAGCGGTCCTTAACCATTCCTACACTCCATAGAGCCGGAAGGTGTCACGGCCAGTCAGTTCGCGCACCGCCCCAAGGTCAACCAGCCGGTCGCAGAGCCGCCGCGCTGCGCGATCCGGCAAAGGCAAGGCACCGGGTGCCACCGCGTCCTGTGTCAGGAAGATCTCGACGGCGTCGGCCGCCCCCTTGGCCCGAAGCTTTGGTGCAACCCCTTTCAAAAGCGCAGCCCGACGCGCGAGGTCGACAGCCAGACGCGTGGCCTCGACCGCGGATGCGGTCACAGCGCGATGACAGGCTAGGCGCAAATCGTGGCCCAGCTTGCGCAGGTCGGCACGTTTCAAACCCGCGGCCAGCAGCGGCACGACATGATCCCAACCAAGCGCCTCGGCGAGGGCGGCGTCCGCGAGGATCAACGCCGGGACTTCGGCACGGGGTGCCTCCGTCAGGACAGCATCTAGCACCACCACGGCACGGGTCACCGGTGCCCCATGTCCCGCATCCAGCCACGTGGCGATCTGGCACGACTCGAAGGTCGGTAAAACTCGGCTCAAAGCCTTGACCGACACCGACCGTTCCACCGCGCGACGCCAGGCAAGGTAAGTTTCCCCCGCGGGACCAGGTAGATCGCCAGGGCGCAGAAGATGAATCGCGTCGCGCAGCTCTGGGGCTCTTTCCGGACGACCAGAAAACCCGACACATGCCTCGGCCGCTCGCAGCGCCAGCCGATCCCGCAACAAGGCTTTGGGGACCTCTTCGCGTTCCAACACAAGATGCAGGTGGTTCAGCGCCGCGCCCGACAAAAACGCCACATCTTCAAAGGCTTCAGGACGTGCCGAGGTGACCCATGCGGGCATCCGGGGTAGAGTGTCTGTGTAGATGGAGTGTTCCGGTCGGGCAAATGTCATGACTGAAGCCTAAACCATCGCGGCGCTTTGCTCCAGAAAATAGCACAGAAAACGCCTCACTCTATCTTTTGCCATAACGTCCGATAACCTTGCGTTATCGGACATAAAAATGATATGCCCCAAAACATGGGCAATCTCACGAATAACGGCACCAAAATCGAGGATTCCGACGCGTCTGACGCAGAGATTTCGAGCTCAGCGTCCTATGACTCGCTGAACAGTGACGAACACGACGAGAGAACCCCTCGGGACCGAGCTTCAATCGCTCTGCCCGCTCATGTGGTCGGCTCCGGCGCGCTCGACCGGCTGATCGACACCGCGCGCGACTACGCCGAGGCCTCTACAGCCGAGAACACCAACAAGGCCTACTCGGCCGACTGGAAACACTTCACCCGTTGGTGCCGACTGAAAGGCACGGAACCTCTGCCCCCCTCGCCCGAGATGGTCGGGCTCTATGTGGCGGACCTGGCCGCCGCGACCGGAAAGGCCCCAGCTCTCTCGGTCTCCACCATTGAGCGGCGTCTCTCCGGCCTCGCTTGGAACTACAGGCAGCGCGGGTTCACTCTTGATCGCAAGAACCGCCACATCGCCACGGTTCTGGCCGGGATCAAACGCAAGCATGCGCGCCCGCCGGTTCAGAAAGAGGCGATCCTGCCTGAGGACATCCAGGCCATGGTGGCCACCCTTCCCTACGATCTCCGCGGCCTCCGAGACCGGGCGATCCTGCTTTTGGGCTATGCAGGCGGCTTGCGCCGGTCGGAGGTGGTCTGCCTCGATGTGCATAAGGACGATACTCCGGACTCCGGCGGCTGGATCGAGTTCTTCGATGGAGGCGCCCTGCTCACCCTCAATGCCAAGACCGGCTGGCGCGAGGTCGAGATCGGGCGCGGCTCAAGCGATCAGACCTGTCCCGTCCACGCGCTGGAACAATGGCTACACTTTGCAAAAATCGACTGTGGCCCGGTCTTCGTGCGCACCTCGCGGGACGGCAAACGTGCACTCGAGACTCGCCTTTCCGACAAGCACGTAGCCCGACTGATCAAGGCAACCGTTCTGAAGAGTGGCGTCAGATCCGATCTGCCGGAAGCCAAACGGCTGGCAATGTTCTCTGGCCACTCCTTACGCGCAGGGCTCGCCTCGTCGGCAGAGGTTGATGAGCGCTATGTTCAAAAGCAACTCGGACATGCGTCGGCCGAGATGACCCGGCGCTACCAGCGCAGGCGCGACAGGTTCCGGGTGAACCTGACCAAAGCCGCAGGGCTGTGAAGACCAGGAAACTTGAGGCCTTGGTGAAGCGCTAAAGTGAATTTCCAGCGCTTCAGTTTCAGCTTACTGCTTCAATTGAAATCGGGAACTAAACGCGACA
>NZ_JAPWGV010000056.1:0-6265 GCF_027213915.1 Sulfitobacter sp. G21635-S1
GTGAAGCGCTAAAGTGAATTTCCAGCGCTTCAGTTTCAGCTTACTGCTTCAATTGAAATCGGGAACTAAACGCGACACCTCGAGGTCGTGCCAGCTGGGAGCCGTCTTCGGTCAAAATGCTGCTTGAGCGTGCGGAAAAGTTGGGGCTCCTCTGAACACGACACTTGTGTTGGCCTAACGGATTGCCACTAAATCTAGAAAGTGCTTGCACGAATCTGGCTGCTCGGGCAATAGTCTCGAAAAATAACGCGCGGTCACATAAAAAACGCGCCCACGGATCGGGGCAGACATGAGAGAAGTAGAACAGGATCTAGATATCGCCATCGGGCACTACGCGGAACTTCTCGCGTCGAACCTGCATGCTCAGCGCGCTGCACACTTCCCACCAGATGCAAAGAAGGTGATGCGCACTTTGACCAGCGGCGAAGCTGCTGAGCTCCTTGGCGTCGACCATACCTATCTTCGGAAGCTTCATCGAGAAGGAAAGATCGTTGACGTCGAGACGACGGCTGGAAGTCATCGCCGCTATACGCTCGACGATATCTGGGAAATCCGGCAGACGCTTGAAGGAAACGCAAAAAGGTCTGGAACTTACGTGCCTGGACGTCGCGACGGTGACGAGCTTCAAGTCATTTCAGTGGTGAACTTCAAGGGCGGAAGCGGCAAAACGACGACGTCTGCTCACCTCGCTCAGCGCTTGGCGCTCAAGGGGTACAGAGTTCTTGCGATCGATCTCGACCCCCAAGCATCTCTTTCGGCTCTTCACGGAATCCAGCCAGAACTCGACCTCATGGAGGGCGGAACCCTCTATGATGCCGTTCGCTACGACGATCCGGTTCCGATCTCTGAAGTGATCCGCAAGACTTACATTCGCGGCCTTGATCTCATCCCAGGCAACCTTGAACTCATGGAGTTCGAGCACGAGACGCCTGCTGCTATCCAGCGAGGCGGAGCGAAGGCGTTCTTCGCGAGAGTTCATGACGCACTCGATAGTGTTGAAGCGAACTACGACGTTGTTGTGATCGACTGCCCGCCGCAGCTTGGTTTCTTGACGATGTCAGCACTTTCCGCGTCCTCGGGCGTCCTCGTGACGGTTCACCCGCAGATGCTTGACCTTATGTCGATGTCCCAATTCCTGCGAATGACGGCGGATCTCCTGGGAGTAATCAGGGATGCAGGCGCAAATCTGCGCTTCGATTGGCTGCGCTTCTTGCCAACGCGATACAAAGTCGGCGACGCGCCACAAACCGAAGTCATCGCCTTCATTCGCGGGCTGTTTGGGAGGTCGGTCCTGACCAATCACATGGTTGAATCGACCGCAATTTCTGATGCCGGCTTGACCAAGCAAACGCTCTACGAAGCTGACAAGAGGGACTTCACGCGTCAGACGTTTGACCGTGCGATCGAATCTATGAACGCAGTGAACGATGAGATCGCTGAAATCATCCAGAACACATGGGGGCGGAATGGCAAGAAAGCCTAAACTTGGCCTGCCGCTGCAGACCCTTCGCAACGCTCCTGACGCTCTTGAAGGGCGCCGACTGCGTGGCGGTGTTTTTGAGATCGATCCGGCGCAGATTGTTACCGAAGGACGGTTGGATGACAGGCTTCAGATTGAAGTTGAGGGCCTGAAGAACTCTATTTCCAAGAACGGTCAACGTGTGCCTGTCTTGGTCCGCCCACTGGAAGGCGATCGCTACAACCTGATCTATGGCCGCAGACGCTTAGAAGCATGTCGCGAACTCGGTATCAAAGTTCGAGCCATCGTCACAGAGGTTGAGGGTAATCAAGCGCTTCGAGATCAGCTTCTCGAGAACCAAGAGCGTCGTGATCTGAGCTTTATTGAGCGTGCGCTCGTTGCGACGGCACTTCTGGACGGTGATCATTTGGAAGGGGCTGAGCGCACCAATCGAGGTGTCGCCGAAGTCCTTAACCTCCACGAGGCTGGGGTTTCACAACTCTTGAGTGTCGTTCGGACGGTCGGCGAGGAACTCATCCAGGCAATTGGTGCGGCTCCCGGGATTGGTCGCCCGAGATGGGAAGAGCTCAAAAAGGCTTTGGGTGCCTACGACGGTGATCGAGACCAACTGCAAGCCGTAGCTCATGCAGCCAAGTCCGAAAGTTCCGGCTCGGTCGATGAGGTTTCTGAGCGTGCGTTTCTCGCAGTTCTGGCAGCTGCGAAGAGCGCAGAGAAGAAAGCAAGCCCGTCTAGAAAAGGCGTGCCTGCTTTGGCGATCCCCGGTGTCGGAGCTGCGACGGTCAAGACCGGCCGCCAAGGCAAGCAGCTTAAACTCGATCTGACTGCGGATGAACCTGATTTTATCAGCTGGTTGGAGGGCAATGCCCCAAAGCTGATTACCGAGCTTCATGAGCGCTGGAAGCGTTCAGAAGACTGAGGAAGAGCAACCAACAAGAAGGAGGCACGATACAGGCAAAAAGAAAAAGGCCCCGAGAAGCTAGCTTCACGAGACCTTTGTAAGGTTTCGCATCGGGATCAGCCCGCTACAAAATCTCAGTTTTCGCACCTCTGAATGTAGCGTTCTGGCCCCTACCCCGCAAGCGCAAAGCGATTCGCGGGCCCTAGAATTTTTGTCTTCGTGAACATTTTCATGCAGTACACACCAATTTCGCCGTTTATGCGGCCGATTTCGCACGCCCATTTGCGCGTCATCGAGCGACCCGAGGCATCTGTTCCGGCCAGACCCGTTAACAAGTGGGAACTCCTGCGCGAGCTCTCCAAGGCGCAAGCGGCCTTTGGGGTCTCGGAACGTGATCTGACTGTTTTGCAGGGGCTCCTCAGCTTCTTTCCGGACGATGCGCTTGGCGGGAACGCCGAGATGGTCGTCTTCCCTTCGAACAAGGCGATCTGCGAGCGCCTGAATGGCATGCCGTGCTCAACGATGCGTCGTCACCTCGCGCGTCTCGTCGAGGCTGGCTTGCTCCAGCGGCGCGATAGCCCCAATGGGAAGCGCTACGTCCGTAAGCACGGCGAAGACCGCGTTGCCTTTGGCTTCGATCTTTCCCCGCTCTACTGTCAGTCCGAGGAGATAGCACGGGCCGCAGAGGCCGTACGTGAGGCTGAGGAGCGCGTCAGGCGCCTGAGAGAGGTCGTAACCCTCATGCGACGCGATCTCGCGGCCCTCGCCGAGTTCGGAGACGAGATGCAGCCAGGCCTAGGCTTCTGGGATCAGCTTCGCGACAAGGCTGCTCTCACAGCCCGCGCGCTTCGCCGCAAGCTTTCAATTGAGGACCTTGCGGCCTATCGAGCCGACCTTGAAGTTCTCCTTGACCAGGCACGCAACATCATTGATGGCCCTGAAACAGAAGAAATGAACACCAATGATGCCCATTCTGAGCGTCACCATCATAATTCAGATAAAGAATCTATAGATCTTGAACCTGCTTTAGAAAAAAGCGAGGCCGCGGCGGGTGTGCCAGATGTGGATACGAATGAGCCGGGGGCTGACGTTGATGAACAGGACACAAGACACCTGCCAAAGATCCCGCTCCACCTAGTGATTGCGGCATGTCCCTCGCTCAAGACCTTCTACCAAGGTGAGATCCGGCATTGGCATCAGCTCTTCGATGCGGCGTGCCATGTGCGGCCAGCCATGGGGATCAGTGCGTCTGCATGGGAAGAGGCACAGCGGTTCATGGGTCCGGAGCAAGCGTCGATCGTCGTTGCTGCCATGCTGGAACGCTTCGCCGACATAAGATCGCCTGGTGGATACTTGCGAGCTCTGACTACCAAAGCTGCGGCAGGCGAGTTTTCCTGTGGCCCAATGGTCATGGCATTGATTGGCCGGCGGAACGCGGCTTAACAGCTGTTAAACTCCGATCGCGTGCGGCTGGCATGGCATAACTTAACAGCTGTTAAGTAGGCTCTCGGCACACAAACGGTATTCGAGAGAGAAAAGTTAGGGGGTTGAGGGGTGGCGGTATTTGAGATCGTGAAAGTGGCTTTCGCCTTCGTCGCGGCGAAGATCTGATGACGAGGGCATCCCGATCATCATGATAAAACCTCAGCTGGTGACCATCGCTGCTAGTAGCGCAAAGGCGGCTAGCGAAGAACATACAGAGCGTTGCGCTGCAGCCAACCTAGCAGTTGCGCGCCTCCGCGGCCCCTGCCCTTTTCGATGTCTGTGATCTGATGATGAATACCCTCAACAATTGGCTCTACGCTATCCGGCACCTGCTGACGGCGATTTGGGTCCTGGCCTCGGATATTCGCTTGGCCTTCATCGGTGTTAATGCCTGAGAGGTAGGTCGTGGATGTCTGTTGCATTATATCGTGGCTACGGGCCGTAGCGCACAAGGAGCAGACGATCGATGGTTACCAAAACCGTTTGGCCAAGGGCTCGATCCTCGAATTCCCGCGCGCGGGGAAGGGGGACCCCGAAACTTCTCAGTCACTTCGATAATGGCGACATGGCCAGCGAGGCAATCGGCTACTCAAGCGCAGCAGCTGGTTGCCAGCGGTCCCGCGTTCCTCTGATTTGGTCGTAGTGGACGACGAGGACATCGCAGAACAGCGGTTGCAACTCAATCTCTTGATTTCATGACACCCGAACTCTTCAAAAGAGTGCTTTGATATTGGCTGCGGAATGATCTGATCCGTCCGATGGAGAAAAACGATTTAATAACAATAGGTTATTTCGTTTTTTGGTATTCGCGATGAGAAATCATGCCCATAACAGCCTTCATCGACATGATTTCCCTTTCCAGGGTGCCGATCCGCTACGTCGACGGGAAGCCAAAGCATCAGCACGCTTTACGAAGAAGTTGGCAGTTGCGGGCCGATTGAGCGATCTGGGCTTTCTCGTGAAGAAGGAACTTCCACAGGTCTAGCCGATGGGCCCTGTGGAAGTTCTGATCCCGTCGTACCAGTACAGTTCGGTGGCGGTTGGGTGTTTCATGGGTTTGGTCCACGAAAAGTAAAAGTGTTCTTCGGGTTTTGTGACTGACGGATGAGGGGCTTTGGGGTTCCTCGGACGGGTCCGGGCCGGGTTCCGGTCTGTCTTTCCTGATGAAGGGCATTCCCATGCAAACAGGTGTCTTGCGCGTGTTGCGCGCGACCGCTGCCTCGTGGTGGCGACACAAGGAACTGCGCCGAACCGGCCAGTCGGCGCAGGCGCGGCAGATCGAAGGCGAGACCGTCCTGCGTGATCTCGGCTATCTCAGGCAGGCGGCGACACTGTCAAATGCCCACGTGACCTGCGGTGAGGGCGGAACCTTCCTCCATCTCGGTTGGACCACCGTCTCGACCTTCGCGCCGATCGAGCGCTTTCCATTGGCCGCTCCAGCGGTCGCACGCGGGACGCCGTTCATCGATATCCGACCCGTCAACAATGTCATCGCATTCGCGAATCTGCCGCGGGTGGCGCGGGACGGATCTGTCGACCCTGACCTTTCAGGTGCCGGCAGGCCCGTCTCGCTGACCACTTACATCGACACGGTCGAGCGGCTCGGCGCGAGGATCGTCAACGATCCGCGGCCCCGTCAGTCAATCTGATCACCAATTCCTCTCACCAAAACTCGAAAGGAGGCCAGCCATGGCCCGATCACGCACGCCCAAATTCGATGCCTCCGAGGTCATCACAAACGAAATCATCCGCATCATCGAGCGCGGCGTCCTGCCGTGGCGCAAGCCCTGGACCGCAGGTGGCAGCTCCCGGCCATTGCGCGTGGGCGGTGAACCCTACCAGGGCGTGAACAACTTCCTGCTGACCATGCGGACCGTGATGGCGGGCCACAGCTCGCCCTTCTGGATGACGCTGCCGCAAGCTAATGCGTTGGACGCAAAGGTGCGCAAGGGCGAAAAGTCCTCTGTCGTCGTTTATTACGGACAAAGCCGGAAAGACGCGGGCGGCGAGGACGACCGCAGCGACGGTGATGATAGCTCCGAGGAAGCCCGCATCTTCCGCTTCCAGAAATCCTACCGCGTGTTCAACGCCTGCCAGATCGATGGCCTGCCCGACAGCTACTTCCCCGATCCGGAGCCGGTGCCCGAGCATCCGCCGTCCGAGCCCATCCCTCACATGCAGGCGTTTTTCGATGCTATCGACATCACGACCATCTTCACAGGAACGGAAGCCTATTATCTGCCACCCGTGGACAAGGTCTACATGCCGTCCATCACGCGGTTCCATGACCCGCGCAATTTCTACGGGGTTTGGGCGCATGAGCTGGCCCATAATGCCGCGCTCCGGTTTATGCCGCGCCGACCCTTACAACCTGTTGCGTTGCGGTTAGATCGGCGCAGCAT
>NZ_JAPWGV010000057.1:0-6028 GCF_027213915.1 Sulfitobacter sp. G21635-S1
CTCCCCCTCCAACTCTCCGCTCGGCGGCCGTGCCGACGCCGACGACGTCGCTCTGGTCAGCGCCTATCTCGCAGACAATCCCCGGCTCTCGAAGGGCGCCGTGGGTGCCGCCCGGCATTTTCTGAAGTGGGCACGCGCCCGGAAGATCCCGACCAGAGACCTCGACGCATCGGCGGTGGATCGGTTCCTTCGCCATCACTGCCGCTGCGGCCGCTACAGCCCTGCGCAACTGCGCAAGCCTGCCTACGCCACAGATACACGCAGATTCCTGAACTATCTCGAAGCCACCGGGGTGGTCTTCATTGCAAATGAAGTCGCCCGGCTCGGGCAATATCTGGAGGCCCATGCAGAGAAGCTCTGCGCCACCGGATATAGCAAGGTGACGTACTCGACGCAGCTGACTCAGGCCCGCCATTTCGCGGAATGGGCGCTGCTGATGCGTGTTCCGGCCCACGGAATCGATGAGGCTACCATCGATCATTTCGCACGGCATAATTGCCGCTGTGGGGAGAAGACCAAACATGGCAAGGACATGCTGGGCTCGCGCCTCAAGAACCGCCGCCGTGGTGCGCGTGCTTTTGTCCGGTTCCTGAGGGATGAGGGTCTGATCCCGCCTGAAGCGCCTGACTGCGTTACCACCTGCGATCCGCGCCTGACCGAGTTCTCGGAATGGTTGCGCCGCGAACGTGGGGTGACGCACGAGACCGTACGGCGCTTCTTGTACGAAGCGAACCGCTGGCTGGATAGCCTCGGGGCAACCCCGAAAGACTACAACGCGGCGGCAATCCGCTCGATCGTTTTGAACCAGGGCGAAGAGCGCTCAAGATCTTCGGTGCGGATGACGGTGACCGTTCTGCGCGCTTTCTTGCGCTTCACGATTGTTCAGAATCAATGCGCCCCGTCGCTCCTGTATGCTGTGCCATCTGCCGTTTCGCGCAAGCTGTCAACGGTACCACCGACGATCCCTCGAACCAAAATTGAAGAGATAATAGCGTCCTGTGGAACCAAAACGCCTGTCGAGATACGGGACCGCGCCATACTCCTTCTGCTCGCGCGGCTGGCTTTGCGCGCCGGTGACATCTGGCAATTGCGGCTGTCAGACATTGACTGGCGTGCGAGTCGGTTGCGATTGCATGGCAAAGCCAGACGCGAAGTTTTGGTACCAATACCACAGGATGCTGGGGATGCGCTGCTGACCTATATCGAAGATGTGCGTCCGGTCGTCACAACTGACAGGGTCTTTCTGCGCATTCAGGCGCCATTCACTCCGTTTCGGTCCTCTGCTGAGATCGCCGGGATCGTTTCCCGTGTCCTTGCCCGGGGTGGCTTCACCGGTCTGCCGACGGGCGCGCACGTGTTTCGCCATTCACTGGCATCGGCCTGGTTGCGCAGCGGCGCGGATCTTGATCAGATCGGTGTCGCGCTTCGCCACAGCTCGCGTGATACGACCGCGATCTATGCCAAGGTCGATATCGAGATGCTGGCAGGTGTGGCCCAGCCTTGGCCGGAGTGCGCATCATGATGCATTCCCATGTCGATCGCTTCGTTCAACTGAACCGCGCCCTTGGAAAGAAGTTTGCCGCGCAAGAGACGTCCTTGCGCTCTTTCGCGGATTTCGCTGCAGACCGATCAGCCAGCCACGTGACAACTACCCTGATATTGGACTGGGCTGGTGGCGCCTCGACGCCAGGTGCCGTGCAAATTCGGGTCGATCAAGCCCGGGCGTTAGCCGTATTCCTGCATGCGGAAGATGCGCATCACGAGATACCGCCGTTGAATCTGCTGGGCCGTTCACGACGGCAGCGGCCCGCCCCGTATATCATGACTCAGGGCCAGATCAGTCGGATCATGCGGGAAGCGCTTCTGGTGCCGGGCCTGACATCAATCAGCCCGCTGACTTACCACAATCTTATCGGTTTGCTTGCATCGACAGGTTTGCGGATTTCGGAGGCTTTGTCCCTCCGGTGCGACGACCTGACCGACGACGGTCTCATGATCCGGCATGGCAAGTTCGGCAAGAGCCGCCTCGTGCCGATACATGCTTCGACCCGCGCCGCGCTTGACCGCTATCTCGAAGCCCGAGGCGTCGTGCGCAATCCCGGCGATGATCTTTTCGTACTCGGCCATGGCCGTGCCCCGACGGCGACCAGGGTCCACGTGGTCTTCGTCCGGATCGTCCGCAAGCTCGGATATCGCACTCCGACTGGTCCCGGACCCCGGCTGCACGATCTGCGCCATACATTTGCGGTGCGATCTCTGGAAGCTTGCGGGAACGATCCGCAGGCGGTCATGCGGCACATGAAGGCCCTGAGCACCTATCTCGGCCATGTCGATATCGCCAACACCTATTGGTACCTTGAGGCCACGCCGGTCCTTCTGAAGATAATCGCCTCGACCGCCGAAGAGACCTGGATCGGAGGTGCAGCATGACCCCGCTCGCTCCCGATCTTTCGGCCTTCATGCAAACCCATCTTCCGGGCGAGTGCGGTGCAAGCCGACATACCATCGCAGCCTATGCCCACGCGTTCACCCTCTTGCTGCGGTTTGCCGCTGGACGGCTCAAGCGCTCCCCTTCGGAACTCGCAATCGAAGACCTCGATGTTCAGATGATCAGGGCGTTTCTTGAACACATCGAGGTTGGGCGCGCCAATTCCGTCCGGTCCCGCAACGCGCGGCTGGCGGCGATCAAATCGTTCTTCCGTTTCGTCGAACATCGCCACCCGGCCTGTCTCGAGCAGGCGCTGATGATCCGAGCCCTGCCCGTCAAGCGCACGGATACAAGGCTCATCGACTACCTGACCCGGGAAGAACTCCAGGCCCTGCTTGCCGCACCGAACCGCTATACGCTTGGGGGACTGCGTGACCGGGCGATGCTGCACCTGGCATATGCTGCGGGCTTGAGGGCGTCCGAGCTGCTCGCAGTGCGAATGGGCGATTTTCCTGAAGGCTCGTTTTCCAGCGTGCGGATTCTTGGCAAGGGTCGGCGGGAGCGGATTCTGCCGCTCTGGAAAGAGACCCAAGCCGCCATTCGCGCGTGGCTGGCTGTCCGGCCAGGCGATGCGGGGCCGGAACTATTCCTGAACCGTGATGGTCGCCAGATGACACGGGACGGGTTCGCCTACAGGCTCCGGCAGCATGTGGTGACAGCTGAACGCTCGGCGCCGTCGATCGCCGCAAAGCACGTCACCCCGCATGTGCTACGACACAGCTGTGCGATGCATACACTTCAGGCAACCGGCGATGTCCGCAAGGTCGCGCTCTGGCTCGGCCATGCCAGCATCCAGACAACGGAGATGTATCTGCGCGCAGACCCGACCGAGAAGCTCGCGCTCTTGGATGCCCATCACGCACCGTTGATCAAACCGGGCAAGTTCCGGGAACCCTCGGACAAGCTGATGCAGATATTGGCCATCGCCACGCAGCGTTCCTGACTGAACGCGTAACATTTGGCGTCCCGCGTCCGGCGGGGCGCTATTCCATCACATAGCCGAGCGCCCGATAGCCTGTTCGTCGCTTGGCCGCCATTCTGGACAGGACCGGAACCGAACTGTCGACATAGTCGACCACCAGGACGTCTTTCTTTCCGTCATGCTGCCGATGCAACCTGCCGACATATTGCGCCAGCGTGCCTTTCCAGGCGATCGGCATCGTCAGGAACAGGGTGTCGAGCCGCGCATCATCGAAGCCCTCACCGATGTAGCGCCCTGTCGCGAGGATCAGCCGTTCCTCATCGTCATCGACAGTCAGCCCCGCATGCGCGGCCTTCCGGTCCTTTGCGGACATGCCGCCGCGGAGCACGATAATGTTTTTCGCAAATCGGGAGAACCGGTCCTGAAGATACTGGAGGTGATCCTTCCGTTCGGTCAGCACGATCGGCGAGCGTTTGGCATCTAGTGATTTCAGCACATCGTCGAAGATCAGATCGTTTCGAGCAGGGTCCTCCGCTAAAGCGGCATAAATTGCAGGTATGGATGGGCGCTCCGCCATGGCGAGGGGCTCCGGCAAACGGAATCTCGTGTGACGTTCACGCGCCCGATGGTGAATGCCGCTTTCGGCGGCCTGCGATTTGGCGCTCACCTGATGGCGCACGGGGCCGCATTGCATGAAGATGATCGGATGATGTCCGTCTTTTCGGGCGACGGTCGCCGACAACCCGGTGACGTAGCGCGCCTTCGATCTGCGGGCGACCAGTTCAAAGCTTGACGCAGACAGATGATGGCATTCATCGACGATAAGGTGTCCGTAGTCGGCAACAATGTCGTCTACTTCGCCTTTGCGGACCAGGCTCTGGATCAGCGCCACGTCGATCACACCGGTAGGTTTGCGTTTGCCGCCGCCGATGGTGCCGATCAGCTTCGGGTCGATCTGCAGAAAGGACTTCAGCCGCTCGACCCATTGGTTTAGCAGTTCCCGGCGGTGAACCAGCACCAGTGTATTGCGTGCACGATGTGCGATCAGCGCCGCGGCCACGACCGTCTTGCCGAATGCGGTCGTGGCGGCAAGCACACCGGTATCATGTTCGGCCAGGGCGTCAAACGCGCGCGTTTGCGGCGGGCGAAGTTCGCCACGGAAGCGGACCGTCTCCGGCAAGCGGGTTCCGTCTGCACGTAAATCGTCCAGGTCGGCTGTCGCACCGTGATCGGACAGGAACCCGATCGCTTCGTCGAAGCAGCCGCGCGGCAGGGCGACGTGTCGGGGATGCAGTTCGGCACAGGACACAATTCGCGGCTTGCCGAATGTCGGCAGCCGCATCGCCTGGGCGCGATAGAATTCGGGGTTCTGGAACGCGGCCAGCCGGACCAGTTGGGCAATCATGGCCGAAGGCAGCTCTGACCGGTCGAGATAGATCTGGTCTGCGACTGTCACCTTGATGGTTTGCGGGATGGGCACATCCAGACGTCGTGGCGTGCTGTGGCGTGACGGAGACATCTTCCAGGGCTCATTCGCCTGTTCGTCATCCACCGGCATGCGCACGCCCAACACCCGCCCGGAAAGCTCCGCCGTTTCGACGAGGTCACTCACCGCTGACGCCGACATTCTCGGCAGGGAATACAAATAGGCCCACTGATCGTCAAATGGCCGCATTCCCGCGTCCACAAAGACGCTGTTGCCAGCCTTGCGCGCAGTGTTCTGAAGCGGCAGTGCGATCAGATTGC
This sequence comes from Sulfitobacter sp. G21635-S1, assembly GCF_027213915.1. Lineage (NCBI taxonomy): Bacteria > Pseudomonadati > Pseudomonadota > Alphaproteobacteria > Rhodobacterales > Roseobacteraceae > Sulfitobacter > Sulfitobacter sp. G21635-S1. The sequence continues at coordinate 5,157 of NZ_JAPWGV010000057.1, forward strand.
CGAAACCGCCGAACGGCATGATATCCTGGTTTGGAAACAGCCGGTCATAGGAGGCAAAGCCAATCTCCGGCCGCCTTTCCATCGTTTCCGTGATCAAAACCGATCCGAGCTGGCGCGCCAGACGGGCGGACACGGGTTCTGAGAAGAAGATCCAGACATGACCGCCGTTGCCCGATCTCGACCGCTCCAGCGCTGCAGGGACTCCCTTTGCTCGGCAGGTTTCCAGCAGCGCACTGGCGTCTTCCGCCCAGGATGCCTTGTCAAAATCCGCAGCAAGAAACCAGCATGTATCACCCTGGAGCAGCGGGTAGACGCCCGCGACAAAATCCCCGCTGCGTCCATCATCACCGCGCAGGTGTTTTTCCATGATGCACTCATTCGGCGGGATGAACTTCTGATGTGGGCACTCGCCGCATTTGACCTTCGGCTTGCCGCAAATGTCTTTCACCCATTCGTTGGCACAAGCAGGCGAATATCCTGAGCGTTCGGTCTTCCTGTTTTTCCACCGCACAGGAAACACGTCAGGCCGACCGGCGAATAGACTTCGGAACAGATCGACCTTTTCATGCGACGGCGAACTGTTCGTCACCGGAGCGTCCTCGAAGGAAGGATGTTTCACGGCTGGCGCGTGCTCAGCGGCGAGGCGAACCTCGAGGGACGCCATCTCGCGCTGAAGCTGCTGCCGTTCGGCATCCAGATTGGCTAGACGCGCTCGAACCCGCGCCATTTCCGCCTCGATGTTGCTCTTTTCTGCCACCGCGGTTTCCACCCAATCCTTTCCGTCCCGTCCAGCATAAAGCGGGAAAGCGGCTCGCGTAAGCAGGCTTTCCCGATCGTCAGCACGGCCGCCGAGCGGAGAGTTGGAGGGGGAA
>NZ_JAPWGV010000058.1:0-5295 GCF_027213915.1 Sulfitobacter sp. G21635-S1
CGAGGCTCGGGGAGCGCGCCGGTCTCGCCGGCGCGCGACTAGAGCCCGGTCCCGCGCAAAACGCGGGATTTGCCCAGAGACACATACCACTTTCCAATCCGCAAAATGTTCCTGTATTGTTCCAAAATGATCCGAGAGACCTTCATCGCCCCCCTCTACACATTGCGCGTCAACAATCTGGAAGCTGCACACGCTATCAGGGTTGGTTGCGTTTGCGGTGGCGGCCCTTGGTATCTCCACGGTTTTTGGCTTAGGCAGAGATATGGGCACTTTGAGTTCCTTCGCGGCATAGTAGAAGGCTTGCGCTGCCCTGAATGTCAAAAACGGGACGTGATGGCCTGGACAATCGTTGAGGCAGCGCCGGATGAAGCCCGCCCATCGGGCGGGCTGGGACGCCGTTAGGCGTCCTCTTTCTCCCTGTTCGGCTTCGTAAGATCTCGCGCATAGCTGACTTCCACTTTGAGGAAGCCCGGAATACTCAAGACGACTGAGATGCTGATCTTGGCCTTGGTGGTTAGGGATTTCAGGATTGAACGCAAAGAAGAAATGATCTTGTTCATGGTGTTAGCTCCTATGTGATTGTCGATTGCAGCTCTGTGCGGCGGAGGCTTTAAGGGCTGGCGCACCCGTAGGGTCGCAACGGAGCGCAGCGCAGTGGAGAAGGGCTTTAGCCCTTGCGCCAGCACGGGCCGTAGCAAACTTGCTGCAATAAATCGGCATTCACATAGGAGCGGGCGGACACCTTGGCAGATGCCTGGAACGGCGCGTTCAATCCTGAAATCCCTGACCTGGCACAACGGTTGATCAAGCCGCCGATTGTCGTATTCCGGGTTGCCTCTCCCGCTAGGGTTGCTAGATTGGCGGTGCGGAACAGGCGGGGACGCCGATGGCCGCGAAGGTGACGGTCGGGGCGAAAGCTCCGGCCGCATTTCGTTTCCGGGCCGCGCAAGCGGCCCCCGGCGCGGATGCGCCAGTCCGGCCGGGTCAGGGCTTCAGCCCTGATCTGGGGGGACACCAAAAGGCAAAAAGAAACCCCGCCGAAGCGGGGCAGGTGTTTCCTTCACCACAAAGGAAAAATCAGGGGGACTACTTACCGGGAATTTGCTCGGGATTTCGGGATTTTGCAACCACCCCGTCATGCCGGATCGCTGCAATTGTCGTGTCAGTTTTACGGGTCAGTTCCACGCCATCACCTGACATCATAGCCTCGGCAAATTGCGTTTTCTTCAGGACTGCGCCATCTGCCTCTAAATAGGTAGTGTCGCCTTCGACCTCACGGGAAACCGATCCATCCGGCATGATGCGGATCCACGCACCGTTGACTTGGACAGCCAAGCCGAATTCATCCACGACAACACCCTCCCAACCAGTACCAGGATCACGGCGCAGCACGATTTGATCCGGGCGAAGCTTGATCTGAACGTCTCTCGGTTCCTCCTGATCGGCGGCTTTGACGACAACAAAAGCCTCTTGCGCTTCAGGATCGGAATGGATGGTCGCGTTAGCATTTTTCGGCGGCCACACCTTCGCTGTGTCGCGCTTCCGCCCGGATTGGTCCCGGTGAAACCCGATATAGAGCTGCGCTGATCGCCAAACCCGGACAATGTTCTGTTTCACTCTGTTTACCTCAATCCCACTGTTTTCAAATCTTCGCTAACTCAAAGGCTATGGCCTGAAACCTATCGGCTCCTGTCTGGAATACCAGAACGCCATACCGTTTCTTCAAGGTTGTTCCTGTTGTGGCCGGATGCCAACGCGCCCGCGCGGATCGACGGCCCAACCGTCACCGATGCGCTCAATACTGGCATCCGGGCCGTGCTGGTCGATGAACACGGTATCAGCCTGAAGCTTGCGGCTGACATGAAAATCGCTTGCCATGTGACCGCTTGGGCGGCGGCACCAGTTGCCCGGCGCGCGGCCACAGTCGGGGCATCGCACGGCAAGAACAGGGTGACGGTGTGCGGTGAAATCAGGCATGGGTTTCCTCCAATTCTCCAAGGCGCAAGAACAACTCGGACGCCCGCACTCGGTCCCGCATCGCTTCGGCCCGGTCTTTGTTCATGGACGCCGCAGCTTGCAGATGATGATAGGCGGCATGGCGTTCGGCCAGCGGGTGCCCGTCCGGGTCTGAAGCAATGTCGCGCGCCTTCAGGATCGTCACAAACAGGTCAGATGATGCGAACAGATTGCCAATCCGTGCGCCTGACGCATTCGTGCGTGACAGCGGAAAAGGCGGGCGTTTCAGGTCGATCCGGCCAAGACTGTAGCTGTGCAAAACGCTCAACAGATAGGACGGGTCAGCAGGGTAGGGCGCGCAATCCCATGCGCGCCGCACGGCGCTGCGCTCATCGTCAGGCAGTGCGTCGATCAGGCGGCGAGCCTCGCGCCACTTCTTGGCGCGGCCCCCGCGATCCCGCACCTCTTGCGCCTCCCACTGTTCGGCCCGCTCCTTCATTACCTGGTCCTCAGTTGGCTGTTCTTCGGCAATCTGTTCGGCAAAGAGTGGCAGGGCCTCGCGCTCTAGGCGTTGCCTGCGGCGCAGGGCGGCCCGTTTACGCGCTGTGTCGGTGAAGGCGTGGCGCGGCCAAGGCTTGAATCGCATGACACTATCTCCATCGGTGGGGCAGGGCGCTTTCGCGCCCTGCAGGTGATTTCACTCCATGCCCTCGGGCAGCCATGCGTCGATCTTGGTTGCCTGCGCCTCGGTAACGCCAAGGGCGGTGCGCAAGTCCGGATCACCGGAGAACAGCGCTTCCAGCTTCCCGGCCTTCTCGCCCTTTTTCAGCTTGCCAAAGCTGGTGGCAGTTGGATGATCTTCGGACAGGTCCAGCAGGTCGCGCCACAGGTAGTTGAGGTACGGGCCTCCGACGCGGGAGAAAAAATTCTCAGCGTTCGGTGTCCAGACCTCGCGGATATTCGGCTGCGTCTCCTTGTCGATCAGCGCAGACAGCTTTTCATCACCCCCGCGATACTGCGCGGCGAGGAAGCGAACCAATTCGCCGCGCACGTGGTCGGGGCCTTTGGCGCGGAAGGCGCGGAAGGACTTTGCAAGGTCTTTGCCCCACATATCGCGCGGCGGATTGCTGGTCAGCCGTTCATCCAGCGAATAGCCTGCGGCCTCTGTGCTGGGCCAATTCGGAACATCGGTCTTGGTGATGCCAAGCGGGCCGCTCCACCGCAGTTCATGGCTCAACTGATAGGCCAGCAGATCAATCAACAGATCGGGGTCGCGCATCACTGCATGTTGCCGCGCCCCTTGGGCAATACGGGACAGGTCGTCGCTCAGCTTTTGCGAAATGGGCGACTTCGGCGCGGCGTCACCGCCCGATTGGCTGGTCTTGCGGAGAAATCCCGCTTCGATGGCTGCAGCCTTGTCCTCTTTACGTACAAGACCCTCGTAGGTCTGCACCTCGCCTGATTGATTGACATAGAAGATTACCCCGGCAACCGCTTTTTGTTCGGCGCTGTAGGTTCCTTCCAACACGGCTTGGAGTTCAGCCAGTTCCGCCTCGCCGGCTTCGTCCAGAACGTCACCGTTAGCGAGTTCCGCCAGTTCGTCATACCGGGCCGCTTGTTCATCGGTGAGCGTCCCTTCGTCGGGGAAGATGCGTTCAAGCTTACGCTGTTCAAACTCACCATAGGGCAGGTAAGTGCTGTCCAGCGCCTCGGCCCACTTCCAGCCTTTCGCGGTGATCGCGTCACACGTCAAAGCCAGCTTGCAACGAAACAGTTCATTCAGCAGAGCCACATCATCAATGAATGTTTGCTCTGCAAACAGGTCGCGGGTCACGTGGCCGCCGTTGGTTTCGTAGTCCTCCCGCCCGACAAAAATCACTCGGCGGTCAGTATCCCGCACCGAGTCAGGTTTGAGCATCTGCTTAATCTGGTGATCGCTGTAGCCCTCGCCGCGCACCTTCTCCAACACTGCCAGCGAATTTGCTTCGTCCTCGCTGACGGTGAAGGCAGCGGCGTTTTGCAAGGTGATTTCTCCGGCTTTCAAAGCATCCAGAATTGGGTCGGGAAGGCCCGCCAACTTGAGACGCCGGTACACATGCGGCTCCGTGGCACCGAACGCGATAGCGATCGCCGCAACGGACACGCCGCGCGCAGCCATTTTGCCATAGTCACGGATTTCATCGGCGGGGTGCTGTTGCTCGCGCTGATGGTTCTCGCTCGTTGCCCACATCTGGGCGGTTTCCTGATCCGGGGCGATTTTCACCGGAACGAACGCAAATCGCGCATCGTCTTGCAACAGGGCTAGGGCGCGAAGCCTCCGGCCACCGGCCACGATGCCAACCTTGCCCGCTTCGTCACGCAGGCCAGCGAGGTTGTGGAGCAGTCCAAGTTGGCGGATATTCTCGGCCAGCGCATCGATGCCTTGAGGATTGATAACAGTACGCGGGTTCAGATCGGACACATAGAGGTCGCTATAGGGAACCAGTTCAACGTCTGCCGTGATCGACTCGTGCTTGGTCATGGGGTTCATCCTTGTGATGTGGTGAGGTTTTTTGTTATGGATGCCCCAGCCCTTCCGGGCTGAGGCGAGGGGGCTTAGGCCCCAGCGTGTGTTTTCAGAAAGGCGAGGGCGATCTTGGCGGAGAGGCCTCCCTTTCTGATCAGTTCAGCGGCTTCGCGCTTACGTTGCTGAATGATTTCAATGCTCATGGTTTCACCTCCTTCCCGGCGCGGGTTGCGCCTTCCGGGCCATTACCCAAAAGGACAGGGCCGGTATCAGTATTCGTTGGGGAAAAGCAGCGTCAGAACGCGGCGGGTGCTATCATCGTCAAGCGGATCGTCTGCGCCGAACTCATAGGATTCATCGTAGAGGTCGAACTTCCACCAGACGGTTTTGCCGCACACCTGCACTGAAGCCATGGAATGATCCCCGTGCGGGTCGTTGTCCTTGTTGAAATCCGCGAAACCAGCGACTTGAAGCTGCGCCATGGTCATGAACTCGGGGCCTTCTGCCGCAACGCCCTGGGAGCAAACGACACGCCCCTTATAGGTCGGATGCCCGCCACAGATGATTGCCGCGCGGAAAGCATCATTGGCTTTTGCGATTTGTTCCGCCTGCACGGTCAAGTTGACAACCTTTGCCGAACCGCAGTTCGCGCAAACCTCGACAATCCCCGTCTCGACCTCTTTGGAAGCCCCGCAGGTATTGCATTGAAACAGTGCCATGTTCGTTTTCCTCTTGTGGTGAAAGGTGGGCCGTTGTGGCCTCTCCCTATGACTTGATATTAGTTGCGTAGTTATCCCTAAGCAACGGATATATTTGCATTTTCCGAGGATTGT
>NZ_JAPWGV010000059.1:0-5284 GCF_027213915.1 Sulfitobacter sp. G21635-S1
AAGCCGCAGGATCTGCTGTCGCCGGGCAGGTCGATGAACCGTCCGGCGCAGGACCTATTCTCGCCCCGCCAGGAACTCCGCCAGCACCGGGCTGGCAGCACCTTTCGCGGAGCTGAGCAGCTCCGAGCCCGCAAGCGTCGCTTTAGACAGGCGCACGAGCCCGCCGGTTTCCTCGATGCGGTAGCATCGGCGTTTTTGCCGCCCACGCCTGTAGTGCGTCGCGGTGACGATCTGACAAGTGCTGCCATCGGTGAGCGTCACAGGGGTGGCGAGCCTGATCTTGTCACCTTCCTCGTAGTCCGGGACCGCAGCCCAATCCCGGCAGCGCTGACGCCAGTCCTGGGCGTAGCTGTCCGGGTCTTTCAGGTCGGAGAGAAGCTCGATCAGCGCAAGGGGCGCGCGAGCCTCGTTCGGACCAGCGCTTTCCTCCATGTCCTTGTAGCCCCAGCAGCCGTCATCGTATCGGGTGAGGAAGACAGCCCCGAAAGTGATGGAGCCATCCGCATCGGTGACATAGGTCATGTCTTCGACAGGGGTGCCTTCGAGATTGGTGACCCTTGCCGCCGCATACCAGGTTGAGCCGACCTTGCAGGCCTTGACCAGTTCGGTTTTGCGCGTGCCTCCCTCAAAGGTACAGAGCCGGGTGATCTCCGCTTTCTCATCCGCGTAGGTCTGGACGCGGCGGTCGGTGTAAAAAAGCCAACCCATTTCAGAGTCCTTTCTCTCGTTGGGGGAAATTGTTGTCGCCAATGTCCCGAGAGGGCCGTAGGCCCGGCAGGGTATTGGCGATGCTTATTTGAGAAAGGGCGCGTTATGCCGCCCTCCGGTCATCGATTTCCATCAATGCATCGAGCGACACGCGGTAGGGCTGCATTGCGTCGAAATCCTCGCAGCGTTTATGGGAATGAGTTGAAGCACCAATACCCTGCCGCGCTGCGCGCTCTCGGGACATTGGTGCTGCTTCATCATCTTCGTATTCCCAAAACGCCGAATTGCCGCAGTTCTGCACGATCGCGAAGGTGTCGCAGGCATCCTTGAGAATGACCCGGAAGGTGCCGCCTAGGCCCGAGGGCACCTCGTAGGTCCCGCCGATGAGATAATCCGAAGCCCGGCGCACGAAGACGCGGATGCTGTGGCCATCGGTGGCAAGCCGGATGGCCCCCTGCCCCCGGTCGATGAGCACCTGAACATCGTCCAGGATGTCTGTGTAGAACTGCCCGGTCAGATCGCGAAACGCCATGCGGCGCCGCGCCATCCAGTCGGCATCCCGAAACGGGTTCATGCCGTCGCCGAAAGCGAAGGAGGGATCGGCTTGCTCGGTCGTGACGATGCGGGTGGTTGTGCCATCGATACCGTTCGAGCGCAGATGCACGCCATTGCCGACGATGAGGATCAGGGCCGGCCTGTCCACGGGCCCGTTCCAGTTGGGAAGGAAGGTCTTGCAGGCGCGCGCATGGGCGATCTGCGCCGCCACGGCGGAGGCGGAGAACTTGAGAATAGCCATGGGGATGTCTTTCGGTTGGGTGTGGGAGGGTCGACCCGCGCAGGCAGAAGGGCTTGCACGGGTCGTGTGGTGGCTCAGGCCGCTTGCGCGACCTCGCTGTCAGGCTCGGGGGTCTCCGCAGCGGGTTCCGCCTCATCACAGGCGACACCGGCAGTCTGCATCATCGGCGGGCACCAAGCGGCCACGGCAGCGCGCTGCGCGTCCGTGAGCGTGGCGAAGGGCTCGGCGAAGAGCTTGTCGCAGAAGGCGACGATCTCTTTCTTGCTCGAGGAGGCCAGCGTGACCGCCTCCTGGGCGAGTCCCAGATCCTCGCCGAGGATTTTGAGGAGCCAGGCCTTCTTGAAGCGATTGAAGAGCGCCGCGTTCGGCGTCCAATGCGCGCGAATGTCGGGCATGATCTCGATCTCGAAGTCATGCATCAGGCTGTCGCGCTGGCGGTCCCGGGCAAAACAGGACTGCGTGGTGCTGGCCGTGGCATAGGCGACGAGCTTGGCCTTCTCGCCCGCATCGAGCTCGCGAAACGCCGCGAACTGATCGGCAGGGGACCGGGTGTCATCGAGCCACGAGAGGTCAAGTACATCATGCGCCGCCGCGACCTGCTCGAGCGAGGTCTCGTCGATCTCGTCCATCTTGGCGTGGGTCCGGTATTCCTTACGGGCATCGATCTTGATCGCCTGCGTGACACTCATGCCGCTGGCCAGAACATCACTGACCAGCTTGAAGAGCGTCAGATCGAGCGTGGCCTCGGGATGTAGCGCCATCGCGGCGCCAAGGGCCATGGCCCGCTCGGTCTTGAGATCCTCGGCCAGCGACGCCGGGTAGGTGATTTCACCAGCGTCGGGGGCCTCCTCTCCGGTGGTGTTGGTCGAGGAACTGGGCGCGCCCTCTTCTTTCACGATGTCCTCCGGGCGGACGAGGCCCAGATGGAGCGTGATCTGCCCGTTCGACCAAGACGCAATCACGCCTGCACGGGCGAGATCCTCGGCGCTGTAGGCCTCCTGCAGATCGCGGGCTTCGTCTTCCAGAGCGTCCACGCGGTCGTAAAGAGCCGTGTAGGCGTCCTCCTCGAACCCCTTATCTTCCATCTCGAGTTGCAGTTTCTCAAGTTCGGCGGTGATTTCATCCAGGCGCTTCTGGGCGGTCTCATCCGGCTCGACGGGTCCTGGGTAAACGCGGCCATAGTTGGCCATGGTCGCGTAATCATAGCGCACCATTGCATCGGCCCAGGCAAAGCCCAGCTTTATGCGAGCCTCTTCGGCGGCGGCCCCGAGCTTCTCGAGCAGGATAGTTTCGACCAGCTCCGCATCCTCGAGCACCGAATGCTCTTCCAGAAGATCAGCCGCGACGGCACCGCCACGCGCCTCGTAGTCCGCGCGCACGAAGGCTCCGATATCGTCGCTGACCTGCACACCGCGTGATTTGAGCGCCTGCCGGACGGTGTAGGCCTGCAGATAGCCGCCGTCCTTCGTGAGCGCCTCGAAGACCTCGCGCTGCGCCTCCTGGCTCGGATGCTCGGCGAAGGCCTTCATCGTGTCGAGCGTGATCACCTTGCCCCGGGCCGCGGCGCGAATGTCGGGGTGGATCAGGCCATAGCGCAACCGGCCTTTGACGGCGGCAACGGTGGTGCCGAAGGTCTTGGCGATCGTCTCGGGCGTCTGGCCGTCGACCTCCATCATCCGGGCGAAAGCCTCGAACTCGTCGATGGCATTCATCGGCGCCTGGGTGATGTTCTCGGCAAGCGACAGCGCCGTGGTAACATCGCAGTCTTCCGGCACAAGGCGGCAGTCGACCTTGGTTTTCGCGGTGAACACCTTGGTGGTCTTGTCGGCGATCAGCTCCTTCAGGGCAGCGTGACGGCGGCCACCGGCGAGGACGGCGTATTTGCCGTCGAGTTTCTGGACCAGGAGCGGCTGCAAGAGACCCAGAACGGCGATGCTGGACTTCAGATGGGCGATGTTCTCGGGGTCGTAGGTTTCCGGCGCGTTGCTGCGCACATTGGCGGGATGCGGGACCAGATCGCCGATGGCGACGGTAAGGGGAGCAAAGCTTGTGGTCATGGGATATCCTTCCGGGTGGGTGAGGTGTGGCCCGCGCCTTCACGCGCGTGACCAATCCCCGGCCTCGGGGATCACAACGACAGAGGGCCCGCTTTGCCTTTTTGGGGGCAGCGGGCCTTCATCGTCTGAGATGTCAGGGGGAGGAGTCCCCTTCCCTTCTACCAGTCGCGCGCAAGCATGATGGTCAGCACACGCATGGTCGTGGCAGGATTGTCCGGGGCTTCGGCCCCGTAGCGGAAATCGGAATCCGCTTCATACAAGTTTCCATGCAGGAGGTTGCGCGAACCGGATAGGTTGGGCGCAGATTCACAAAACGGGAGATTTTCAAGATGATGACGCCAACTATTGCGGCGACCTGCTTTGTCGCCATTGATCTGAGCAAATCGAAATGGCTTGTGGCGCTTGATGCGCCGCACTTGGCCAAGATTAAATCCGTGCGTTTGGATGGGTTTGATACGGCAGGACTGATTGATGTGGTTCGAGCGACCGTTGCGGAGGCGAGTGAGCTTTGCGGGCCTGATCAGCGGCCGATCGTTTGCTTTGAAACTGGATACGATGGTTTCTGGCTGCAGAGGCTGCTGTCCAACGAAGGGATCGAGACCTTGGTTGTGGATCCGACCAGCTTTCTCGTGAACCGCAAAGCGCGCCGGGTCAAAACGGATCGCGTCGACGCCGAAGGCATGGTCGTTCTGCTGAAGAACTACTGTTCCGGTGATCGAAAGGCATTCCGCACTGTGCGCGTCCCGACCGTTGCTGAAGAAGACGCCAAACGCTTCCACCGAGAGCGCAAGAGGCTGATGAGCGAACGAACTGGCCACATCAATCGCATTCGTGCCCTTCTCGCCCTGCAAGGCGTCCGGCATATCAATCCAGCGATGGTCACATGGCGCAAGAAACTGGAGGGCCTCGAAACTGCCGATGGCCGCCCTTTCCCCGATCAGCTCATGCGCGAGATCGTGCGATCTTTCGAACGCTTGGAACTGACGAACAAAATGATCAAGACTCTGGCCGAGGAACGCGACGAAGCTCTTGCAGCTGAATCTGAACAGTTCCCCGAGCACGAAAAGGCAGTGCTGCTCGAAGGGCTTCGCGGTGTTGGACGACACAGTGCGATGCTCTTGTCCGCAGAGGTATTCGGGCGAGAGTTCAAGAACAGGCGGCACCTGTCTTCCTATCTTGGTCTGACGCCCAGCCCCTATTCCAGCGGTGACGTGGAACGAAGCCAGGGTATCAGCAAAGCCGGAAACCGACCGGCGCGCACCCTCGGGATCGAACTGGCGTGGTGCTGGCTGCGGTATCAGCCACAAAGCGCACTCGCGCGCTGGTTCAGAAAATACACTGCTGAACGCCCGGGAGTGAGAAAGAAAGTCGCCATTGTGGCTCTTGCCCGCAAGCTCATCGTGGCCTTGTGGCGATATCTGGAAACGGGACTTGTCCCGTCTGGCGCGGTTCTGAAGGCGGAGGTGTAATACGGGATACTGAAACTTCAGAACAACGCGCAACGCCGGATGGTTGAGTGACCGAGAAGATTGATGGTCTTCACAAACCCTGTAGAAGTTTGGTCCCAACCAAGGCGGCTCCATTCCGGGAACGTGAACGGAAATTTGGTTCGGGCAGCACGCCCACCGTATGCAAGTCGATGCCACTGGAGTGAGCATATTTGAGGAGCCAAACCAGCGTTGCACTGAACGAAAAGGACTTGAAAATGTAATTTCCTCATGCA
>NZ_JAPWGV010000005.1:0-212139 GCF_027213915.1 Sulfitobacter sp. G21635-S1
TAGGATCAAGATGCGTAAAAAGGTCACAAAAGCAATTTTCCCCGTCGCGGGCCTCGGAACCCGGTTCTTGCCGGCAACCAAATCGGTACCAAAGGAAATCATGACCCTCGTGGACCGGCCGCTGGTGCAATATGCCATCGACGAGGCGCGGGCCGCCGGGATCAAGGAATTCATCTTTGTCACATCCCGTGGCAAGGGTGCGCTGGAGGATTACTTTGACCACGCGCCGCAGCTGGAACAGGAGCTGCGCAAGAAGGGCAAGGAAGACCTGTTGCAGGCCCTTCAGGACACCAACATGGAAAGCGGCGCGATTGCATATATCCGCCAGCACAAGGCGTTGGGGCTGGGTCATGCGGTGTGGTGCGCGCGGCGGCTGATCGGGAACGAGCCCTTTGCGGTGATGTTGCCCGATGACGTGATCGCGGCGGAAAAGCCCTGCCTGCAGCAGATGGTCGAAGCCTATGCGGAAACCGGCGGCAACATGGTCGCCGCGATGGAGGTGGAGCCGGAGCGCGCGTCGTCTTACGGGATGCTCGATGTATCCGAAGACATGGGCCACATGGTCAAGGTCAAGGGCATGGTGGAGAAGCCCAAGGCGGAGGATTCGCCCTCCAACCTCGCGGTGATCGGGCGCTATATCCTTGAGCCATCGGTGCTGCGCAATCTGAACCAGTTGAAATCCGGGTCCGGTGGCGAAATTCAACTGACAGATGCGATTGCCCGCGACATTGAGCAGGGCAATGCGGTTTACGGCTATCGTTTCCGGGGTCAGCGGTTCGATTGCGGCTCCAAATCAGGGTTCCTGCAGGCGACCGTCGCCTTTGGCCTTGCCCGTGAAGAGCTGCGCGACGATCTGCATTCCTACCTCAGCAGCATCATGCAGGTGGACAAGGCCGCGCAATAGCCGCACCGGAAAGGAAAGACATGAGCAATGTTCTGGTGACAGGCGGTGCGGGCTATATCGGGTCGCATGCCTGCAAGGCGCTGCGGGATGCGGGATATACGCCCGTTACCTATGACAACCTCGAAACCGGCTGGCAGGATGCGGTCAAGTTCGGCCCGTTCGAACGGGGCGATCTGCTGGACCGGGCGCGTCTGGACGCGGTGTTTGCGACATATGCGCCGGTTGCGGTGATGCATTTCGCGGCGCTGAGCCAGGTGGGCGAGGCGATGGCCCAGCCCGGCAGATACTGGCGCAACAATGTCTCGGGATCGCTGACCTTGATCGAGGCGGCAGTGGCGGCGGGCTGCAAGGATTTTGTATTCTCCTCGACCTGCGCCACCTATGGCGATCAGGACAATGTGGTGCTGGATGAAAATTCGGCCCAATACCCGCTGAACGCCTATGGCGCGTCGAAACGTGCGATCGAGGATATTCTGCGCGATTTCGAAGCTTCCGATGGTCTGCGCCATGTGATCTTTCGCTATTTCAACGTGGCCGGGGCGGACCCGGATGGCGAAGTCGGGGAATTCCACCGGCCGGAGACGCATCTGGTGCCGCTGATGCTGGATGCGATTGCGGGCAAGCGCGATGCGTTGACGATCCATGGCACCGATTACGATACGCCCGATGGCACCTGCATCCGCGACTATGTGCATGTCTGCGATCTGGTCGATGCGCATGTTCTGGGTCTGAAATGGCTCGAAGATGGCAAAGGCAGCCGGGTGTTCAACCTTGGCACCGGGTCGGGGTTTTCGGTGCGTGAGGTGCTGACCCACAGCCGCGAGGTGACCAACCACGAGGTGCCCCATGTCGAAGGGCCGCGCCGTGCGGGGGATTGCACCAAGCTGGTGTCAGGTTCACAGCGGGCAGAGACGGAACTGGGCTGGAAACCGCATCGGTCCACGCTCAGGCAAATGATCACCGACGCGTGGAGATGGCACCAAACTGGCCATTACGATACATAATACTGCCCCTGTGCGGCTGCTGGACCTGACCCGCTCATTGCGGCGGGCAGGCCGGGTCGCGACGGGTGTGGACCGTGTCGAACAGGCGTATCTGCGCCGTTTCCTGCAAGAAGACTCTCCCTGTTTCGGTCTGGCGCGCACCGCGCTGGGCTATGTACTGCTGGACCGGGAGGGGCTGGAAGGTTTCCTCGCCCGGCTGGAAGGGCGCAGGCCCTGGGGCCGCAGCGGTATCCTGTCCCGGCTGGGTCGGTCGCGGCCGGATGCGGTCCGGCGGGCGGAAAGCGATCTGCGGCGGCTTGCCCTGGCGCGGTCCTGGCGGTCGGCCCTGCCGGGCATGTTGCGGCGGCATTTTCCTGGGGGTTTTGACTATTTCAACACCGGGCACAGCAATCTGACGGAGCGCGTCCTGGAGGCCGTCAAAGCCGCGGGCGGTACTGTCCATGTGCTGATTCATGACGTGATTCCGCTGGAATATCCTGCATTCCAGCGCGCGGGTAGTGTGAAAACCTTTGAGGCCAAGCTGCGCCGGGTCAGCGCGCGGGCCGACAGGATCATCTATAATTCAAACGACACCCGGGACCGGACGGAAAGGTATCTTGACGCGATGGGGCGGGTGCCGCCGGGGGTTGTGGCCTACCTTGGCACGGATCTGCCGCGCCCGGATGTAACGGCGCTGCCGGCGGGATTGCCGCCCGAGGGACCCTATTTCGTGACTGTCGGCACGTTGGAGCCGCGCAAGAACCATGCATTCCTGCTCGACCTGTGGGAGGAATTGGGCCCCGCCGCGCCGCCGCTGCTGCTGTGTGGCAGCAGGGGCTGGAACAACGAGGCCTTGTTCGCGCGCCTTGATGCCCTGCCCATGGGCCACCCGGTTCGGGAGCTGCCCGGCCTGGAAGACAAGGCGCTTGCAGCCCTTGTTCAGGGGTCTGCGGGCGCGCTGTTTCCAAGTCTTGCGGAAGGTTTTGGTCTGCCGCCACTGGAGGCGGTACAGCTCGGATCGCGGGTTTTATGCAACGATCTGGAGGTATTACGCGAATTTTTGGGGGAGAATGCCGTTTACGCGTCGGTTTCGGATCGGTATTTGTGGCTGGATATGCTTAACCAGTGGGCAGAGATGCCGGTAGGCGCGGGAAGGAAGATTTCGTTTGTTGGCCCTGATTGGGACAAACACTTCAAGACCGTGTTAAGTTAGAGATGGTAGCGCCTAGAAACGCGGCCATATCGGCAAGGTAGAGGGCGGTTATTGGGTGTTTTGCAGTCATATTGGCTGAGGGTGCAGCGGAAGCGATGGCGTGTCCGTGCCCTGCGCAAACGTCGCGAACTCAAGCGGGTCGCAAATCGGACCGGACAAATCCGGCCCGACGATCTGCTGTTGTTCTGCACCCAGCGGAACGAAGGTATCCGGCTGCCCTATTTTCTGGATTACTACCGGGAAATGGGCATCGGCCATTTCTTCTTTGTCGACAATGACAGCACCGATGGATCCCTCGACTATCTTGCGGATCAGCCGGATGTTTCGGTGTGGAGCACGACGGCAAGCTACAAACGCGCCCGTTTCGGTGTGGATTGGCTGAACTGGCTGGCCCGCAAATACGCCCATGGGCATTGGGCGCTGACCGTCGATCCCGATGAATTCCTGGTCTATCCGTTCTGCGATACCCGCCCGCTGCGGGCCCTGACGGACTGGCTGGATGCCTCTTCGATCAAGTCGTTCTCTGCGATGTTGCTGGATATGTACCCCAAGGGGCGGCTGGACGAGCAGCCCTATCAGGCGGGTCAGAACCCGATCGAGATTGCCACCTGGTTCGACAGCGGCAATTACACCATTTCGCGCAATCACCTGTTCACCAACCTGTGGATTCAGGGGGGGCCGCGTGCGCGTGTCTTCTTCCCCGACGCGCCGGCAAAGGCACCAGCCCTGAACAAGGTGCCATTGGTGAAATGGGACAAACGCTATACCTATGTCAGCTCCACCCACATGCTGCTGCCGCGCGGGCTGAACCAGGTCTATGACGAATGGGGTGGTGAAAAGGCATCGGGCGTGTTGCTGCATGCCAAGTTCATTGACACTTTCGGTGCCAAGGCCGCCGAGGAGCTGGAGCGGTCGCAGCACTATGCCGGTTCCGTCGAATACAAGGCCTATGCCGACCGGCTGAAGCACGACCCGCAGCTTTGGTGCAAATGGTCAGAACGTTACATCAACTGGCGACAGCTTGAGATTCTCGGCCTGATGTCGAAGGGAAACTGGGCATGACGGTCGGGATTGTCATGTTGGTGCATACCGCACTGGGCCGGGCCGAGCAGGTGGCGCGCCACTGGTCGGCGGCAGGCTGCCCCGTTGTGATCCATGTCGACAAGGGCGTTCCGCGGCGGACCTATGATGCCTTTGTCAATGCGATGGCTGACCGGAAGGATGTCTCCTTCAGCACCCGCTACCGGTGCGAATGGGGCACCTGGGGCATTGTCGCCGCATCGCAAAGCGCGTCGGAACAGCTGCTGGCCAGCTATCCGGAGATCAAACATGTCTACCTGGCGTCCGGGTCCTGTCTGCCGCTGCGTCCGGTGCAGGAGCTGATTGATTATCTGGACGAACGCCCCAACACCGATTTCATCGAAAGCGCGACAACAGCCGATGTGCCCTGGACCGTGGGCGGGCTGGACGAAGAGCGGTTTACCATGCATTTTCCGTTCTCCTGGAAAAAGCGGCGCTATTTCTTTGACAAGGCGGTGGCGGTACAGCGCTTTCTCGGGCTCAAACGCAAGATGCCGCATGGGATCGTGCCGCATATGGGCTCGCAATGGTGGTGCCTGTCACGCCGCACGCTGTCCGCGATCCTGCAGGACCCGGAAAGACCCGCATACGACCGGTTCTTCAGACATGTCTGGATTCCGGACGAATCCTATTTCCAAACGCTTTCACGGCTGTATTCCGAGAAGATCGAAAGCCGTTCCCTGACGCTGTCCAAGTTCGATTTTCAGGGTAAGCCGCATATTTTCTACGACGACCACCTGCAATTGCTGCGGCGGTCAGACTGCTTTGTCGCGCGCAAGATCTGGCCCTATGCCGACCGCCTGTACGAGGCATTTCTGACCGATGTTGCGGGTGCCATGAAAAAGACGGAGCCGAACCCCGGCAAGATCGACAGGATCTTCTCCAAGGCGGTGGAGCGGCGGACGCGCGGGCGGTCGGGTCTGTATATGCAAAGCCGCTTTCCCAACGAAGACTGGGAAAACGGTGTCACGGCGGCACCTTATTCGATGTTCCAGGGCTTTGCCGAATTGTTCGAGAATTTCGAACCCTGGCTGGCCAAGGCAACCGGCGCGCGGGTGCATGGCCATCTGTTTGCCGCGGATGGTGTGCATTACGCGGACGGGCAGACAGCCATCAACGGGGCCTTGTCGCAATCCGCGACGCTGCGCGATTACAACAGCAAGGCGTTCCTGACCAATCTGATCTGGAACACCCGGGGTGAGCGGCAGTGTTTCCAATTCGGCCCGGCAGACAACCAGGATATCAACTGGCGGGTGGCAAAGGACCCGAACGCGCAGGTTTCCGTTATCACCGGGGCCTGGGCGGTGCCGTTGTTCCGGTCCAACCTGGATTTTGCAAAGATCCGCACAATTGCCGCGCATCTGCAAAAGGTCGAAAGCGAACATATGGATATCCTGCGGTCGCCCTATTCCAAGGCCCGCGTGCGCATCTGGACCATGGCGGAATTCATCGAGGCACCGATGGAGCCTTTGCAGGGGATACTGGATGAGATCGGGCGCACCAAATTGCGCCGCCTGTCCGAAGCCCCCAAGATGGTTGATCTGAGTGGTTTCGGCCAGTTCCTGCAAAACCTGAAGAACCAGGGGATGCACCCCTATCTGATGGGCGATTTTCCGGCCGAGCGCGGTGTCGCGTCAAATCAGAAAACCCAGCGCAAACCCTATCTGGTACAGTAAGACATGGCCGAGAAATTCCACAGCTTTGTCGTGTTTGCAGAGATGCGCACGGGGTCGAATTTTCTGGAAACCAACCTGAATGCCTTTGGCGGTATCTCCTGTCATGGGGAGGCGTTCAACCCGCATTTTCTGGGCTACCCGCACAATGAACCGATCCTGGGGATTGATCAGAAAACCCGCGACCGGGATCCGCATCTGCTGTTGAAAGCCATGCGCGGAAACACGGCGCGGCTCAGCGGTTTCCGGTATTTCCACGATCATGATCCACGCGTTTTCGATGCGATCATGGACGATCCGAAATGCGCCAAGATCATCCTGACCCGCAACCCGGTGGACAGCTATGTCAGCTGGAAGATTGCGCAGGAGACAGGGCAGTGGAAGCTGACCGACGTCAAGGCGCAGAAGACGGCGCAGGCGGTCTTTGACGCGCGCGAATTCGAGGCGCATCTTGAGGCGTTGCAGGCGTTTCAGGTGACTTTGCTGAACAGGCTGCAGGTCAGCGGGCAGACGGCTTTCTATGTCGCCTATGACGATCTGCAAAGCGTCGGGGTGATGAACGGGCTGGCGCGCTACCTGGGGGTGGATGAGACGCTGGACGCGCTGGACAGCAATCTGAAAAAGCAAAACCCGAGCCCGATCTCGGCGAAGGTCCGCAACTACGACGAGATGACGGCGGCGCTGTCCCGGCTCGACCGTTTCGATCTGACCCGTACTCCGAATTTCGAACCGCGGCGGGGGCCCAATGTGCCGTCCTATTTTGCCGCCGCGCAGGCGCCGCTGCTGTATCTGCCTCTGCGCTCTGCACCGCGGGTGGAGATCTTGCAGTGGCTGGCGGCATTGGACGGTGTCGGGCGGGGCGCGCTCCGCTCCAAGATGACGCAGAAAGAGCTGCGTGAATGGAAGCGCGATCATCCCGGCCACCGCAGCTTTACCGTGATACGGCACCCGCTGGCACGGGCGCATGATGCCTTCTGTCGTCACATTCTGACGACGGAGAAGGGCAGTTTTGTGCAGCTGCGCAAGACCATGATGCGCCGCTATAACATGCCGCTGCCCGCCGAGGGGCCGGATGCAGGCTATGGCCTTGCGGAACACCGCGCTGCCTTTGCGGCCTTTCTGGTCTGGCTCAAGGGGAACCTCGCGGGTCAGACGGCCATTCGGGTGGATGCGGCGTGGTGCTCGCAGGCACAGGCGATCCAGGGATTCGGGGAGCTGTGCCTGCCTGACCGGATCATCCGCGAAGAGGACATGGTGCAGGACCTGGCTGCGCTGGCGGCTTCGGTCGGGATTGCAGACGCGCCGCCGCCACCCTTGCCGGATGCCGATCAGCCGTTCACGCTGGATGCGATCTATGACGATGAAATTGAAAAACTTGGCGCGCAGGCCTATCAGCGCGACTATATAACCTTCGGCTTTTCCGCCTGGAGATAGCGGGCGGTCAGGCGGCCTGAACCGAGGGTTCTTCGATCAGGATGGTGTATAGCGTTGCGGGGTCCGGGTTCGCGCGCAGTTTGCTGCATATCGTCTGGTTGCGAAGGGTGCGCGACACCAGAGCAAGCGCCTTGAGGTGCTCGACGCCCGCTTCTTCGGGGGCAAAGAGTGCAAAGGCGATGTCCACCGGCTGCCGGTCAACGGATGAGAAATCGACAGGCCGATCCAGAAGGATGAATGCGCCCACCACCGATTCCAATCCGTCAAGCCGGGCATGGGGCAGGGCCACACCGTGGCCCACACCCGTTGGTCCCAGAGCTTCTCTTGCCATCAGGGCATCAACGACAATGCCTGATTTGAAGCCATAGACAGATTCAACCAGGTCGCCGAGATCCTGCATCAGCCGCTTCTTGCTGGAGGCAGCGTTAACGACTTTAACCGCTTCCGGCTTGAGTAGTTTTGCAAGTTCCATTCGGTTTGTCCTGCTCTCTTGAACGGGTTACCCCGAGCACCTTTTTCAGGGATCAATCCAGCCGATGTTGCCATCTTCGCGGCGATACACGACGTTCAGTCCCTCTTTGCCCTCTTTGCGAAACACCAACACTGGCGCCCCCGCGAGTTCCATCTGCATGACAGCTTCGCCGACAGACAAGGTTGCGATCTTGGTCTGCATTTCCGCGATGATCATGGGTTGGAGGGTATCGGGTTCCTGCGCGTCAGAATCGCTTGTAGAGGCAAGGATATACGAGGAGGCACCGAAGAGTTCAACCGGTACGGCACGGTCTTGGTGGTGATCTTTCAGGCGGCGTTTGTAGCGGCGCAGCTGCTTTTCCATCTTTTCGCTGCAGGCATCGAAGGCGCCATAGATTTCGGTGCTGTGCGCCTTGGCCGATGCGGTCAGCCCGGTGGAAAGGTGGACGGTCGCCTCACAGACAAACTCGTGTCCCGACTTTGAAAAAATGACCTGTGCGTCCGTCGGACGTTGTGCATATTTCCCGACCGCCGCGCCCAATTCCTCCTGAACGTGGGTTTGTAATGCTTCGCCGATGTCGATCTGTTTGCCGCTGATTTGGTACCGCATAGGTTCTCCTTGTTATCTCTTGTTTGAACAACGCCAAGCGGACCACCAGAGTGGGGCAAGATGATGTTCAAATGCGGAAAAATGGCCGTGCGTCCAGGTAGTTCTTGACCGTGCCTTGGCGTGAAGGCCGGTGCAGTCTCAAACAGGAACGCAGTGTTGCCATGTCTTCATGAGGCCAAGAATGCGCTGCAAAGTCAATGGTGATCCCATCTGCGCCAGCCGAATATCGCTGCCTGAAGTTTGCGAAATTTTAGGAAATCCGAAAATTCTCGCCAAGATAAACACGTCGCACGTTTTCGTTCTGCACCACCTCGTCGGGGCTGCCGGACATCAGCACCTTGCCTTCGTGCAGAATATAGGCACGGTCCACGATTTCGAGCGTTTCCCGGACGTTATGGTCGGTGATCAGAACGCCGATGCCCCGTGTTTTCAGATCCGCGACCAGCAACCGGATGTCGCCGACGGAAATCGGATCAACCCCGGCAAAAGGTTCATCAAGCAGAAGGTACTTGGGGTTTGCGGCCAGGCAGCGGGCAATCTCGACCCGGCGGCGTTCCCCGCCCGACAGGGCCAATGCCGGCGCGCGGCGCAGGTGCTCGATGGAGAACTCCGACAGCAGTTCCTCAAGCCGTTCGCGCCGCTTGTGACGGTGCGGCACGGCGATGTCGAGAATCGCGGCGATGTTGTCCTGCACGCTGAGGCCGCGAAAGATGCTCATCTCCTGCGGCAGGTAACCGATGCCAAGCTGCGCGCGACGGTACATGGGCAGCAGGGTCACGTCCTTGCCATCCACGGTGACACTGCCGCCTTCGGGTGTGACCAGCCCGGCAACGGCGTAGAATGTCGTGGTCTTGCCCGAACCATTCGGCCCCAGCAGGGCAACAACTTCGCCCCGGTTCAGGTGC
The DNA here is from genome assembly GCF_027213915.1 of Sulfitobacter sp. G21635-S1. Lineage (NCBI taxonomy): Bacteria > Pseudomonadati > Pseudomonadota > Alphaproteobacteria > Rhodobacterales > Roseobacteraceae > Sulfitobacter > Sulfitobacter sp. G21635-S1. Next base: position 9,274 of record NZ_JAPWGV010000005.1, read on the forward strand.
ATCGAGAAATCCCGGATCACCGTCTTTTTCCGGTAGGATTTGCGCAGGTGATCTATCTTAAGGCCGGAACTGCCTTCCGCGACCTTCAGGTCAGGGGATGCCATCAGTTGTCGCTACCTGTCTGCAGGATGGTGCGCACCCGGCCGGACATCTGTGCGGTGCCGTCCGAAAGCCGAACGCTCATCTTGTCGGCGGAAAGCGCGCTGGGGCCCTGTGCCAGCAGCACGTTGCCCGTCATCACGATGGTGCCGGTGTCGATGTTGTAATCCGCCCGCTCCGATTCAGCGGCGTCCGGGCCGGATACCAGCGTGACGCCGCCAGTCGCTTCCAGCCGCGCAATGCCCTTGTTCTGATTGCGGTAGACCACCAGGACGCGGGCGGCGGACAGGCGCAGATCGCCCTGACCGATCATCACGTTCCCGGTAAAGATCGCGGTCCCGGTCTCCTGATCCACGGAGAGGTTGTCGGCGGTCACTTCCACCGGTTGTTTGGTGTCCTGTCGGATGGTGCCAAAGGCGACGCTGGCCCCCTGTGCCAGAAGCGGCCCGGCAAACACGATCAGAAAGACGGGCAGCAACAGGGATCTTAGATGGTTCACGTGGGTCACTCTTCTACCAGTTTGGGGTCGTATATCAGTTTCACGCCGTTTTTGAAAATCAATTGGGTGGCTTCTCCCTCGTTTGAGGTACTGATGACCATGCTTCCCGCATTGAGAGTGCCTATCGGGGTTTGTGCCTGGACCGGCCCGGGGGACCTGACATCCAGATTGGTCATCTGGGTGGTCAGCCGGTCACTTTCAATCATGTAGTTGTTGGAGGTTTCGATCACCACGTTGCCCTCAAGATCAGCACGGTCTTTGGGCATTTCGAAATGGGCGACATTGGCCTGAAGCGTCAGGGTGGTGCCGCCGTGCAGATCCATGACCACCCGCACATCCTCGGCACGGTTCGCGCCGACCTCGTTCTGCGGGGTGGTCAGCTTTTCCGCGGAAAAGGAAATCAGATCGCCGTTGGCGGTGGCACCGGAAAAGAAGGGGCCGGTCACCTGCTGGTCGCGCAGGCGATCCTGAATTTCCTTGTCGGCAAAGGGTATCGCCGTTTCCGGGTCGATGACGCGGGACAGCAGGAAGAGGGTCGACAACAGCGCCAGTGCCAGAAGCGGAAACAGCACCTTGAGCAAGGATACCATGCGCGAATGGCGGTCGGCCTGCATGGTGTTCAACCCAGCCCGACGCGCAGGCAGTCGTGGATGTGCAGCAGGCCGATGAGGATGTCCGGCGCGGCCGGCTCCACCACCAGCAGGCAGGTGATCTTGCGGGCGTTCATGATGCCGACGGCGCGTTCGGCCAGGTCGTCCGGACCGACGGTGATGGGATTGCGTGTCATGACGTCGCGGGCTTTCAGTGCCATCATCCCTTCCATGTGGCGGCCCAGGTCCCCTGTTGTGATGATGCCGATGATCCGCCCCTCGTCGTCGGAAACGCCGGTGACGCCAAAGGCCTTGCTGCCGATCTCTGCCAATGCGCGGGACATATCCACGTCTTCATGTACCAGCGGCAGGGCGTCACCGCTGTGCATGAGGTCCCGCACCCGGCTGAACTGTGCGCCCAGTTTGCCGCCGGGATGAAAGTTGCGGAAATGTTCGGCGGTGAAGGCGCGGTTTTCCATCAGGGCGACCGCCAGCGCATCGCCCAGTGCCAGTGTCATGGTCGTGGAAATCGTCGGCACCGCCCCGGTGCCACAGGCTTCGCCCAGTTGCGGCAATGCCAGTATCACGTCCGACTGGCTGCCCAATGCGCTCTCGGGGCGGCTGGTCATGCCGATCAGCGGAATGTCGAAGCGCCGCGAATAGGCAATGAGGTTGCCAAGCTCCGGCGCTTCGCCGGAGTTCGAGATCGCGAGCACGACGTCAGCGGCAGTGATCATGCCCAGGTCGCCATGGCTGGCCTCGGCCGGGTGGACGAATTGGGCTGGCGTGCCGGTGCTGGCCAGGGTCGCCGCGATCTTCTTGGCGATATGGCCGGATTTTCCGATGCCGGTGACAATCACGCGGCCCTTGCAGGCGCGCATCATGTCGATGGCGACGCGAAAACGGTCATCGAGGCTGTCGGCGAGGGTTTCAAGCGCGGCGGATTCGGCGCGGATCACCCGGCGTGCGGTATCCAGAAAGGGTGTTGTCATATGTGTGCAAAGATGTCCGTGTCTGGCCAGCCCTGCAGATCGAGCTTTGCGCGCGAGGGCAGAAAATCAAAGCAGGCCTGCGCAATATCCATCCGGCCCTCACGTTCCAGCATCTCATCCAGCCGGTCACGCAGCTGATGCAGGTACAGGACGTCGGATGCGGCATAGTCAAGCTGCGCGTTGGTCAGTTTGGCAGCGCCCCAGTCGCTGGATTGCTGTTGCTTGGAAATGTCGATGCCCAGCAGCTCCTGAAGCAGTTTTGCCAGCCCGTGCCGGTCGGTGTAGGTGCGCACAAGACGGCTGGCGATCTTGGTGCAATAGACCGGCGCCGTCAGGACGCCAAAGGCATTCATCATGGCGGCAATGTCGAAACGGCCAAAATGAAACAGCTTCAGCACCTCAGGGTCTTGCAGGAGTTTGCAGAGGTTCGGTGCCTCGGTCTGCCCTTTGGTAATCTGGACCAGGTGGGCGTTGCCGTCCCCTGCAGAAAGCTGCACCACGCAGAGCCTGTCGCGGTGCGGGTTCAGGCCCATTGTCTCGCAGTCGATGGCGACAACCGGTCCAAGATCCAGGTCATCAGGCAGATCGTTCTGATGGAGTGTGTTTGTCATGCAGACGCTATATCCTGCCTGCGCTTCTGGGGAAAGCGCGTTGCGTTCCGGCCTGCTGGTGGCGGATCAGGTGGTCAGATCACGCAGGGACGGGCGGGGGAAACGGGCCAGAAGATCGGCGACCATCAGATGAGATTGCCGTGCCGGTCCGTCGGGGTCCGTCAGAATCAGGGGCAGTGGCGGGTTTTTCAGGACCAGGCGCCGCCAGTTGTGCACGATCAATCCCCTGAGCACGGCAATCTGCAACGGGGTCATCGTGTCGCTTTCCGGCAGGTCTGCTGCCAGCTTTTTCAGGGTTCGGGCCAGATTGGCATAGGCGGTGACCAGCGGCTCTGCGTGAAGCTGCGCGCGCAGCCAGTCCGGTGCGGTGGTGCCAGGAAGGCTCAGCGCGCCGGGGGGCGAGACTGCATCGGCAGGCCCCACGAAAAGGCGCGGCGCGAGCGGGGTAAAGCCCAGGTGGCCCATGCGCGCAACGGTCTGATCCTCGGCCGTTTCCAGCAGGACCAGTTGCCAGCCGCCGGATCCGTCGTCGGGAGTGGAATAGATGCGCGGGGTGGCCGCCGCGCTTTCCGCACGTCCTTTTTCGGTCAGGCTGTGGCGGCTGATGCGCCCGACCTTGTCGGAACTCACCCAACCATCGTTGCGCAACCGATGCAGGGCAACGCGGGCGGCTTCGGGCTTGACCTCAAGCAGGGTCATCATCGCGGACAGCACCGGACCGTCGATGGCGGTTCCCTGCTCCTGCGCCAGATCACCGAAGAGACTGATCATCAGGGACCACACCCGCCCGCCGCCAACGGCGCGCAGGGGGGCCGTCAGCGTGATGAAATTCTCAGTACGCATTCATGGTCAGCAGTTCATATTCGGCAACGGGTTTGTCGTTTTGATTGGTGAGGGTAACATGCCAGCGCACCTCTCCATAGTCGTCGTTGCGCGGTGTCTTGTGCTTGACACTCAGGCGCACCTTGATGCTGTCGCCTGCCGCCACGGGTTCCATGAAACGCAGGTTGTCCAGACCGGTGTTGGCCAGAACCGGCCCCGGATCGGGCTGAACGAACAGCCCCGCGGCAAAGCTGAGCAACAGGTAGCCATGTGCCACGCGGCCCGGAAAGAAAGGGTTCGCCCTGGCGGCTTCGTCGTCCATATGGGCATAGAAGGTATCGCCGGTGAAATGGGCAAATGTCTCGATATCGTCCAGTGTCACGGTGCGGGCAGGCGAATTGAAGGTCTCGCCCAGATCAAGCTGATCAAATGTCCTGGTGAAGGGATGGGCCCGGTCCGAAATCTCAGTCGCTCCGGGCACCCATTGCTGACCGATGGCGGTCAGGATGTCGGGGCTGCCCTGCACGGCGGTACGCTGCATGTAATGCATGACGCCACGGATGCCGCCCAGCTCTTCGCCACCGCCTGCGCGGCCGGGGCCGCCGTGAACCATGTGGGGCAGGGGTGCGCCGTGACCGGTCGCCTCTTTCATCGAAGCGCGGTTGTTGAAGTAGAGCCGCCCGTGGAAGGCAGCGGCCCCCAGCGTGATCTCGCGCGCGACATCGCCGTCATTGGTGATGACGGATGCAACAAGCGATCCCTTGCCCTTGTTCAGAAGCTGGACCGCATGGGGCAGATCGCGGTAAGGCATGATTGTCGAAACCGGGCCGAAGGCTTCGGTGTCATGCACCCTGACCGCGCTGTCGGGATCGGCGCAGTGGAACAACATGGGCGGCAGGAATGCGCCCTTGTCCCGGTCTGCGCCTTCGACCGCGAAGTCGTCGGGGTTGCCAAACACGCGCTCGGCCTCTGCGCCGATGGTGGCGGCTTTTTCCAGCACATCGCGTTTCTGGCTGGCGGAAACCAGCGCGCCCATACCGGTGGAGTCAAGCCGGGGATCCCCGATGGCGATCTTGCCCAGTCTTTCGCTGATGGCCGCGATAACAGGCTCTATCAAGGCATTCGGGACCATGATGCGCCGGATCGCCGTGCATTTCTGACCCGCCTTCGCGGTCATCTCGCGCTGCACTTCCTTGACGAAGAGATCGAATTCCGGCGTGCCGGGTGTGGCATCGGGGCCCAGGACGCTGGCGTTCAGGCTGTCCTGTTCCGAGGCGAAGCGCACGGAATTCTGCATCAGCCGGGGATTGCCGCGCAGCTTGAGCGCGGTGTCGGCGGATCCGGTAAAGGCGACCGCATCCTGGCAGTCGAGATGATCCAGCATGTCGCCAAGACCGCCAGTGACCAGTTGCAAGGCCCCCTTTGGCAGCAGGCCGCTGTCCAGCATCATGCGCACGCAGGCCTCTGTCACATAGCAGGTGGCGGTGGCGGGCTTCACGATGGCGGGCACCCCGGCCAGCAGGGTCGGCGCCAGCTTCTCCAGCATCCCCCAGACCGGGAAGTTGAAGGCGTTGATATGCACCGCGACACCCTGCAACGGTGTGCAGATATGGCGGCCAAAGAACTGCCCGCCGCGCCCCAGTTGTTCGGGCGGACCGTCCAGATAGACCTGCGCATCCGGCATCTCGCGCCGCCCCTTGGCGGCAAAGACCATCATCGTGCCAATCCCGCCATCCACGTCGATCCTGTGATCCGACAGCGTGGCGCCGGTGTCGTAGCTGAGGTCGTAGAGCGCCTGCTTGCCGTCGTTCAGATAGCCCGCCAGTGCCTTCAGCATCCGCGCGCGGTCATGGAACGTCATCTTGCGCAGCGCGGGCCCGCCGATGTCGCGGGCGTAGGACAGCATGGCCTGCACATCCAGCGCGTCGTTTCCGGCATGGGCGATCACATCGCCGGTGATGGCGCTGGCGATGGTGCGGGCGCCGGCCCCCGGTACGATCCATTGTCCGGCGGCGTAACTGGAAACGTCGAGCATATCGGCTCCTTAATGTGTGTCATAGTCGATGACGAGCTTGTCGCTCAGCGGGTAGGACTGGCAGGTCAGCACATAACCGCGCTCCACCTCATAATCCTCAAGCGCGTGGTTGCTGATCATCTCGACCTCGCCTTCAAGGACCTTGCCCATGCAGGTGGAACAGACACCGGCCTTGCAGGAAAACGGCGCATCCTGCCCGTTCTCCAGCGCGGCTTCCAGCACGGATTGACCCTTCTGCATGGTAAAGCTGCGCTCGGCCCCTTCGATGATCACGGTGATCTCGGTGCCCTTCTGACCCTCGCTGCGCTTGGCCATCTCCTTTTTGGCAAGCTGGCCCTGCTGGCTTTCGCTGAACAGTTCGAACTTGATCTGATCATGCTCTAACCCGTGGCCTTTCAGGCTGTCGGCAATGGCCAGCATCATCGGTTCGGGGCCGCAGATGAAGGCGGTGTCGATGCTGTCAACGTCGATCCATTGCTTGAATAGGCGTGTGCATTTTTCCTGATCCACGCGGCCGGTGAACAGGTCGATGTCCTGCCCGGATTCCAGCATGTGGATGATGGTCAACCGCCCCATGTAACGGTTCTTGAGGTCTTCCAGCTCCTCGCGGAACATGATCGTGTTCACCGCGCGGTTGGCATAGACCAGCGTGAAGGTGGATTTCGGTTCACGTTTCAGCACGGTCTTGAGGATCGACAAGACCGGCGTGATGCCGGACCCACCGGCAAAGCCGAGGTAATTCTTGGCGCGATCAGGCTCTAACGCAGTGAAAAACTTGCCCTGCGGCGGCATGACATGCAGCGTATCGCCGACCTTGAGAGTCTCATTGGCAAAGGTGGAAAAGGCACCGCCATCCACCTTCTTGATCCCCACCTGCAACTTGCCGTCGTCCAGACCGGCGCAGATCGAATAGTTGCGGCGCAGTTCGGTGCCGTCGAAATCCTGCTTGAAGGTCAGGTACTGGCCCTGGGTAAAGGCAAAGGCGTCGGGGTTTTCCGGCTCCAGCGTCAGCACCACGGCATCACGGATCGTGTGGTGGATATCAGTCACTGTTACGGGGTGAAACTGGCTCATGTCAGTGCCTCAGATACATTTGAAATAGTCGAAGGGTTCAAGACAGGACTGGCAGCGCCATTGCGCCTTGCAGGGGGTGGACCCGAACTGGCTGATCTTTTCCACCTGGGTCGATTTGCAGCGCGGGCAGTGTTGCGGGCCACCGGCGGGCCGGGGCGGGGCGATGCCGTATTCCTCCAGCCTGGCCTTGCCCGTGTCGGTCAGCCAGTCGGTGGTCCAGGCCGGAGAAAGCTGCCGCTTCAGCGTCAGTTTCTCGATTCCCTTCGCGCGCAGGGCGGTTTCTATGTCCAGATTGATGATGCTGGTGGCCGGGCAGCCGGAATAGGTCGGTGTCACCGTGACCTCAAGTGTGTCGTCCCGCCATTGCACATCTCGGATGATGCCCAGATCGGTCAGGGAAATCACCGGGATTTCCGGGTCCGGCACGGCAGAAAGCCAGGACCAAACAGTCTCTAACGAGGGTTTTTCGGTTACCATGTGGCATCCGGGTAGGCCCGCTGCAGCCATTGCATCTGGGTCAGCATATGGCCCAGATGCTCGGTATGCCGCGCGCCTGATTTCCCGCCCTTGTGGGCAAAATCGTCTGCCGGTTTCTGCAATGTCGCCTCGGCCAGGACGGCATCAAGCATCGCGTCGTAACCGGGGCGCAGTGATGCCGGATCGGGTGCGATGCCCGCGCTGACCATCTCCTTGTCCACCGCGTCCGCGATGAACATTTCGCCCACAAAAGGATAGAGCCGGTCCAGCGCGGCCTGCATCCGCTTGTGGCTTTCTTCGGTCCCGTCGCCCAGGCCGATCACCGTATCGGTGGCCCGCTCAAGGTGATAGGTGACTTCCTTCACGGATTTCTCTGCAATCGCCGCAACCTGGTCGTTGCTGGAACCCATCAGCCCCTTGAGTTGCGCCAGATGCCAGCCGTCGAACAGGAACTGGCGCATCATGGTGCGACCAAAGTCACCGTTGGGCTGTTCGACCAGCAGCAGATTGCGGAAATCCCAGACATCCCGGTGAAAGGCGAGGCGGTCGGCATCGCGGTCCTTGTCCTCGACCTCGCCCGCCAGCCCGAGCCAAAGCTGCGTCTGCCCGATCAGATCCAGCGCCGTGTTGGCCAGCGCGATATCTTCCTCAAGCACGGGTGCAACGCCGCACCATTCAGAGATGCGATGCCCCAGGACCAGGGTGTTGTCGCCCATCCGGCAGAGATATTCAAAGAGGGCGTTGCTCACATCGCCCCCACTTCGTCTGGAATGTCAAAGAACGTCGGGTGACGATAGACCTTGTCGTTCGCCGGTTCATAAAGCGCGCCTTTCTCTTCCGGGGAAGAGGCGGCAATGGCGCTGGCCGGGACGGCCCAGATGCTGACACCCTCGTTGCGGCGTGTGTAAACGTCGCGCGCGTTCTTAATTGCGCCCTCTGCATCGGCGGCGTGAAGGCTGCCCACATGCCTGTGGCTCAACCCGTGCTGGCCGCGGATGAAGATTTCCCAAAGCGGCCATTCGGTTGCCCGTGCCTTGCCGTGGGGCGCGGCATCGGTGTCGGAATAGGGACTGGATTCGGGGCTGCTCATCTGGGCGTCCTCCTGTCAGGGGTGGCGTCAAAAGTTTTCGAAAACTTTTGACCAATTCCTTTCAAGGAATTGGTCACTCCGCCGCGATGGCGGTTTTGCGTTTCTTTTCAGCGTGGGCGAGCAGGCCTTCGCGCACCCAGCGGCCTTCGTCCCAGGCGCGGTTGCGGGCTTCCAGCCGTTCGGTGTTGCAGGGGCCATTGCCCTTGAGCACGTCAAAGAATTCGTCCCAGTCGGGTTCGGAGAATTCGTAATGCCCGGTTTCTTCGTTGAACTTCAGGTTCTCGTCGGGAATCGTGAGGCCCAGGTATTCGGCCTGCGGCGCGGTCTGATCGACGAATTTCTGGCGCAGCTCGTCGTTGGAGTTCATCTTGATCTTCCAGGCCATGGATTGCGCGGAATGCACCGATTCCGCATCCGAGGGGCCGAACATCATCAGTGATGGATACCAGAACCGGTTCAGCGCATCCTGTGCCATCTTGCGCTGTGCCTCGGTGCCCCTGGCCATCTTCATCATGATGTCGAAGCCCTGGCGCTGGTGAAAGGATTCCTCCTTGCAGATCCGCACCATAGCGCGGGCGTAGGGCCCGTATGATGTGCGCTGCAGCGGCACCTGGTTCATGATCGCGGCACCATCGACCAGCCAGCCGACGGCGCCCATGTCGGCCCATGTCAGGGTCGGATAGTTGAAGATCGACGAATACTTCATCTTGCCCGACAACAGGTCGCGGGTCAGCTGGTCGCGGGTCACGCCCAGCGTTTCCGCCGCGCAATAGAGGTAGAGGCCGTGACCGGCCTCATCCTGAACCTTGGCCAGCAGGATCGCCTTGCGCTCCAGCGTCGGGGCGCGGGTGATCCAGTTGCCCTCGGGCAACTGGCCGACGATTTCGGAATGGGCGTGCTGGCCGATCTGGCGGATCAGGTTCTTGCGATAGCCTTCCGGCATCCAGTCCTTCGGCTCGATCTTGCCGCCCGCGTTGATGCGTTCCTGAAAGGCGCGTTCATCCGGTTCCATATCGTCAAGGGATTTGACGCCTTCACCGGTAGACTTGATCATCTGTGCATACATAGAATCCGTCCTTTCAGGTTAACATTCAGCTTGTGCGTTCGAGGATCAGGGCGACACCCTGACCAACGCCCACACACATGGTACACAGGGCATAACGTCCGCCCGTGCGTTTCAGTTGCAAGGCAGCGGTCATCACAAGGCGCGCACCGGACATGCCCAGGGGATGACCGATGGCGATGGCCCCGCCATTGGCGTTCACATGCGGCGCGTCGTCCGCCACGCCGAGGGCGCGCAGGGTGGCGAGCCCCTGGGAGGCAAAAGCCTCGTTCAGTTCGATCACATCCATCTGGTCGATGGTCAGCCCGGCGCGGGCCAGCACCTTTTTGCAGGCGGGGATCGGGCCAATGCCCATGACGCGCGGTTCCACACCGGCGGCGGACATGGCGACGACACGGGCGATCGGCGTCAGGTTGTGATCCCTGGTGGCCTGTTCGGATGCAATCAGCAACGCCGCGGCACCGTCATTGACGCCAGAGGCGTTGCCGGCGGTCACGGTCAGATCCGGCCCGTTGATCGCGCGCAGCTTGCCCAGGGCTTCTGCGGTGGTCTGGGGACGCGGATGTTCGTCGCGGTCCACGACAATCGGGTCACCCTTGCGCTGGGGGATCGTGACCGGCGTGATTTCATCGGCAAAGACGCCAGCGGCATCTGCAGCAGCCCAGCGTTCCTGGCTGCGCAGGGCAAATGCATCCTGGTCGGCACGGCTGACGTCATGGTCGGCAGCGACATTGTCGGCGGTTTCGGGCATCGAGTCGACACCATATTGCGACTTCATCTTCGGGTTGACGAAGCGCCAGCCGATGGTCGTGTCATAGACAGCGTTGCTGCGTGAAAAAGCGGTTTCTGCCTTGGGCATCACGAAGGGCGCGCGCGTCATGCTTTCGACGCCACCGGCGATGGCAAGATCGATGTCGCCCGCGCGGATTGCACGCGCGGCAGAGCCAACGGCGTCCATGCCGGAGGCGCAGAGCCGGTTGATGGTTGCGCCCGGAACGTCGACGGGCAGCCCCGCCAGCAAGGCGGCCATACGCGCCACGTTCCGGTTGTCTTCGCCAGCCTGGTTGGCGCAGCCCATGATCACGTCATCGACGCGCGACCAATCCACATCCGGATTGCGCGCCATCAGTGCCGCGATGGGGGCCGCAGCCAGATCGTCAGCGCGGACGGATGCCAGTGCGCCACCGAAGCGGCCAATTGCCGTGCGTTGCGCGTCGCAGATGAAAGCCTGCATGTAGTTCTCCTCTTTGGTTGATTTTAACTCTGGTTGCGATTCGGAACAAGGTAAATGTTACTTGTTTGGTCATATCATGAGAATTAAGTAACATATTGGATCTGGACGTCCTGACACGGGCCCTGAAGGCCTGCGAGGACCGATATCAGCGCAACGATGGTCACCGCTGTCACAGGGTCCGGGACGATTGGGGGGAAAGTCAGCTGAAAAAGTGCGTTTCCGGTGCCGGACAGGCCATTGATAAAGCCGCCGCAAGCGGCACCGGTCACAAGACAGAGTTGGGGTGTCAGGGTCACGACGGAACCGCTTCCCTGACAACAGCTCAGAAGTCGAGGTTTTCGACGCTCAATGCATTTTGCTGGATGAACTCGCGGCGCGGTTCGACGACGTCGCCCATCAGTTTGGTAAACAGATCGTCGGCCTCTGCCATATCCTCGACCTTGACGCGCAGAAGGGTGCGCGCCTCCGGATCCAGGGTGGTTTCCCAAAGCTGGTCCGGGTTCATTTCACCCAGCCCTTTGTAGCGCTGCAGGGACAGGCCCTTTTCACCTTCGGCCAGGATCGCTTCCAGCAGGTCCATCGGGCCATGGATCAGTTGCGAGCGGTCCTTGCGCACCAGTGTGGCCGGCAGGTCATAGACATCCTGCAGGTGTTCGGTGAAGGTGCCGGATTTCCTGGCCTCGCCAGAGCGGAGCATCTTGCCGTCCAGTGTCCGCACTTCTTCGACGCCGCGCAGGATACGGGCCAGTTTGATGCCGTGGTCCTGGGTGATGCGGCCTTGCCAGCCGCGTTCGTATTCCAGCGCGATCAGGTCCAGACGTTTGGCGACCTTGTCCGCCACCCCTTGCAGATCGCGGTCCACCGCGCCGGGAACGAAGGCACCGGCGATGGCAGCCTGTTCCACGATATGGCGTGGATAATGTGTCGGGAAGGCTTCGAGAACGCGGCGCATCTGGCGTGCCAGATCGACCACCCGGGCGAGGTCCTGACCGATGATTTCCTCACCGTTGCCCTGACGCAGCATAGCCCCCTCGATGCCCTGTTCGATCAGGTATTCCTCCATCGCTGCCTGGTCCTTGAGGTAGACCTCGGACTTGCCGCGCGACACTTTGTAAAGCGGTGGCTGGGCGATGTAGAGATGACCATGTTCGATCAGTTCGGGCATCTGGCGGTAGAAGAATGTCAGCAGCAGGGTGCGGATATGCGCGCCGTCCACGTCGGCGTCGGTCATGATGACGATCTTGTGGTAGCGCAGCTTGCTCAGGTTGAATTCATCGCGTCCGATCCCGGTGCCGAGCGCCATGACCAGGTTGCCAATCTCCTGGCTGCCCAGCATCCGGTCGAAACGGGCACGTTCCACGTTGAGGATCTTGCCCTTGAGCGGCAGGATCGCCTGGGTCTGCCGGTCGCGGCCGGTCTGGGCCGATCCGCCGGCGCTGTCACCCTCGACAAGGAAGACTTCGGTCTTGGAAGGATCTTTCTCGGAGCAGTCCTTGAGCTTGCCGGCCAGGAAATTCACGTCCATCGCGGTCTTGCGGCGGGTGAGGTCGCGCGCCTTGCGCGCCGCCTCGCGGGCATGGGCGGCCTCGATGATCTTGCCAACGACGATCTTGGCCTCGTTCGGGTTCTCCTCGAACCATTCGGCCAGCTTTTCGTTCACCAGCCCTTCGACGGCGGGGCGCACCTCGGAAGAGACCAGCTTGTCCTTGGTCTGGCTGCTGAACTTGGGGTCCGGCACCTTGACGGACAAGACACAGGTCAGCCCTTCACGGGCGTCATCACCGGTGAAGTTGATCTTTTCCTTCTTCGCGATGCCGCTGGACTGGGCGTAGTTGTTAATGGTCCGGGTCAGGGCGCCGCGAAAGCCCGCCATATGGGTGCCGCCATCGCGCTGAGGGATGTTGTTGGTAAAGGGCAGGACGTTCTCGTGATAGCTGTCGTTCCACCACATCGCGACTTCGACGCCGATGTCGTCCTTTTCGCCGGTGATGAAGATCGGTTCGGGCATGACGGACGACTTGTGCCGGTCCAGGTACTTCACGAACTCTTTCACGCCACCTTCGTAAAACAGCTCCGTCTGCAGGGTTTCCACAGGCCGTTCGTCGCGCAGGATGATCCGCACGCCGGAGTTCAGAAAGGCCAGTTCGCGCAGGCGTTTTTCCAGCGTTTCAAAGCTGTATTCGAGGTTGGAGAAGGTGCTGGTCGACGCCATGAAGCGGACTTCGGTGCCGGTGCGGTCGGTGGGGCCAACCACGCTGAGATGCTCCTTGGTGAAGCCGCCCTCAAAGCGGGCCACATGTTCCTTGCCCTCGCGCCAGATCCGCAATTCCAGCCAGTCGGAAAGCGCGTTGACCACCGACACACCCACGCCGTGCAGGCCGCCCGACACCTTGTAGGAATTGCTGTCGAATTTGCCGCCTGCGTGCAGCTGGGTCATGATGACTTCGGCCGCCGACACGCCTTCGCCCTCGTGGATGCCGACGGGAATCCCGCGGCCATTGTCGCTGACGGAAACGGAGGAATCGTCGTGGATCGTGACGGTCACGGCGTCCGCGTGACCGGCCAGCGCCTCGTCAATGCCGTTGTCCACGACCTCGTAGACCATGTGGTGCAGACCAGAGCCGTCATCGGTATCCCCGATGTACATGCCGGGACGCTTTCGAACCGCCTCCAAGCCTTTGAGAACCTTGATGGAATTCGCGCCGTATTCTTCCGGCATCTGCTCAGTTTCGGACATTCAGGAAAACCTTTTTCTTTTGCCCGATTTATAGTGTTTTCAGCGAAGAATGTCACGCGCCTGACACAAGATTTTGTGTCAGATCAACGGGATCAAAAGGCCCACGCAGATCAGCAGCGAACCGGATACCACATTGATCCGGCGCAGGGTGCGGGGATTGGTCAGAAGGCTTCGGATATGACTGACGAATGCGGCCAGGGTCAGGTTGCCTATCAGGGGCACGACGACCGAAATCGCGACGATTGCAGCCAGGTCCTGCCAGGTGACATTGCGCAGGTCGAAGAAGCCCGGCAGGACGCCGACATAGAAAAGCACCGCTTTGGGATTGCCCAGGATCGCGATGACCCCGGCGACAAACCCGGCCCACATGCCAGGCCGTGTCAGGCGGCTGTCGCGGTCCGGTGCGGCATCCCGGTGGCGGATCAGCAGGAAGCCCATCACCAGAAAGACAAGGCAGGCCACAGCGCGCAGGACGACCATGAAGACATCGAATACCGCGAGAATCCAGGTAATCCCCAGCGCAGCCACCAGCGGCCAGAGCAGATCACCGATCGACACCCCCAGGGCCAGCGGCCAGGCCGCGCGAAAGCCGCCCGACATCGCCCGCGCCATCATCGCCACCATGACCGGGCCGGGGGTGACAAACAGCGCCACCATCGCACCGGCATAAAGCAGGAGGTCGTAATAAGGGATGGTCATCATGGTCTCCTGACCGCTGACACGCCGTCGACCTCTGTCACTTCCAGAATCTGGGCACGGTCGCCGAGTTCCGTGAACAGTTCCACCCCGGTTCCCGTCATCCAGGCTTGTGATCCCAGTGCGGTGATCTCGTCATACAGGGCCGCCTGGCGGGTTGTATCGAGGTGGGCTGCGACTTCGTCCAGCAGCAGCAGGGGCGGCGCGCCAAAGTCGGCTGCGAGGGCGCGGGCATTGGCGAGGATGAGCGAGACGAGCAGTGCCTTCTGCTCTCCGGTGGAGCAATCCCTGGCCGGGACATCCTTGGCTGCATAGACGCCATTCAGGTCCGCGCGGTGGGGGCCGATCAGGGTGCGTCCGGCGGTGAGGTCGCGCATCCGGTTGTCGGCCAATGCCTGGCGCAGGCCCTCTGCGGTGTCGGGCATGTCGCAGAGCAGTTCCAGCGTGGCGGTGGGAAATGCGGTTTCGGCCTGTTCCTGGGCCTGGGCGATGGCCTGCAGCGCGTTCAGCCTGTTGGCGTGGATCGCGGCACCCGCTTCGGCCATGGCGTTTTCCAGGGCCAGATACCAGGAGGGTTCGCGCACCATATCCTTGAGCAGCCGGTTGCGTTCACGCATCGCCTTTTCATAGCGCAGGGTCTGGTCCCCGTGATCGGGCAGGAAGCTGAGCGTCATGCGGTCCAGGAACCGCCTGCGGCCATCTGCGCCTTCGATCCAGAGCCTGTCCATTGCCGGCACCAGCCAGAGCACCCGCGCAATCCGGCCCAGCGTGTTCTGGGCAGTGGCCTTGGCATCTATCCGGGTCTGGCGCGCGGCCCCGTTTTCTGACCAGATTTCGACCTCATGCACCTGACGCTGTGCGTGCAGAATGCCGGTGACCTTCCAACCCAGCGCCTCGGGTCTGCGGGTCATGTCCTGCGCGCTGGAGCGGCGCAAGCCGCGTCCGGGAGAGAACAATGAGACCGCTTCGAGAATGTTGGTCTTGCCCGCCCCGTTTGGCCCGTGCAGCGCCACCGGGCGGGCGTCGCAGTCGATCACGCTGCGCCGGTGCGACCGGAAGTGGGACAATGTAAGTTGGGACAGGAACAATCCGGTCATGGGTCAGCGCCGATATTTTCAATAATATCGGGCCGGAGTTTTCGAAAACTCCGACGCGTCACACACGCATTGGCATGACGACATAGACGGCCGACATGTCATTGCCTTCGCGCATCAGTGTCGGGTCACCCGATGAGTTGAACAGGAACACGGCGTTCTCCCGGTCCACCTGGCTTGCGATCTCCAGCAGGTATTTCGCGTTGAACCCGATCTCCAGACGCTCGTCGCCGTAGGCCACGGCAAGCTCCTCCTCGGCGGCGCCGCTGTCAGGGGCATTCACCGAGAGGATCAGGCGATCTTCGTCCAGCTGCAGCTTGACCGCGCGGGAGCGTTCCGAACTGACAGTGGCGACCCGATCCACGGCCTGGGCGAATTCGGCGGCGTCCACTTCCATCTTGCGGGTGTTCCCCTGCGGGATCACGCGGGTGTAGTCGGGGAAGGTGCCGTCGATGACCTTGGAGGTCAGGGTGATCTCCGGTGTGGCAAAGCGGACCTTGGTCTCTGACACGGATACGGCGATTTTCATGTCGTCGTCTTCCAGCAGCTTGCGCAGTTCACCAACCGTCTTGCGGGGCACGATGACGCCGG
Source organism: Sulfitobacter sp. G21635-S1 (assembly GCF_027213915.1). Classification (NCBI taxonomy): domain Bacteria; kingdom Pseudomonadati; phylum Pseudomonadota; class Alphaproteobacteria; order Rhodobacterales; family Roseobacteraceae; genus Sulfitobacter; species Sulfitobacter sp. G21635-S1. The sequence continues at coordinate 24,978 of NZ_JAPWGV010000005.1, forward strand.
GCATCTCTGCCGCCCCTTCGGGCATGTCGGCGTCGATCCGGGCGAGCCGGTGTCCGTCCGTGGCCACGCAGCGCAGCATCTTGCCGCCATCGCCGTCGGCGATATGCATATAGACGCCGTTCAGGTAATACCGGGTTTCTTCGGTGGAGATGGCGAATTTCGACTTGTCGAAAAGGCGGCGCAGCACGGGTGCGGGCGCGCTGAAGTTCGAAGCGTACTCAGACGATGCCATCACCGGAAAATCCTCGCGGGGCAGGGTGGCGAGGCTGAAATTGGAGCGGCCCGCTTCCACCGTCAGGCGGCCTGCCGCGGTGTCTGCGGTCAGGTTGATCAATGCGCCATCGGGCAGTTTGCGGACGATTTCATGCAGCAGGGTTGCCGATACCGTTGTGGCACCGGCGCGTTCCACCTGGGCGCCAACCTTGTCCACCACTTCGATATCCAGGTCGGTGGCGCGAAAGGACACGTCGCTGCCTTCGGCCTCGATCAGCACGTTGGCGAGGATCGGAATGGTGTTGCGCCGTTCGACAACGGATTGGGCCTGGCTGACCGCCTTGAGCAATGCGGCGCGTTCGATGCTGAATTTCATGATGGCTTCTCCGTCAGACCCGTCGGGAGGGGCAAACTACCCGGTTCCCTCGTTTTAACAAGACTTTTCATGCTTTGGCGGGCCAAATGCAAGAGGGGCCGCAAGGGCCCCTCAATCACCTGACAGCCGTGACATTGATACCGCGTTCAGGACTCCAGCGCGCGGCGCAGCAGTTGCAGATCTTCGGCGATCTGGTCATCCGTCGTTTTCAGCTCTTCGATCCGGCGGACGCCATGCATGACCGTGGTATGGTCACGCCCGCCAAACCGGCGCCCGATCTCCGGCAGGGAGCGGCTGGTCATCAGTTTGCACAGGTACATGGCCACCTGGCGCGGGCGGGCATAGCTGCGCAGCCGCTTCGGCCCGATCATGTCGCTCAGCCGGATATTGTAGTGCTCGGAGACCTTGCGCTGGATCTCCTCGACGGAAATCTTGCGTTCGGAATCGCGCAATACGTCCACCAGGCAGTCCTGGGTCAGCTCCATGTTGATCTCGCGACCGACAAGGGAGCCGAAGGCGAACAGACGTGTCAGGGCGCCTTCAAGGACCCGGACGTTGGAGGTGATCCGGTGGGCGAGGAATTCAAGCACGCCATCCTCGACCTCAAGGTCGGGATAGTTTTCGCGCTGCCCTTCGACTTTGCTTTGCAGGATGCCCAGGCGCAGTTCGTAGTCTGTGGGGTGCAGGTCCACGACCAGACCGCATTGCAGCCGGGATTTCACACGGTCTTCCAGATCCTTGATCTCGCCGGGTGCGCGATCGGCAGAGATGATGATCTGCTTTCGCTGGTCTACAAGGGCGTTGAAGGTGTGAAAGAATTCTTCCTGGGTACTGTCCTTGCCGGCAATGAACTGGACGTCATCGACCATCAGCACATCAACGGAGCGGAAAATTTCCTTGAAGTCCATCATCTTGCGGTCACGCAAGGCCTGAACGAAACGATACATGAACTGTTCGGCCGACAGATAAAGGACGTTCATCTGGGGTTTCTGTTCGGCCAGTTCGCGGGCGATGGCATGCATCAGGTGGGTCTTGCCCAGGCCGACGCCACCATAGAGAAACAGCGGGTTGAAGGTCACGGGGCCGCCCTCGGCCACCCGTTTGGCGGCTGCATGGGCCAGTTCGTTGGGTTTGCCGACGACAAAATTGTCAAAGCTGAACCTGGGGTCGAGGGGGGCTGTTGCCATGACGCTGGTGGCGCTGGCCGTGGCGGCAACGGCGGGTTTGCGGGGCGGGTCCGAAGGTTTGGCGGCGTCATTTGCAACGCGGGGCTGCAGCGCGAAATTCAGGCGGGAAACCTCGATGCCCTCGGCGTTGATCTCATGCAGGATCAGATCCGAAAAATTCTGGCTGACGTAGTTGCCGAAAAAGTTTGTCGGGACATGCAATGTCGCGATTCCGCTTGCCACCTTGCCCGCAACCATCGGTTCAATCCAGGTTGTGAAGTTGTTCTGTCCAACTGTTTTCAGCAGCCTTTGTCTGATCTCGCCCCATTGATCCTGCGTCATTTTTTCTAACTCGTCCCCAGCCAGGTTTCTAACAAGCGCCGGAGCAGTCCGGCACTACACACAATCCAGAACACAGATCGATTGTCCGGTCCCAAACGGAAACCGACCCAAGCATCTGGACCTTTCAAACAAGGATTTCGCCAATCGATGCAGCCAGGTGCATCGGTCTTGGCAAAAGCCGTCCGTATCAAAACGAACAGGGCAAACGCGCTAGCAGCAGCATTCGCAATACGGGTGTGACGTGACCAAACCACATCCACCCGCGTCCCAAAATAGATACTATCCGATTCCGAAAGTGCCTATTTACAGGGCCTGTCCCCCCACGCGAAATGAATCGCTCTATGTAGGTAGCAAGGACAGAGGCCGCGCTTCAACATATCTTCCGACTTGACTCACTTTTTTGTCGGGAAAGAATCTATGTTGGTTTTTTGAGACCTCAGACACGAAAAAAGGCGCCGCTATGCGACGCCTTTTGATTCAAGCAGATAGTCGATTCGGTTCGCGAGAACCCTGAAAATCAACCCAGAGCTTTGACCCGTGCCGCGAGGCGCGACATTTTTCTCGATGCGGTGTTTTTATGAAACACACCCTTTGTCACACCGCGCATCAGCTCGGGCTGTGCTGTTTTCAGCGCTTCGGTCGCTGCTGTCTTGTCGCCGGAAGCGATCGCTTCTTCGACCTTGCGCAGATATGTGCGGATGCGCGAACGACGCGCCTTGTTGATCTGGAAACGCTTTTCGTTCTGACGTGCGCGCTTCTTGGATTGTTCTGTGTTTGCCATGAGGATCAGCCTTCGGGTTTTTCAATTTCGGTTCAAGGCGCGTGACGCCAAACCCGTGCCGGATGTACCGGGAAGGTGATTCTAGCCTGAGCGGGCTGCACGCGCATGTATCGGGCGGGCTATAGCGGGAAATGCAGCCGGTTGTAAAGACATCGGAACGTCAGACCGCAACGGCGCGGCGGCGTTCAGGCAATTGCAAGGCACCGGCCGGTTGGCGGGCCATCCGAAGCAGGACGGCCTTATTTGTCTCTGAACTGTGCTTCGCGCTTTTCAAGGAAGGCGGACATGCCTTCGTTCTGGTCCTCGGTCGCGAACAGCGAGTGGAACATCCGGCGTTCAAACAACAGCCCTTCGCGCAGCGGCACTTCGTAGGCGCGGTTGACCGCCTCCTTGACCACCATGACGGAGATCATGGATTTCTCCGCGATCTTTGCGGCGGCGCTCATGGCTTCTTCCATCAGCTTCTTTACCGGGACAACCCGCGAGACCAGGCCGGAACGTTCGGCCTCTTCTGCATCCATGAAGCGGCCGGTCAGGTTCATGTCCATCGCCTTGGATTTGCCGACAAGGCGGGTCAGCCGCTGGGTGCCGCCGATCCCGGCCACGACGCCAAGGTTGATCTCGGGCTGGCCGAACTTCGCGGTCTCGGAGCAGATGATGAAGTCGCACATCATCGCCAGCTCGCAGCCGCCACCCAGCGCATAGCCGGATACGGCAGCGATGATGGGCTTGCGGACGCGCATGATCTGTTCGGTTTCGGGTGTGAAAAGATCTCCGGAAAAGGCTTCGACGAATGTCTTGTCGCGCATCATGGCGATATCGGCACCGGCGGCGAAAGCCTTTTCAGAGCCGGTGATGATGATGCAGCGGACCTTTTCATTGTCCTGCGCACCCTTCAGCGCGTCGGCAAGCTCGGACATCAGAACATCGTTCAACGCGTTCAGGGCATCAGGTCTGTTCAGCGTGACAAGCGCCACATGGTTTTCCACATCCACGATGATCGTTTCGTATGCCATCAGAGGGTCTCTCTATCGTTGCGCTCAGGTCGCCACGCATAACACGGGCAAAATACGTTTCAAGCTATCTTTGACATTCACCGCAATAGAACGAAGAGCGTCCGGACTGCACGATGCGTCTTATGACCTGGCCGCAGCCCGGCGTGCGACAGGGGGCGTTTTCGCGCCCGTAGACATCGAAATTGTGCTGGAAATACCCCAGTTCGCCATCCGCCTGACGAAAGTCGCGCAGGGAGGATCCGCCAGCCTCAATCGCCTCTGAAAGCACGTTGCGGATGATCGGAACCAGGGTGGCAATCCGCGCGGCCGAGATACGGCCGGCCTTGCGTGCGGGATGGATGCGGGCGCGGTAAAGCGCTTCGCAGACATAGATATTTCCCAATCCCGCGACGATGCGCTGATCCAGCAGCGCGGATTTGATCGGCGTGTTGCGCCCCTTGAGCGCGGCAATCAGATGCGCCTCGCTGAAGGTGTTGCCCAGAGGTTCCGGCCCCAGAATGGCCAGCAGCTTGTGCTGATCGGCCCGGGCGGTCTGCATCAGGTCCATCGCGCCAAAGCGGCGCGGGTCGTTGAAGGTGATCCGCGCACCATTGGCCATGTGCAGCACCACGTGGTCGTGTTTTTCGGGCGCGGGATGGCTGTGCACGAACTGGCCCAGCGGGTCACCGGAAACCAGCATGCGGCCCGACATCCCGAGGTGGATCAACAGCGATTCCCCCGATGCGAGATCGGCCAGTATGTATTTCGACCGGCGGCGCAGACGCTCGACCATCTGCCCTGTCAGCCTTTCGGCCATTCCGGCGGGAAAGGGCCAGCGCAGGTCGGGGCGGTTCACCTGCGCCCGTTCGATCACAACGCCCTCCATCGCCGGGGCAAGGCCGCGGCGCACGGTTTCGACTTCTGGCAGTTCGGGCATCTGGCCTCCTTTTCACGGGCAGTCGGGGCCTGCGGCAATTGGCGGTTTGTATCCCGCGTGTCTAGGCTATATCTCCGCCTTGATAATATCGGGACGCTGAACATGACAGACAAGACCACGCATTTCGGCGCGCAGACCGTGCGCGAAGATGACAAGGCCGGAATGGTCCGCAACCTGTTTTCCGATGTGGCGAACAAATATGACATCATGAACGATGTGATGAGCATGGGCATCCACCGCATCTGGAAAGAGGCGATGATGGATTGGCTTGCCCCGCGCGCCGGGCAGCGGCTGCTGGATGTGGCGGGTGGCACGGGTGACGTTTCGTTCAAGTTCCTCAAACGCGCAGGGCAGGGGCATGCCACCGTCTGCGACCTGACCGAGGGGATGCTGGTCGAGGGGCGCAAGCGCGCCGAGGCAGAGCAATTGGCCGACAGTCTGGACTGGGTTGTCGGCGACGCGATGAACCTGCCCTTCGACGACAACAGCTTTGACGTCTATACCATCAGCTTTGGCATTCGGAACGTGACGCGCCCGCAAGAGGCGCTGAACGAGGCCTACCGCGTGCTGCGCCCCGGCGGGCGGCTGATGGTGCTGGAGTTCAGCCAGCTGCCGAACCCGATGATGCAAAAGGCCTATGATCTTTACAGTTTCAACGTGATCCCGCGCATGGGGCAGGTCATAGCCAACGACCGCGACAGCTATCAGTACCTGGTGGAATCGATCCGCAACTTCCCCGACCAGGAGACGTTTCTGGACATGGTCCGCGCCGCGGGATTCGAACAGGCCAAGTACCGAAATCTGACCATGGGCATTGCCGCCCTGCATTCAGGCTGGAAGCTTTAGGTGCGTGGGCCCCATAACATATGGCGGTTGATCCGCACCGGTGCCACGCTTGAGCGGACAGGTGCGATGAACCTGGTGCTGGATGCCTTCGAGGCGACGCCGACCCTTCGGTTTGTGGCCCGTGCGCTTGGCCTGCCGTTCAAATGGCTGGGCTACAAGGGCGATCCGTCGATGCCGCCCGCGACCCGCGCGCTGACGGCGCTGGGACCGGCCTACATCAAGTTCGGGCAGGTCCTGTCCACCCGTCCCGATGTGGTGGGCGATGAGCTTGCGGTGCAATTGCGCGTGTTGCAGGACAAGCTGCCGCCCTTTTCCATCGAAGAAGCCAAGGCCGAGGTGGAGCGTGAGCTGGGCGAGCCGGTGAGTGATCTGTTCTCCGATTTCAGCGAATCGGTGGCCGCGGCCTCCATCGCGCAGGTGCACAAGGCGACATTGGCGGATACGGGCGAGCAGGTTGCGGTCAAGGTGTTGCGCCCGAACATCGAACGCGCCTTCCGCAAGGATGTCGATGCCTTCTATCTGGCGGCCCGCATGGTTGAAATGTTCTCTCCCGGTTCGCGCCGCCTGCGCCCGATGGATGTGATCGAGCATTTCGATGGCGTTGTGCGGGGCGAGCTGGATCTGAGGCTGGAAAGCGCTGCGGCGTCGGAATTCGCCGCCAACACCAAGGATGATGAAGGATTCCAGCTACCTGCAATCAAGTGGAACCTTTCGGCGCGGCGGGTGATGACCCTGGGTTGGGCGGATGGCGTGTCGATGGGCGACAATGACGCCATTGATGCCGCCGGCCATGACAGGGTCGCGCTGAGCAACCGGGTGCTGCAATTGTTCCTGAACCATGCGCTGCGCGACGGCTTCTTTCACGCCGACATGCACCAGGGGAACCTCAAGGTGGCGCCGAACGGCGATATCATCGCCTATGATTTCGGGATCATGGGCCATATCGACGCCTATACCCGCCGCGTCTATGCCGAGATCCTCTATGGATTCATCCGCCGCGATTACATGCGCGTGGCCAAGGTACATTTCGAGGCGGGATATGTGCCTGCCGACAAGGACGTCGACGAATTCGCCCGCGCCCTGCGCGCGGTGGGCGAGCCGATCTTTGGCATGGATGCCACGCGGATTTCCATGGCGCGGCTGTTGACCTATCTCTTTGAAGTGACCGAGCGGTTCGGGATGGAAACCCGGACCGAACTGATCCTGCTGCAACGGACGATGGTGGTGGTCGAAGGGGTTGCACGCTCGTTGAACCCGCACATCAACATCTGGGAAGTGGCCAGCCCGATCGTGACCAATTACATTTCCAAATCCATCGGACCCAGGGCGCTGCTCAGCGATCTTGCCGGCACGGCGCAGGTGCTGGCGCGGTTTGGTCCACGGTTGCCGGGTCTGGTGGAAGCGGCGCTTTTGCGGCAGAGCAACGAGACGACGATTGTGCGCCCGCCGCGCAAACGCTGGATCGCCCTGTCCGCGCTGGGCGGGGCCGCCGCAATGGCGGGCCTGATCGTTCTGGTTGAAGCCCTGACCTGATCCGTCGCACCCTGCGACAGACAAATACAAGAGACCGCGCGATGAGCCCTACGATGAAACTGGCCACAGGCAGTATTGCGATTGGCATTGTCGTGCTGCTGCTCAAGGTGATTGCCTATTGGATTACCGGTTCTGTCGCGCTGTTTTCCGATGCTCTGGAAAGCACCGTGAACGTGGCCACGGCCATTGCCGCACTGATCGCGATCCGGATTGCGGCGCGGCCCCCGGATTCGAACCATCCCTTCGGTCATCACAAGGCCGAGTTCTTCAGCGCGGTACTGGAGGGGGTGATGATCATCGTCGCCGCCCTGATCATCCTGAACCAGGCCTATGCCGCCTTCGCATCCCCCCGTGAGCTGGATGCGCCGATCGAGGGGCTGTTGATCAATCTTGGTGCCACCGCGCTTAACGGTGTCTGGGCCTGGCTGCTGGTGACGCGGGGGCGTCGCTACAAATCGCCCGCGCTGGTGGCGGATGGCAGGCATCTGTTTACCGATGTGCTGACGTCATTCGGCGTTGCATTCGGGATATTGCTCGCTTTTGCCACCGGCCTTTGGGTGCTTGACCCGTTGATGGCGGTGGTGGTGGCGCTGAATATCCTTTGGTCCGGCTCGAAGGTGGTCAAGGAATCGCTGAGCGGTCTGATGGACGAAGCGGTGCCGGAGAGCGAGCTGGACCAGATCAGGGAAATCATCGCGACCGAAGCGGGCGGCGCGACGCAGGCACACGACCTGCGCACCCGGCACGCTGGCGCGATCACCTTTATCGACTTTCATCTCGTGGTGCCGGGAGAGACCTCCGTCTTTGAGGCGCATGAGATTTGCGACCGTGTGGAGAACAGGTTGCGGTCCGAACTTGGCGAGGCGCAGATCACCATTCACGTGGAGCCCGAGCACAAGTCGAAGAGCACGGGCATTTTCATCGTCGATTGAGCATATGCTGTTCGCAGCTCAGCGCCGGACATGAAAAGGCCCCCGCCGGTGCGGAGGCCTTCTGTTTTGTCGTCAGATCATTCGGTCCAGCGAACGGCCGTCAGGTCGGTCGCCTGTGTCGGGGCGTTTTCCCACAGGCCTTCGATCCCGGCTTTGGCCACCGTCGGCAAGGCCAGCTGGAACAGGTAGCCATTCACGTAATCCTCCGAGATCATCCGCTGCGCATCACCCAGCATCTGGTTCCGCTTGTCCGGGTCGGTGGTGCGGTTCAGATCGGCCATCAGCGCTTGCAGATCGGGGTTGTCATACTGGAAATAATAGTCGGGATTGGCATAGATCCCGATGTCCATCGGCTCGGTATGGCTGACGATGGTCAGGCCGAAATCCTTGCCCTTGAACACGGTTTCCAGCCATTGCGCCCATTCGACGTTGGTGATTTCCGCCTTGATGCCCACTTCGGCAAGCTGCGCCGCGATGATCTCTCCGCCGCGCCGGGCGTAGGAGGGGGGCGGCAGGTGCAGCGTGGTTTCGAAACCGTCAGGGAAGCCTGCTTCGGCCAACAGCGCCTTGGCCTTTTCGGGGTCATATGCGCTCAGCGAGGTCAGATCGACATAGGCCGGGTTGTGCGGGGCGAAATGTGTGCCGATGGGCGTGCCAAGGCCGAACATCGCGCCGTCGATGATCGCCTGCCGGTCAATCGCATGGGCCATCGCCTCGCGCACTTTTACGTTGTCAAAAGGCGCGCGGGTGTTGTTGGTGGAGAGAATAGTCTCACCCTCGGTCGATCCTACGATCACCTGAAAGCGCGGATCAGCCTCGAACTGGGGCAGGTTTTCCGGCGCAGGGAAGCCCGCGAAGACATCGGCATCCTCGGCCATCATCGCGGCAAAGGCGGCGGTGGGGTCGGAGATGAACTTGAACGTTGCCGATTCAAGTTGCGCGGGCGTGCCCCAGTAATCGGGGTTCTTCGACAGTACGATCTTGTCGCCCTGTGTCCAGCTGTCGAACTTGAAGGCGCCGGTCCCGATCGGCTGCTGTTTGATGTTGTCGATGCTTTCGGGTGCCACGATCACCGCGTCACCCCATGCAAGGTTGAACAGCATGCTGCCGTTCTGCTCGCTCAGCTTGACCTCGACCGTCGCGGGGTCGATCACGTTGACTTCGGAAATGGCTGAGTAAAGCGCCTTTTGCGCATTTGCGCTGTCCTCGGCATTGATGCGGTCGAGGCTGAATTTCACATCCTCTGCGTCCATGGCGGTGCCGTCGTGAAAGGTGACGCCTTCGCGCAGCTTGAAAGTATAGGTCAGCCCGTCTTCGGAAATTTCCCAGCTTTCGGCGAGGCCCGGCACGACGGAGCCGTCGGACATGAAGCGCGTCAGCCCCTCGAACACATTGGAATAGAGCACGGAATCGATGGCCCCGGCAGCAGCTGATGTGGGGTCAAGGTGAGGTGGCTCAAGTTGCAGCGCGACAGTGATGTCGTCCTTGGCAACAGCCGCGCCTGCCATCAGGGCGGCGGTGCTGACGCCAAGCAGCAAGTGGCGAAGGTGGAACATGGGTGGTCTCCCTTTTGATTATGGTGAAAGGCTAGCCAAATCGCAGACTTCTTGCCAGCGTTCTTAATCGGTCAATTGCCATTCATTCTCGGAGCGCTTAGTCAGCGACCTTTGATTCAGGGGCGGGCGGCGGCATGTCAGCGACATTGGGTATAGATTTCGGCACATCGAATTCTGCCGCCGGGATCCTCGTGGATGGCAGACCGCATTTGATTCCGCTGGAAGCAGATGCGCAGACCTTGCCGACAGCGGTCTTTTTCGATTTCGAGGCGGGTCAGATGGTGGTGGGCGAGCGGGCGAGCGCCGCCCTGCTTGCGGGTGATGAGGGGCGCTACATGCGCGGGCTGAAAAGCCTGCTGGGCACAAGGCTGATGCGCGAAAGCAGGATGCTGCTGGGTGAGCGGCTGGATTTCATCGACATCGTTGCGCGGTTCCTGGCCGAGCTGAAATCAAGGGCCGAGGCGGCAACCGGATTTCAGTTTGATCGGGCGCTTTCCGGGCGACCGGTCCGGTTTCATTCCGCTGATGCCAGGCGCGACGCCCAGGCATTGCTGGACCTGACAGAAGCCTACCGCCGCGCCGGGTTTGCAGAGGTGCGGTTCATGAACGAGCCGGAGGCGGCGGCGCTGGCAAACCGCGAGGTGCTGGCCCCCGGCGATCTGGCGTTGATCGTGGACATCGGTGGCGGCACGTCGGATTTCACGCTGTTCCGGCAGAAGGGCACGGCAGAGATCGAAATTCTGGCCAGCCACGGCGTTCGCATCGGCGGCACCGATTTCGACCGCCATCTGAGTATCGGGCGGGTCATGCCGCAGCTCGGCATGGGCAGTCCGATCCGCCATGCCTTTGGCGATGACACGCATATCGCGCCGAATGCCATCTTCAATGACCTCGCCACCTGGGCCAAGATCCCGTTTCTCTATGGCCCCGATACCCGAAAGGCGGCGGCGGAGCTGGAGAAATTTGCGGTGCATCCCAAGAGGCTGGGCCGTCTGGTCAAGGTGCTGGAAGATGAATTGGGCCATGATCTCGCCTTTGCCGTCGAGGCGGGAAAGATCATGGCGAATACGCCGGGGGTCGCCGACCCGGTGGTCAAGGTCGGGATGCTGAAACCCGGCGCCACATTGCCCTTGCCTGCGGATTGGATGACGGCACGGCTGGCCCCGCTCGCGGATGAGATCGGCGCGGCGGCTTCTGATGCGATGGCCACGGCAGGGGTTGCGCCGGAACAGGTCGACAAGGTGATCTTTGTCGGCGGCTCCAGCCTGATGCAGGTGGTCGAAAACGCCCTGCGCATGCGTCTTCCGAATGCCGAGATCCACCGGGGTGCGGCGCTGACGGCGATTGTCGATGGTCTGGCCATCGGCGCCGCGACCGCCTTTGACGGCTAGCCTTTCAGCAGCAGGCTTTCCATCGCGGCACCCATGACCATGGCACTGTCGATCATGTCATCTATGCCGATCCATTCGTCGGGTTTGTGGGCCAGTTCCAGCACCCCCGGCCCGTAGGCGATGCAGTTCTTCAGGGTGCCGATCCGGTCGATGTGTTTCTGGTCATAGCTGCCGGGCGAGGCGACATATTCAGGCGCCTTGCCCATGACCTGTTCGATGGCGTCTGCCACGGTGCGAACCACCGGCGCGTCACGGTCCGTCATGGAAGGCAGGACCGAGTTCCGCTCGGTCAGTTCAAAGTCAAAATTGGCGCGTGTGGCGCGCAGCCCTTCCAGCAGATCCATGACCTCACTCCGGACTTGGTCCAGGGGCTCTTCGATCAGGAACCGCCGGTCGATCACGATGCGGCAGCTGTCGGGGACGCAATGGGCCTGCAGGCCGGTGAAACCTTCCTCCGGTTCGGCCTCTCCGCCGTGGATGGAGTTGATGTTCATCGTCGATTGCCGCGCGCCCTCTGGCACGACCGGCATGTCGGTATAGCGGGCAGCCATCGCGGGAAACAGCTTGTCCTCGAACTCCTGCAGGACCGCGCCCATGTGGCGGACGGCGCAGTCGCCCAGAAATGGCATCGCACCATGGGCGATTTCGCCCTTTGTCTCGATCTCGGCCCACCAGCCACCGCGATGGCCCAGGCAGATGCGGTCCTTGTTCAGCGGTTCGGGGATGATGACGTGCTGAACGCGGCTCGGGTTGAAATAGCCCTGCTCCGCCAGGTAGGCGACGCCGCCGTAGCCGCCGGTTTCCTCGTCTGCAGTACCTGAAATCTCAATCGCACCTGCGAAGTCGGGATGCGTTTCGATAAAGGCCTCGGCCGCGATGATGGAGGCGGCCAGCCCGCCTTTCATGTCGCATGCACCGCGTCCGTAAATCTTGCCATCGGCGATGTCCCCGCCGAAGGGATCGAAAGTCCAGCCCGCGCCGACCTCCACCACGTCCGTGTGGCTGTTGAAGTGGATGCAGTCGCCGGGCCGCGTACCCTCGCGCCGGGCGACGATGTTCCAGCGCGGATATTTGTCGCTGTCGCCAGGGGTGCCGGTGGCGCGGATCAGTTCCGTCTCGAAACCATGCTTGCGCAGGCGATTGTCCAGATATTCGCAGATCAGGCGATAGTCCCGGCCCGGCGGATTCAGGGTGGGAATGCGGATCAGGTCCCGGGTCAGCGCGATGAGGTCATCACGCTTGGCAGAGATGGCAGTGCGGAGCGATGTGTTCATACCAGCATCGTTCACTGGTCTGAGACGATTGGCAAGGTCATCTCTTGCATGGCCAGCAACAGCGCCCGGACTTCCGCGAGGGTGTTGTAGTGACAAAGCGAGACACGCACCGCAGCGTCAAGGCCAAGCGGGGTCAGGACATTCCCCGAATAGTGATCGGCGCGGCGGATGTGGGTGCGGATTCCGTTGTCGTTCAAATTCGCCACGATCCGGTCGGCGGGAAGCCGGTCAAGCGCAAAGCAGACAAGTCCCTCGCGATCTTCATTTTCGGCCCCGCCCAGTATCGTGACACCCGGCAGCGAGGTAAGTCCGGGCAGGTTGCCCAAGCCATAGAGCAGGGCATCCGTCAGCGCCTTTTCATGGGCATGGATGCTGGCACCGGCAGCGATGATCCGGCTGCGGGTGTCGGTCTTGTCCGATACCTCGCCACCCAGCCAATCCAGATAGCGCACGACATCTGAGAACGTGGCGTAGGCTCCGGTGTCGCGGGTGCCCATTTCCCAGTTGCCCTGAGGTCCGCCCGCAAGCGTCTCGATCTTGAGCGCGGTCAGCCTGTCGGAGGCCCAGGCCACGCCATAGCCGTGCCGGGAGAACATCTTGTAAGGCGAGACGACATAGCCGTCGATGTCATAGGCGGCGATGTCGACCTGCCCGTGGCTGGCGTGCTGGATGCCGTCCACGATGATGAAGGCATCCGGTGCCTCGGCGCGGATCGCCCTGGCGATGGCGGCCACATCGTTGGCAATACCTGTGACAGGCGAGGTGTGCAGGATGGTCGCCACAGTGACATCTTCGCGCATGACATCGCGATAGGCGGAGGCCGTGACCTGGCCGGTCGCGTCGTCATGCGGCACACTGAGGTATTCAACACCCGCTTGCTGCGCCCAATGCTGTGCCGCGCTGCGGGACGCGGGATGCTCGACCGTTGATCCGATCACCGCGCCGCGGTTTGCAGGCCCCATGATCGCGGTCCGTATCAGCCTGAACAGCAGTTCGGTCCCCGATTCACCGACAAAGAAGCGGCCCGAGTCTGCGTTGAAGAACAGGGCCATGTCCGCCTTGGCGTCGGCGATAACCTTTACCAGTGCGGCAGAGGCCGGGTTGTCCCGGCCCTGATTGTCCGGGATCGCAGCGAACTTTGCAGAAGTCTCCACCACGGATTTCAGGGTAAGCGCGCCGCCCGCGTTCTCGAAGAAGATGCGCGGCCCCGAGAACGGGCAGGTATCGACATGTGCAAATCTTGCACGGATTTCATCGCTAAGACGGTCGGAGTGAGGTTTCATGGATTCTTCCTTTGCTGAGCATTGTTTTGAAAGCTCCACGCGGCAGGTGCAAGAAGGCTAATTGCGCAAAGGCGCTGTCCGCATCGAAGAACTGCACTAGTTCCCACAGAAATCGGTTTAAAGGATGATCGCCATGGCGCCACTGATACGGCATCACCCCAGTGAAAAAGAATTCGAAGACGCGGCGGAAGAGAAATCGGTCCACGAAGCGGCGGCATTGTCGCCGCGGATGATCTATGAGGTCATCCGGCGGGATGGTGAAGAGGAACTGGCCCGCACCAAGAGATCCCTGATCTGGTCAGGCATCGCCGCGGGCATGCTGATCAGCCTCTCGGTGCTGGGCGAGGCGATATTCAGGGCGCATCTGCCTGATGCGTCCTGGCGGCCACTGCTGGAGAATCTGGGCTATTCGCTGGGCTTTCTGGCCGTGATCATGGGCCGAATGCAATTGTTCACGGAAAATACCATCACGACAGTTCTGCCGATCATGCATCAAAGGTCCGTGCATTCGCTGCTCTGCATGGCGCGGCTGTGGACGATCGTGCTGACCGCGAATGTCATCGGAGCCTTTGCGGCGGCGTCGCTCTTCGTCTTTACTCCGGCCATTCCGGGCGAGACGATGGCGGCCATCCTGGCGCTGTCGGAACATGCCACCGGGATGCCCGCATCGGAAAGTTTCTGGCGCGCCATTCCCGCAGGGGTGATTGTCGCCCTTATCGTCTGGATGCTGCCGCAGGCGGACGAAGCGGCGTTTTTCCTGATACTGACGTTCACATGGCTGATCGCTGCGGGTGATTTCACGCATATTGTTGCCGGGTCCGTCGAAATGGCCGTGTTGCTGTTGCGTGGCGAGCTTGCCGGCATGCAGGCAATCTTCGGGTTTTTCGTGCCGGTTCTTGCTGGTAACATCATCGGTGGGACGATTATCTTCACCCTCGTCGCATGGGGGCAGGTGCGCGACGATGTTGAGGAAGGATAGCTTATGGGAACGCTCAAACTGCCGAGAAGCCCCCGATTGTATTGGGAGGCATTCAAGGCGAGCCTGAGCCATGTCGCGGAAAACGACCTTTCCCTTGTCTCTGCCGGCGTCGCCTTCTTTGCAATGTTATCGTTGTTTCCGGCTCTTGCTGCTGTCATCGCCATTCTGGGGCTCATCTCGGACCCGGCAGTTGTCCTGCCGCAGCTTGAGGACATGCGCAGTTTCCTGCCCAACGATGTCTATGAGATCATAAATGGTCAGGTCACGTCGCTGATCACCGCCAGCAGCGAAACGCTGGGCTGGGCGGGGCTTTTGTCACTGTTCTTTGCCCTATGGTCAGCACGGGCAGGTGTCGGCGCGATGATGGTCGGACTCAACAACGTCTATAAACAACGAAACCGGAACACGGCCTGGCATTATTTGCGTGCGCTCATGCTGACGGTCATGCTGGTTGTGGTTGCAATCGTCGCGATGCTGGCGCTTGTCGTGACGCCGGTTGTGTTGGCGTTCTTTCCCTTGGGTCCCTTCGGGACATTGGTGGTCGAACTGATCCGCTGGGTGATCGCAATTGCCGTTCTGTTCGCCGGTGTCGGCGTGCTTTATCGGTTCGGCCCGAACCGGAAGGCGGCGCGGTTGCCCTGGCTGTCTGCCGGTGCCGTTCTTGCGGTTGTCGCCTGGGCGATCCTGTCTTTCGGCTTTTCCTATTACGTGGCGAATTTTGGCAATTACAATCAGGTTTACGGGTCCATCGGCGCGGTAATCGCGATGCTGATCTGGCTGTGGATCTCTAGCTTTCTGGTGTTGTTCGGGGCCTCACTGAATGCCCAGATCGAACTGCGGACCTGGGAGGATTCAACCGTCGGCCCATCCAGACCCATGGGGCAGCGTGGCGCGGTCGTGGCAGATGAAATCGTGGAAGTCTCCGAGTAGATCAGGGCCTAACCACCGGGATGTCAAATTACATGAGCGGTCTGGGCCGGAGTGCGTGAAAGGATGTCATTCCAAGCCTGGCCAATTCTTCAGGTTGCATGATGTGCAGTGACCCGTTGCTCCAGGAAACCAACTGCGCCTCTCTCAGCTTGGCGAGCGTCTTGTTGGTGTGAACAAGGGAAAGACCCAGCGCATCGGCAAGATCACGCTGGGTATAGGGCAGCGCCATCTGATTGTTTTCGACCATGCCCAGCGCCAGACCGCGCTGGTAGACCTTGATCAGCGCCCAGGCCAGGGATTGCGTGGCAGTGCGCTGGCCCAGCGTCGCGACTGTTTCACCCAGGAAATGTTCCTCGATTGCTGCAAGCCAGGTGATGTCAAAGGCGCGGCTGGGGTGGGACCGGAAAAAGTTCCAGAATTCAGAGCGGTCGAAGACACAGAGCCGCATGCGCGTCCGCGCTTCGACGGAATGCCCCATCTTTCCCATCAGGCCGGCCTGTAGGCCAAGGAATTCTCCGGGAAAAACGAAGCTCACCACCTGACGCTCTCCGTTTTCCAGCATTTTGTCGCGGATACCCATGCCTGACAAAACCGTGAACAGCTGGGGTGCGTTCGATCCTTCCATCAGAATCGGCGTGCCGGGGTCGATGGTCAGTTCACCGGCTTTGAATTTCTGCATGAAATCGACTTCGTCCGAGGAAAGAGCGATAAAAAGGTCCTTTTGCCTGAGCGGACAATTCTTGCATTTGGTCGCCATTCGATCACTACCTCGTTATGTCATAGTTTAATGCAGTGTAGGATGCTCTGCTGTATGTCGTGGTTTTTAGGCCGGAAGTCAGACTGCCATGTTTTACCTTGTTTACGAGCGCGACCCCTTTGTTCGCGTCGACATCTGCGAAGCGCTGGTCGGCGAATTTGAGGGCAAGCCTGTTGTGGAATGCGACACTCTGGAAAGCCTCGAACAGGGGTTGGCGGTGTATTCTGACCGGCTGCAGCAGACCTGCGTTGCCTTTGCGGTTTCGGCCGAGGAATCGGAGGCGGAACTGGAATGGCTTTCCAGGATGGCACCGGTCGGTCGTCTGGTGATCCTCGCGGATGAAATGCCTCCGGATTTCCCAAGACGTTGCGACGCCGTGTACCTGTCCAAACCCTTCAGCACGCATGGACTGATCGCCGCTATCCGCGACGGCCTTTCTGACCAGCTTGCATCCCTGACATGAACGCCAAAATGATCTGATACAGGGTGCCCTGCAGATCACCGCTCTTGTGTTGTCTTGCCAGTTCCAGCCTTTCCAGTTCCCGCCGGGCGGATCGGTTCCTGGCTGAAATCATGGCGATCACGATCAGGCCCGCCCCGAAATAGATCCCGCCGATGACCGTCGCGGCGGTCAGGGCGGTCGATACGGTTGCCAGATAAATCCAGAAAGCGGCCGTCAGAAAACCAAGGCCAACGACAAGCAGCAAGGAAGCACCCAGACCAAGCACAGCGGTCTGTGCGGCCTGGGTGGCTTTCACCTGTGCTTTTTGTGCGAGGTGATCCAACATTCAGCGGCGTGCCGTCAGCAGGCCGATCAGAAACCCCGCGCCGGCGGCGATGCCGATTGCGGTCGCAGGCTGGGTGCGAATGAAATCTTCTGCCTGCTTCTGGGTTTCCCTGGCCCGCGCCTGCGCCGCACCACCCAGTTCAGACGCTTTCAATTGCGCGGTGTCGCGGACTTCGGCGGCCTTGTTCTGACTGTATGCTCCGATCGTGGAGGTCAGTGATGCAATGTCGTCTTTCAACACCTGCAACTGTTTGGAGAGGTCCTCGACCGTGACGTCACCGGCCTTGTTGTGGATTGCTTTGGTAACGTTCGACATATCATTACTCCTGTTTGATTTTGTGATCATTTGTCTGGGAGTTAACGTCGCGCGCGGCCAAATGTTCCGTGCAAAGGAAAAGCCCCGCAGAAGGCTGCAGGGCTTTGTTCATTTTTCGGTTGTCGAAACGGTCAGGCGTTGAGCGTCTCTGTCGAGGAGAAGAACATCGCCTGCGATACGGATGAAACAACCTGCTCCACCGTGTAGGGCTTGGAAATCAGGAAGGCCGGTTCCGGCTTGTCGCCGGTCAGCAGCCTTTCGGGGAAGGCGGTGATAAAGATCACCGGGCGGGTGCCCATCTCTGTCAGAATGTCGTTCACCGCGTCGATGCCGGATGAATTGTCCGCCAGCTGAATGTCGGCCAGGATCAGATCGGGCGGATCCTGACGGCCCAGTGCAACTGCCTCGTTCCGGGTGCGGGCCACGCCGGTGATCCGGTGACCCATCTCGGCCACGATGCTTTCGATGTCCATCGCGATGATTGCCTCATCCTCGATGATCATCACCGACCCTGTCGCGCTGTCCGCCATTTCACGGCGCGCGATCTCGACAAGTTCTTCGGCCTCTGCCTGCTCGACGCCGATGATCTGGGCAATCGCAGAAAAGGAGAAACCCTCGATGGTGTGAAGCAGCAATGCCTCGCGCGAATTGTTGGTGAGCGTCGCAAGCCGGACTTGCGCCTTGGCACGTGCACCGCTTTCGCCTTCTTCGATCGGCGCGCCCGCGCTGGCCCAGATGCCATACAATACCTTGAACAGACCCGTTCTGACATCGGTGCCGTCAAGAACGGACCGATCCGCCAGAATCGCTTCCAGTGCTGCTGCGGCGAACATGTCACCGCTCTGCTGGCTGCCGGTCATCGCGCGGGAAAATCTGCGCAGGTATGGAATGTTTTCTCCCAATTCATCACTGATGTTGCGTGGCTCATTGGCATCACTCATTTCGGCAGTCCTTTATTTAATAATTCTTGGAACCAAACGCCGCGCGCGCTGGTTAAGTTCCAGTGTGGGTATAAAATATCTATGATTAAGGTTGAAGAACCAGAGGTATGTTTGTGAAATCTGCGAAGAATGAGGATCGCGAAAGCGTTATTGATGAAAATTTGAAGAAGGTTTTCAACGAGACGCTGGAAGAAGGAATCCCGGATCGATTCAAGGACTTGCTGAGTAAGTTGAAGCAGCAGGAATCCCAGCGCGGTTCCGAAAATGACTGACAAGAGTCCCCGCGACGAGCTGGTGGAGCATCTGCCTGCCATGCGCGCATTTGCAATCAGTTTGACACGGAACGGGTCACTGGCCGACGACATGGTGCAGGACACCCTGGTGAAGGCCTGGACGAATATCGAGAAGTTCGAGCCGGGAACGAACATGCGTGCGTGGCTCTTTACCATCCTCAGGAACACCTATTATTCGTCTCGCAGGAAATCCAAACGCGAAGTCGCAGATGTCGACGGCGTGTTCACCGAAAGCCTGGCAGAGAAACCCGCACACGATGGTCACATGCAGATGAACGATTTCCGCAAGGCGCTGGGCAAGCTGAAAGTCGAACAGCGCGAAGCCTTGCTGCTGATCGGTGCCTCCGGTTTCTCTTACGAGGAAGCGGCCCAGATGTGCGGCGTTGCCGTCGGGACAATCAAAAGCAGGGTCAACCGTGCAAGGGCACAGCTGGCAGAGTTGATGGAGCATGGCGAAAACGAGTCGCTTGAAATGACGGACGATGCAACGATGTCCGTTATCTCTGCCTCCAAGGTCGCCAGTTTCTGACGATGACTTCCGGGTTCTTTTCCGGAAGCCTCCTGAAAGGGCTGGCGGTCAGGGTCCTGTTCTTCCTGTCGCTCGCCCTGATGCCTATCGGGTTGATCGCAATCGTCCAGACCTGGGAAATTTCCAGACAGAACCAGACAAGCGCGGAACTGTCGCTGCTGGCGGTGACGGAACAGGCCTCATCCGCCGAGCGGCGCGTCCTGCAGGAAGCATTCGGTGCCGTGGATGCCCTGAGCGCATTGGTCAGGCTGTACCGTGATGACCCTGTGGAATGCAGCGAATTGTTTCGCGAATACCGGAATGCCACCCGCAACTATGAGGTTGTGGGCTTTGTTCAGGTGGATGGGCAAATGGAGTGTTCGTCCTCAGGTGGCACCTATGACCTTTCGGAAAGGGCCTGGTTCAAATCAGCCATGGCGAACCCGATCCGGGCCGCGACCACCGTGGATTCCGGGGCAGTGTCCCGCAAATCTGTAACGGTGGTTCAGGTGCCGGTGTACGAGGATGAAGAACTGATCGGATTCATGGCAATTTCCATCCCGGCGGATGTCATCGCGTCCGAGGAAGAACCTGAACTGTCCCTCACGCCGCTGGCCATGGTTACCTTCAACGCCAAGGGCGACATACTGACCTCGGAACGGGGCATGGATGTTTCCGGCGTTGAAATGCCGGAGAACATCTCTTTGTCGGTCTTTGCCGGAACCGACACCAAGGTTTTCTTTGCCGAGAACGCCAAGGCCGTGAACCGCGCCTATGCTGTCCTGCCGATTGTACCTGACACCGTCTATGCGCTGTCTGTCTGGCCGGAAAACACGCCATTCTTGCAGATGGATCTGTCAACGCGGCTCAGCACGCTGCTGCCTGTCGCGATGTGGGCTGCGAGCCTGATCGTTGCTTTCTGGGCGCTGAACCGGCTGGCGATCCGGCATATCCGCAAACTCGGCCGCCAGATGAGACGTTTCGCGTTAAGCAGGACGCTGCCGCGTGACACGTTGTCTCCCTCAATTCCCACCGAACTGGCAGAGATGGAAACGGCGTTTGTGGCGATGGCGGAATCCATTCTGCGCGACGAGGCGACGCTGGAAGACAGCCTGCGGGAAAAGAACATTCTGCTGAAAGAAGTGCATCACAGGGTCAAGAACAACCTGCAGCTTATCTCTTCGATCATGAACATGCAGATCCGGCAGGCCAAGACCGAGGATGCGCGTTTCGTGCTGAGACGGCTTCAGGAACGTATTCTGAGCCTCGCGACGGTACACAAGAACCTGTACCAGGATGACAATCTGGTCCGGGTCGATGCCAAGGTGCTGCTGGAAGAGGTCATGGGGCAACTGCTGAAAGTCGGCCTGGGGCCGGGCGGCCATGTGAAGATCACCCAGGATTTCGAACGGATCAGCATTGATGCCGATGATGCCGCACCGCTGACGCTGCTCACGTCAGAGGCCATTACAAATGCATTGAAGTACCTGCCGCAGTCTTCGCATGACGCCCGTCTTGAGGCGAACCTGCGGCTGATCGGTCCCGAAGAGGCAAGGCTGACCGTCACAAATTCACTGGGTAGGGTGCCCAGCGTAACGGGCACCGGCCTTGGGTCACGCTTGATAGATGCCTTTGCCCGGCAGTTGAACGGTCAGGTCGAAGTTGAACAAACCGACAGTACCTACACTTTGAACGTCACCTTCCACGTCCCGAAAACCGCCAAACAGATATATGACTACTAAACTCGTGAGCCCGGCGTGGGCCGGACGACGGCAGTTGCAGAGCGACATGGAACCAATTGTGCCGTCGCTCCGTTTGTTCCGTGACAGAAGCTGCTGAAAGGACATGAGATGGATGCCGATCTGTTCCTTGGTGGCTTGGCCGTACTAACCCTCGCGGCAATCGTTATCGTTGCAATGACCTCGGGTGGTTCAACCATCCGGTCATTCGGATCAAAGCAGGATCCCGACGAGAAATCGCAAGGATAGAGGCGATCGAGAGACCACCAATCGAAGGAAGGAGGGTGGCGCAGCAAGACGCCGCGCCGCCCTTCGCGTTTATTATCAGAAGCTTGGCGGGGTGCAGGCGCTGACCACTTCGCAGACCTCGGTGCCGATATTCCGGAACCTGTGCGGCAGGTGGCTTTCGAAAATATAGCCATCGCCGACGTTCAGAACAGCGACGTTGCCATCCACAGTCACCTCGATTGACCCTTTGACCACAATTCCTGCCTCTTCGCCTTGATGAGAAAGCGATTCCGGCCCGGTATCCGCGCCGGGCGGGTAGGTTTCATGCAGGACCTGCAGGCTGTGGTTCTCGATGTTTCCCAACTGGCGCAGAGAGACCTGGCCCGGCGATGCCGGGGCAACTTCGGTGAACTCGTCCGCCGCATAGAAGAACTTGGGCTGATCGTTGTTTTCCAGTGTCGAGAAAAACTCGGCCATGCTGATCGGGATAGCGTCCAGCAGGCTTTTCAGCGATGCCACAGACGGGCTGGTTCTGTTCATCTCGATCAGGGAGATCGTACCGTTCGTCAGGCCGGCGCGCGCGGCCAGCTCCCGTTGTGACAAACCGCGCTGTTTGCGGATGGTTTTCAGTTTATGGCCGATGTCCAAGTCAGCGTCCCTTATGCTGTTTCACATGTTCTGCAAGCACCGAAAACGATGTCTGCCACAAGCAAAATCCGGCCCAGATACCGTTGGCAATCCCTTAATACGCAAATCTGTGATTGACAATTATATTAAACGGAAGGATAGCAATTTTTAAACGCGGCTCTGCGCGTTTTCAATCGAAAGGATACCTTTTCAATGTCCGATACCGCCAAGAAACCGCGCCGCAAGGTTGCCCAGAAAAAAACCACGAAGTCTGCTGCATCCGCGCAGGCCGTCGTGAAGAACATCGTTTCCGCCGCTGTTGCAGGCGCAGATGTCACCAACGCCCAGTTGATTGCACGGCGCAATGCCGCTGTTGCACGCGGCGTTGCCTCTGCCGCACCGATCTATGCCCAATACGCTGAAAATGCCGAACTGTGGGATGTGGAGGGCAACCGCTACATCGACTTCGTGGGCGGCATTGGCGTGCTGAACACCGGCCACCGTCACCCCAAGGTGATTGCGGCGGCCAAGGCACAGGAAGATCATTACACGCATACCTCCTTTCAGGTTGTGCCTTATGGTCCCTACATCGAACTGGCTGAAAAGCTGAACGCTCTCGCCCCCGGCGATGCGCCCAAGAAGACCCTGCTGGTCACCACCGGCGCGGAAGCCGTCGAAAACGCGGTCAAGATCGCGCGTGCGGCTACCGGCCGTCCCGGCGTCATCGCCTTTACCGGCGGCTACCACGGCCGCACCCTGCTGACGCTGGGCATGACCGGCAAGGTCAGCCCCTACAAGAAGGGCGTCGGCCCCTTCCCGGCGGATGTCTTCCGCGCGCCTTTCCCCTCTGTCCGTGACGGGATCACCGTCGAGGATGCGATCACCGGGCTGAAGAACCTGTTCCTGACCGATGCAGAGCCGTCCCGCGTGGCAGCGATCATCATCGAGCCCGTGCTGGGCGAGGGTGGCTATACGCCCGTACCTTTCGAGATGATGCATCAGCTGCGCGAAATCTGCGACCAGCACGGTATCCTGCTGATCGCGGACGAGGTGCAGGCGGGCTTTGGCCGGACTGGCACATGGTTTGCAATCGAGCATTCCGGCGTTGTGCCGGACCTGATCACTGTGGCGAAATCCATGGCGGGCGGCTATCCGCTGGCGGGTGTGATCGGCCGTGCCGATGTGATGGACGCCATGGAGCCGGGCGGCCTGGGTGGCACATACGGGGGCAACCCCGTCGCCTGCGCTGCGGCGCTGGCGGCAATCGAAGCGATCGAGGACGAAGGTCTGCTGGCACGTTCCACGGCGATGGGTGAAACCCTGAAAGCCCGGTTTGCCGAAATCGGCGCGCGTTCTGCCCCCTACCGTTTCTGGGACATCCGTGGTCTTGGCGCGATGATTGCCGTCGAGTTCGTTACCGATTTTGACAGTGCAAAACCGGATGCGGATTTTACCAAGCGGGTCATTGCCCATGCCCTCAAGCGTGGTCTGCTGCTGCTGAGCTGTGGCATGCACGGTAACGCGGTGCGTGTGATGGTGCCGCTGACGGCATCTGATGCGGTCGTCGAGGAAGGTCTGTCGATCTTTGAAGCGGCTGTTCAGGCGGCGCTTGCCGAAGAAGCCTGAACTTAACGGTCCTGGACTGAAACGCGCGCGGTTCGCCGCGCGCGTTTTGCGTTTGGTGTCGAATTTTTCGGACAAATCGGTCCGGAAATTCTGAACCTGCTAGTCAATGGGCGCGAAACTGTCGGCCCTTGCGCGGGCCCAGCGGGTCTTGTCCCCGTGATAATCCTCCGCGTTGTCATCCAGCAGATAGCCTTCGGGAAGATAGGCATAGACCTCGTTGCCTTCGACCATGCTCTTGTCGCCCTGTCGCAGCATCAGGTGACGGGGCAGGAACGCACTGGGATGGCTCAGGCCGGCGGCACCGGTCATTTCTGCCAGCGCCTCCATGGTATTGCGGTGAAACCGGGCGACGCGTTCGCTCTTGTGCGTGACGTTGAGCGCGCGCATCCGGGTCTTGTCCTGGGTCGCGACACCGACAGGGCAATGATTGGTATGGCAGGCCTGCGCCTGGATGCAGCCGATGGCGAACATGAAACCGCGCGCGGCATTGCACCAGTCCGCCCCCAGCGCCAGCGCGCGGGCGATGTCAAAGGCGGATACAACCTTGCCTGCCGCGCCGACCCTGACCTGATCGCGCAAACCTGCGCCTCGCAGGGTGTTATGGACGAATGTCAGACCTTCGATCATCGGCATGCCGACGTGGTTGGAGAATTCGACGGGCGCGGCACCGGTGCCGCCTTCGGCCCCGTCGACGACGATGAAATCGGGTACGATCCCTGTTTCCAGCATCGCCTTGACCATGCACATGAATTCCCGCCGGTGCCCGATGCAGAGTTTGAAGCCGACTGGTTTGCCGCCAGACAGATCCCGCAGCTGCTGCAGGAACTGCATCATCTCGATCGGGGTGTGAAACGCGGAATGGGCGGCAGGAGAGACACAATCGCTGCCCATCGGCACGCCCCGCGCCTCCGCGATCTCCGGCGTGATCTTGGAAGACGGCAACATGCCGCCGTGGCCGGGTTTCGCCCCCTGGCTGAGCTTGAGTTCGATCATCTTGACCTGGTCGAGCGACGCGGTCTGGCGGAATTTTTCGGGGTCAAATGATCCATCAGCTGCGCGGCTGCCGAAATAGCCCGATGCAAGTTGGTAGATTAGATCACCGCCCCCTGCCTTGTGATACCGGCTGACCGAGCCTTCGCCGGTGTCATGGGCGAAATTGCCCAGTTTCGCACCCGTGTTGAGCGCCTCGATTGCATTGGCAGAGAGCGATCCGAAGCTCATGGCGGAAATGTTGTAGATCGAGGCGGAATAATGCTGCTTGCAGGCGCGGCCGCCGATGGTGATCCGGAAATCGAAATCCTCGATGTGAACCGGTTGGATGGAATGGGTGATCCATGAATAACCGGCATCGTAGACCCGCTGGCGGGTGCCGAAGGGCCGGGCATCTTCCTGTCCCTTGGCGCGCTGATAGACCAATGACCTGTCATCCCGGCTGAAGGGTTCTTCATCCTGGTCGGATTCGATCAGGTACTGGCGAATTTCGGGCCGAATGCCTTCGAAGATAAAGCGCATGTGCCCCAGGATCGGGTAATTGCGCAGGATTGAATGTTTGGTCTGAAAGAGATCGTAAATGCCCAGAAGGCTCAGCCCGGCAAAGACGAGGAATGGCAACAGGAACCAGCCCGACCAGCTTGCGCTCAACACCAGGCTGACGAAGGAAAGGATCGCGACCGCGACCAGGGAGGCAAAGCGGGTGTAGTCGGAAAAATCTGGCATGAATATCTGCGTCCTGCATGTACTAATCCGGGGCCATGCCAGTTTCACCGGTTTGGGATTTCGTGCAAGGTCTAGTCTGGGGAAACACAGTTGCGCGTTTAATATACTAGACAAATCGCCCGGGTTCTGACCGTCGCCCTGGGTGAGCCAGGATCTATAAGTTAATTCATACAGGTAGTTAGGTGCAATAACTGCGGTTTCGTAATGCCTGCTTGAACCTAATTTCAAACGTGCCTAACGTGGAATGAGATTCCGCTAATCCGTGCCTTAGACTTTCCGCGGCATGGATCGGAGCATGGCAATGCGCATGCGCCCGAAAATTGCTCTGGGCAGTTACGGATTGCCGAGACGGTACGGTGTCCGCCGAAATCAGGCGGGCGTCGAAACAATAAAAAGGGAGTTACTTATATGAATATGTTCAAGATACTCGCACTTGCCGGGGCCGTTGCGGTCGGTACTGCGGCCACCGCACAAGAGAAGTTCATCACCATCGGGACCGGCGGTCAGACCGGTGTCTACTTTGTCGTCGGTCAGTCGATCTGCCGTCTGGTGAACCGCGGCACTGCCGATCACAATCTGAAATGCACCGCGCCCTCGACCGGCGGTTCCATCGCCAACATCAACGCCATCAAGGCGGGTGACATGGACATGGGTGTGGCCCAGTCCGACTGGCAGTTCCATGCCTACAACGGGTCCTCGCAGTTCGAAGGGGACAAGTTCGACAAGCTGCGCGCGGTGTTCTCCGTACATGGTGAACCGTTCAACGTGATCGCCCGCAACGACAGCGGCATCACCTCCTTTGACGATCTCAAGGGCAAGCGGGTCAACATCGGCAACCCCGGTTCCGGTCAGCGTGCCACGATGGAAGTCGTGATGGATGCGAAAGGCTGGACGCTGGACGATTTCGCGCTGGCCTCCGAGCTGAAGCCGGCAGAACAGGCCGCCGCGCTGGGCGACAACAAGGTTGACGCGATCATCTATACCGTTGGCCACCCCAACGGTTCGATCCAGGAAGCGGTTTCAACCATTGATGCCAGCCTTGTACCCGTCGAAGGCCCCGAGATCGACAAGCTGATCGCGGAGAATCCCTACTATGCAGCCGCCACCGTGCCGGGCGGCATGTACAAGGGCACCGACAATGACGTGAACACCTTTGGTGTGAAGGCGACATTCGTGACCTCCGCCGATGTGGACGAAGATGTTGTTTATCAGGTGGTCAAGGCGGTCTTTGACAACTTTGACCGGTTCAAGCGTCTGCACCCCGCCTTCGAGAACCTGACCGAAGAGGAAATGATCACGGGCGGTCTGTCCGCGCCGCTGCATGACGGCGCCGCGAAGTACTACAAGGAGCGTGGCTGGATCGAATAAGCCAACCTGTTCCATGCTTTTTCCGGTGGCGGTCCTGATCGCCGCCGGAGCGCCCGAAGGGGCATATAACAAGCACCTGCGCAAATGCGGGGCTCAGACAGGGACGATCTATAATGACCAACAATGATCAGCAGCAGGCCGCCGCGGTTGAAGCCGCCGCCGATGGCCGTGGTGGATTGAGCCAGGCAGAACTGGACGAACTTGTCGCATCCTCCGACACGGGTGGCAGGTCTGTTGGCGGACCCATCGGCACCTTGCTGATGCTGGTCGCCCTGGCATGGTCATTGTTCCAGCTTTACATCGCATCGCCATTCGGCCTGTTCAACGACACGCTTGCCCGCTCGATCCATCTGGGCTTTGCCGTCTTTCTGGGGATCATGGCGTTCCCCGCAGCGCGGACCAAGTTCCAGGTTGCACTGGGCATCATCGTACCGCTGGCGCTGGCGGCGCTGTTCATGGTTGCGGCCAAGCAGGGTATCGCGACCTGGTGGATCCCGCTCCCGGCAATCGGGGTTGCCGCGACGGTCATACTCGGCTCTCCCAAGGATCGGGTCCCGATCTGGGAATGGGCGCTGGCCATCATCGGCGCGCTTGCTGCCTTGTATCTCTTCCTGTTCTACCGTGAAATCGCCAACCGGGTCGGCGCGCCGATCACGCAGGATTATGTGGTTGCCGTCATCGGCATCCTGATCCTGCTGGAAGCGACACGCCGCGCATTGGGGCCGGCCCTGATGATCGTGGCGTCGGTTTTCCTGCTTTATACCGTGCTTGGCCCGAACATGCCGTCGATCATCGCGCACAAGGGCAACAGCCTGTCCGAGATCGTGAACCACCAATGGATCACCACCGAAGGTGTATTTGGCATCGCGCTGGGTGTTTCCACCTCATTCGTGTTCCTGTTCGTGCTGTTCGGCTCCCTGCTGGACCGTGCCGGCGCGGGCAATTACTTCATCCAGGTTGCCTTCAGCCTGATGGGCCACATGAAGGGCGGACCGGCCAAGGCCGCTGTTGTCGCCTCTGCCATGACGGGTCTGATCTCCGGGTCGTCCATTGCCAACGTGGTGACGACCGGCACATTCACCATCCCCCTGATGAAGAAGGTCGGGTTCAGCTCTGAAAAGGCGGGCGCGGTCGAAGTTGCCTCCTCGGTCAATGGTCAGATCATGCCGCCGGTGATGGGGGCTGCGGCCTTCCTGATGGTCGAATACGTGGGCATCCCCTATTTCGATGTGGTCAAACACGCCTTCCTGCCGGCGGTGATTTCCTACATCGCCCTGGTCTACATCGTGCATCTTGAGGCGCTGAAAGCCGGCATGCAGGGTCTGCCCCGTGCCTATACGCCCAAGCCCATCGTACAGCGCCTGATCGGCATGGCCTTTGCCATCGCGGCGATCTGTGTCCTGTCTTTCGTGGTCTACTACGGCATGGGCTGGGTCCGCCCGGCCTTCCCGGAAACGGCTTCCTACATCATCTTTGCCTTCCTCACGATCGTCTATGTTGCGCTGCTCTATGTGGCGAGCAAGGAAGAGCCGCTGAAGCTGGACGATCCGAACGACGAGGTGACAGCCCTGCCGATGCCCGGGCCGACCGCGCGCTCCGGCCTGCATTTCATCCTGCCGGTTGTCGTGCTGGTCTGGGCGCTGATGGTGGATCGGTTGTCGCCGGGTCTCTCGGCCTTCTGGGCCTCGGCCTACATGATCTTCATCCTGCTGACCCAACGTCCGCTGATGGCGATCTTCCGGGGCGAGAGCAAACTGGCGTCAGATATCAAGGACGGGTTCCTGGACCTGATCGACGGTCTGGTGACGGGCGCGCGTAACATGATCGGCATCGGCATCGCCACGGCGACCGCCGGTATCATCGTGGGCGCAGTCAGCCAGACCGGCGTGGGCTCTGCCCTGGCCGATGTGGTCGAAGTGCTTTCGGGCGGCAATATCCTTGCCATCCTGGCGCTGACCGCGGTGCTTTCGCTGATCCTCGGGATGGGGCTGCCGACCACTGCGAACTATATCGTGGTGTCCGCGCTGCTGGCGCCGGTGATCGTGACCCTGGGTCAGCAGAACGGGCTGATCGTTCCGCTGATCGCCGTGCACCTGTTTGTCTTCTACTTCGGGATCATGGCGGATGTGACGCCGCCGGTCGGCCTTGCCTCCTTTGCCGCTGCTGCGGTGTCGGGCGGCGATCCGATCAAGACCGGCGTGGTCGCTTTCTTCTATTCGCTGCGCACGGCGGCGCTGCCCTTCCTGTTCATCTTCAACACCGAACTGCTGTTGATCAATGTCGGATGGGGGCAGGGCATATTCGTCTTTGTCGTGGCCACGGTTGCGATGCTGCTGTTCGCGGCGGCAACGCAGGGGTGGTTCCTGGCGAAGAACCGTTTCTACGAGACCATCGCGCTGCTGCTGGTTGCCTTTACGCTGTTCCGCCCGGGGTTCTGGATGGACATGGTATCGCCACCCTATGATGAGGTCGCACCCACCGAGATCACACAGGCTGCGGCCGACACGCTGCCGGGCAACGATCTGCGCCTGCGTGTCGCCGGGGTCAACGATCTGGGCGATCCCATCGAATTCGTGGCGATCCTGCCCATCGGGGAAGGCGCGACAGGTGAGGAAAAGCTGGAGGCCGCAGGTCTGCTGTTCCGCGAGGATGGCGACAAGATGATCATCGACGATGTTGGTTTCGACAGCGCAGCGCAAAATGCCGGTCTGGATTGGGACCAGGAGGTGCTGCGCGTGCTCAAGCCGGTTTCGCAGCCGACGAAGTACATCATGTTCATCCCGGCGCTGTTGCTGCTGGCGCTGGTGGTCTTCCTGCAACGGGGCCGCAACGGCCGCCCCGTGCGCGGACCTCAGACGGCCTGACTGTCATCCTGGCACAGCAGTCATATCGGCCTGAGCAGGGCGTATCAGGCAGGGGTCACATCACCTGTTCCCCTTCCGCTTTGATGGGCGTAAGGGACGTGCAATCCGGTGCTTTCAAGGGCCTCTCCCAGCCCTCGCACCGCCTTTCACGGAGTGACAAGTTATGACCCCATTCGCAATTGCCGGCGTACAGATGTACGTCAATGCGCTGCAATCGAACGTCGACGGCATGATCCAGCGGCTCGATATCCTGATGGCACGGTTCCCCTGGACCCAGATGGTGCTGTTCTCTGAACTGGCGCCCTTTGGTCCGTTGGACCGCTTTGCCCTGCCGCCCGAAAACGAAACCATCGGCAAGTTTCAGGAAGCTGCGAAAAAGCACCGGGTCTGGCTGATACCGGGTTCCATGTTCCTCAAGAACCCGGAAGATGGCCGCGTCTACAACACGTCCGTGGTGATCAACCCGGAAGGCGAAGTCATCCGCCGTTACGCCAAGATGTTCCCGTTCAGGCCCTATGAAACCGGCATCGCCGCAGGCACCGAATTCTGTGTGTTCGATGTGCCTGAGGTGGGCCGTTTCGGCCTGTCGATCTGCTATGACATGTGGTTCCCGGAAACCACGCGCCAGCTGACCAGCCAGGGCGTCGAAGTGCTGTTGCACCCGGTGCTCACCGGCACGACGGACCGCGATGCCGAACTGGCCATCGCGCGGGCGACCGCGGCGCAGTTCCAGTGCTACATTTTCGACGTGAATGGCCTGGGCGCGGGCGGCGTCGGCAAATCCTGCGTTGTCGATCCGACCTCAATGGTGCTGCACCAGTCGGCGGGGCAGGAAGACATGTTCCCGATCGAGGTCGACCTGTCCATGGTGCGCCGTCAGCGCGAGACGGGGATGAAGGGGCTGGGCCAGGTGCTGAAGTCGTTCCGCGACCGATCCACCGATTTCCCGGTCTATGACCGTGCCAGCGGGACAGATGCCTTTCTGCATACGCTTGGCCCGCTTGAGATCCCGCATCAGGGCACACGGGCGGGATTGCATGTGGATGTACCGGCCCAGCGGGTGCCGGAGGCTCCGAGCTTCAAGGGGCAGGATTCAATGTCTGCCTTTTCGCACACCCCGGGCGGTTTCGCGCCCGAACCGATGCCGAACCCTACCGCCGGAACCGCAGTTCCCGCGGCTGAATCACAAATCCCCGCGGCGGCCGCCGGGGGGGTACCAAACCCACCTGTCAAACCTGGCATTCTGACCGGGACCGAAGAAACATCCAGCGGGTAATCCGCCATACGTTTGCCCTGGCGCAGAAGCGCCGGGGCGGAATGTCGTTGGTGACCCCGCTACAACGGAGAACACAATGCATTCCTTGAACGATTATTCCTCGGCGATCCAAATGCGCTCTGATCGGTGGAGCGCATTGAGAGAGGCGACTTCCGCCCTCACGCGCGATCCCAAACCTGCCGAAAAGAACAGGCTGACCAAGTCCGCCAGGGAGCTGTTTGCCTCGCTGGCGATGGTCGAACCTTATTGGGCCTTTCCGGGCATGGCCGCCTTCGAGCATATGCGCAGGCAGCTCGAACATGAAAAATTCGAAGATGTCGCATTTGCGATCAACCGGGTGACCCGGGCGCTGACCACAGGGGCCTACAGGCGGCGGCACATCCCGCTGGAACGCGACAGCATCGACCAGGACGAACATGACGACGAGGCCATGCTGCCGCCAGAGGCGCGCGCGCTGGCCAAGCCATATTTCGAGGTTCTGATCGTCGACAACGTGAACGAACATCAGGAACGCTGGCTCAAGGCGAACATGGCCCGCATGCGGCGCAGCGAGGACCCTTTCATCTATGAAGCGGTTGTCGTGCCAAGCATCGAGGACGCGCTGATCGCGGTGATGTTCAACCACAACATTCAGGCGATTGTCGTGCGGCCCGGTCTGACGCTGAAATCCTCGATGGATCTGCAGATCCTGACGCGCTACCTGGCCCGTGCCGGCG
This sequence comes from Sulfitobacter sp. G21635-S1, assembly GCF_027213915.1. Lineage (NCBI taxonomy): Bacteria > Pseudomonadati > Pseudomonadota > Alphaproteobacteria > Rhodobacterales > Roseobacteraceae > Sulfitobacter > Sulfitobacter sp. G21635-S1. The sequence goes on from NZ_JAPWGV010000005.1 coordinate 56,274, forward strand.
GGCGCAAGGAAATCAGCGCGCTGTCGCCCGAGGTCTATGGCCCCGAATTGTGCCGGATGATCGCCAAGGTGCGCCCGGAACTGGATGCCTATCTGGTCACCGAACGTTCGGTCGAAGACATCGCAGGCCTGGATCTGGGAATCTGCCGCCGGGTCTTCTACAATCAGGAAGACTTCATGGAGCTGCACCTGAACATCCTGCGGGGTGTGCAGTCGCGGAACAAATCCCCCTTCTTCACGGCGTTGGTTGAATACTCCAAGCAACCCACCGGCGTTTTTCACGCCATGCCGATCAGCCGGGGAAAGTCCATTTCCCGGTCGCACTGGATCCAGGACATGGGGGCGTTTTACGGGCCGAACATCTTCCTGGCGGAAACCTCTGCGACCTCGGGCGGGCTGGACAGCCTGTTGGAGCCGCATGGACCCATCAAGGAAGCACAGGAACTTGCCGCGCGGGCATTCGGGTCGAAACAGACCTTCTTTGCCACCAACGGCACATCGACCTGCAACAAGATCGTTGTGCAGGCGCTGATCAAGCCCGGTGATATCGTCCTGGTCGACCGCGACTGCCACAAGTCGCACCATTACGGCATGGTGCTGGCGGGCGCGCAGGTCTGCTATCTGGATAGCTATCCGCTCAACAAATACTCGATGTATGGCGCGGTGCCGCTGCATGACATCAAGCGGCAATTGCTCGAACTGAAGGCTGCGGGCAAGCTGGACAAGGTGCGCATGCTGCTTTTGACCAACTGCACCTTTGACGGGCTGGTCTATAACGTCGAACGCGTGATGGAGGAATGTCTGGCGATCAAGCCTGACCTGATCTTCCTCTGGGACGAGGCATGGTTTGCCTTTGCCCGTTTCAGCCCGACGTACCGGCAGCGGACCGCGATGAATGCCGCCAACGTGCTGCGTGAAAAGCTGCGCTCTGACGAGCACGCGCAGCAATATGCAGCCCAGCAGGCAAAGCTGGAAAATGCCGATGTCGAGAAATTGCTGAAAACCCGTCTGATCCCGCCACCCAATGCGCGGGTGCGGGCCTATGCCACGCAGTCCACGCACAAGACGCTGACCTCGTTGCGGCAAGGGTCGATGATTCACGTCAACGATCAGGACTTCAAAGGCGAAGTGGAGCAATCCTTCCACGAAGCCTATATGACGCATACCTCGACCTCGCCCAACTACCAGATCATCGCGTCGCTGGACGTGGGCCGGCGACAGGTCGAACTGGAAGGCTTTGAATTTGTCCAACGACAGGTCGAAGCCGCGATGTCGATGCGCCGGGCCATTTCCGAGCATCCTCTGTTAACCAAATATTTCAAGATTTTGACGGCCGGGGACATGATCCCGGAAGCCCACCGCGAAAGCGGCGTGACCAGCTATTTCGACACCCAGCAAGGCTGGACCGATATGTGGGATTGCTGGGAAAATGACGAATTCGCCCTTGATCCCACGCGGGTGACACTGGCGGTCGGCGGCACGGGCTGGGACGGTGACACGTTCAAGACCGAGATCCTGATGGATAAATACGGCATCCAGATCAACAAGACCTCGCGCAATACCGTGTTGTTCATGACCAATATCGGCACCACGCGGTCCTCTGTCGCCTATCTGATCGAGGTTTTGGTGGAAATCGCCAAGAGCCTGGATGAGCGTCTGGATGATGCCAGCCGGATGGAGCGTCTGTCCTTCGACAAGCGGGTCACCAACCTGATGGAGCATTACCCGCCGCTGCCTGACTTCAGCCGCTTCCACGATGCCTTCCGCGCTGCGCAGGACACGCCGGAGGGGGATATCCGCACGGCGTATTACCTCAGCTACGACGATGAGAACTGCGACTACCTTGAGCTTGATGGCTCGCTCAAGGATGCGATGAAAGAGGGCAAGACGCTGGTCTCCGCCAGCTTCATCATCCCCTATCCACCGGGTTTCCCGATCCTTGTCCCCGGACAGGTGATCTCTGAGGAAATTCTTGATTTCATGCGCGCTTTGGATGTCAGCGAAATCCATGGCTACCGGCCCGATCTTGGCCTGCGTGTGTTTACCCAAAAGGCATTGGATGGCGTCAGCGCCAACCGGCTTGCTGCAACTTCGGACTAAGGAAAAGGACCAATACCATGGCTACTATTCTCAAGAATATCTCTGAAATCCGCCGGTTCTTTCACCGGAACGAAGACCCCGTCTATTTCATCTCGGCGACGAACTTCAACCTTCTGGGTCTGGACGAATGGGTGAAGAATTTCAAATACATCTGCTATATTGACTGCTATGGCGGCAAGCACCCGAACGTGTTCTGCCCTTCTGAGCAGCCGCATGCGGAATTCCAGTCCATCGAAGACATCAACAACTACCTGTTGCAGCACAAGGAAGTCATCGACTTCATCAAGCGGCGTGGCGGCAAGCCCAAGTTCGTTTTCCTGATGTTCGACGAGGAAACCGAACGCCTTTCCAAGGAGCTGGGCGCGACGGTCTGGTTCCCGAAAGCCAAGTTGCGCACCGCGATGGACAACAAGATCGAGACCGTCCGCATCGGCAACAAGGCCGGGGTGCCATCGGTGCCCAACGCCCTGTCGGAGGTGAAGGATTACGACCACCTCAAGAAGATTTGCGAGAAGGAAAACCTGGGCCACGACCTGGTGCTGCAATCGGCCTTTGGCGACAGTGGGCACACGACGTTCTTCATCAAGTCCGAAGCCGATTTCCGCCGCCACGAGAGCGAGATCGTGGGCCAGGGCGAGATCAAGATCATGAAGCGGATCGACTGCCGTGGTTCGGCGATCGAGGCCTGCGCCACCAAGGAGGGCACGATCGTCGGCCCGCTGATGACGGAACTGGTCGGTTTCAAGGAGCTGACCCCCTATCGCGGCGGCTGGTGTGGCAACGAGATCCTTGCCACTGCGTTCCCGCCCAAGGTGCGGGAGAAGGCGCGGGACCTGACCTTCAAATTCGGTGAGCAGCTGCGGAAAGAAGGCTATCGCGGTTATTTCGAACTCGATTTCCTGATCGACAAGAAGACCGGCGATCTTTGGCTGGGCGAGTTGAATCCACGCATCACCGGCGCGTCCTCCATGACGAACCACGCTGCCTTTGCCCATGCGGATGCGCCATTGTTCCTGTTCCACCTGCTTGAATTTTCCAAGAAGAAGTTCGACCTTGATGTGGATGAGCTGAACAGCCGCTGGGCCGATCCGGAGATGATCGACGGCTGGTCGCAGATGGTGATCAAACATACCGAAGACAGTGTGGACATCTGCACGGCGTCCCCGGAAACCGGCATCTACAAGATGCTGGAAGACGGGCGCGTGGTCTTTGACCGCTTCGACTATCACCGGCGTGCCGTTGAATCGGAGAACGAAGCCTTCTTCCTGCGCATCCTGCAACCCGGCGATTATCGTTACGAAGGAGCGGATATCGGCATCCTCGTGACGCGTGGCCGGTCGATGACAAAAAGTTTCCAGTTGAACGAGCGCGCGAAAAAGTGGATTCACGGGATCAAAAGCGGCGTGGACGGCAAACCCCTGCCGACCGCCCAGGCCGGTCCGGAACTGTCAGACCCGGCTTTCAAGATCCTCTGATGTAACTTTCACCCCTGAAAGGCTGCGATGTACTGGCGCGCACTTGATATCGAAATGCCCGGATCGAAATGGTCCGGGCTTTTCGCCGAATATTGGCCTGACTACCGTAACTGGTGGCTCAAGGAAGGTGCGTCTGCCCGGCCGACCTATTCGGAGTGCAGGCGCGCCCTGGGTCAACATATGCCCGAGATGCTGCCGCTTTACGACGACCTTTGCGCGCTTGCGGGCGGTGGCGACAATGCCGCGCGGTTTCTCAGCTTCTACAACCCGCCGCCTTACCTTTCGGGCTGTTCGCAGGCGATCTGGGCCGGCAAGGAGCCGGTCATGGTGCGCAACTATGACTACAACCCGAATGCATTTGACCAGCTGGTCCTACGGACCAACTGGCAGGGCCGCAGGGTCATGGGCACCTCGGACGGGCTTTGGGGGCTGGTCGATGGCGTGAATGATGCCGGGCTGGCAATTTCGCTCACCTTCGGTGGCCGGCGGATTGTCGGGCAGGGCTTTGGCGTGCCGCTGATCCTGCGCTATGTCCTGCAGACCTGTACAACCACGGATGAGGCGACGGCGGTTCTGGCGCGGGTGCCCACGCATATGAGCTATAATGTGACCGTGCTGGACAGGAAGCGTAAGTATGCGACCGCCATGATGGGCCCGGACCGCGAGGCGCTGATCACCCGCGCAGCCGTGGCAACAAACCATCAGGAGAACGTGGAATGGGTCAGCCACGCCAGGTTCACGGCAACGGTCGAACGCGAGCGGTTCCTGCTGCAACGCCTGCGGCTGCACAAGGATCCTGAAGAGAAATTCATCAATGCATTTCTGAAGCCGCCGCTTTATTCGACGGCCTTCAATGCCGGGTTCGGCACGCTTTATACGGCGGTCTACCGGCCGCGGAAGCGCGAAATGGAGCTGCGTTGGCCCGGCACGACCTGGGCGTTGTCGCTGAGTGATTTCACCGAAGGCGCGCGCGAAGTGCTTTTGCCGGGTGCTGCGTGACCTGCCGGAAAGCGCGCTGACAGACCGCTGGCAAGGGTTCACACGACGCTTTTAACCAGAAATGGCCCCGCCCAAGGTTGAGCGGGGCCATGGTTGCAGGGCTCAGCCTCCGGGGCGACGCAGGTCTATGCCGCCTTGCGTTCGTGTTTGCCTTCCTCGATTTCTTCGACGATCTTGGCGACGAAAGCGTCCAGGTCGCCGGGCTGGCGGCTGGTCACGATGCCCTGATCGGCAACGACTTCGCTGTCTTCCCAAAGCGCACCGGCATTTTTCATGTCGGTGGATATTGACCCATAGGACGTTGCCTTGCGGCCTTTGATGATACCGGCCTCGATCAGCAGCCAGGGTGCGTGACATATGGCGGCAACCACTTTGCCGGCGTCGGCGAAGTCTCGGATCAGTTTCACGGCATCATGATTGACCCGCAGCAGATCGGGGTTGATCTGGCCGCCGGGCAGGACAATCGCATCGTAGCTCTGGATATCCACGTCCGAGAGGGCAAGATCGGCGGGCACCGTATTGCCCCAGTCATCTGCATCCCAACCCTTGATGTCCGCGCCGTCCGGTGTCGCCACATGAACCGTGGCGCCTTTCGCCCGCAGGTCATCACGCGGCTTCTCCAGTTCGGATTGTTCAAAACCATTGGTGGCCAGGATCAGGATGCTGGCGTTGTTGATCTGTGTCATTTGGTGAGTCCTCAATTGAATGATGTTTCACCGTAAAAACGCCTCCGACTGGTTGTTGTTCCACCCTGACGCGAGGGGCGGCAGAAAACCGCACCTGACATCTGTCGTGAAAATAGGCGTGTAATGCCGCCAAACCTTCCTATATCAATCGCTTATGAAGGACACAGTCGAACCCATGACGCGCACGCCGCTGGACGAACTGATTGTTTGTCCGCAATGCGACGCCGTCTATCACCTCAAACGGCCCCGCGTGGGAGAGCGTGCGCAGTGCCAGCGATGCCATAAGGTATTGATTGCGCCCAGGAAGAACGCCGGGCTGCGCATTATTGCCGTCGCGCTTGCGGTCCTGGTTCTTATCATCGGGGCGGCCGTGTTTCCCTTTCTGTCGATTGATGCGGCGGGCACGCAAAATGCTGTTTCGGTGCTGGATGCGGCGCTGGCCTTTTCAGGTGGACCGATGATCTTTCTGTCGCTGGCAACGGCGGGGCTGATCATCATCGTGCCGCTGCTGCGCGCCTGCCTCACGCTTTATGTCCTTGTGCCCGTGGTGCTGGACCGCGACCCGGCCCCGCATGCCATGCAGGCGTTCCGCCTGTCAGAGGCGCTGCGCCCCTGGTCCATGGCAGAGATTTTCGCGATCGGCTGTGCGGTTGCGCTGGTCAAGGTTTCGGATCTGGCCCATGTCGGATTTGGACCCGCTTTCTGGATGTTCGGCATCCTCGTTGTGCTTGTCATCGCGCAGGACAGCTTTATGTGTAAATGGTCTGTATGGAACTCACTGGAAAACCCCAGAACGTCGTCAGCGCCAAGGACCTGAACCTTGTTGCCTGCACACGATGCGCAAAGGTCTGGCCGGTTTCGGCCAGCACATGCGGGCGTTGCGGTCACAAGCTGGTGTCGCGCGATTCCCAAAGCCTGAGCCGCGTCTGGGCGCTGTGGGTGATCGGGTTCATGTGCTACATCCCCGCCAACATCTTTCCGATGCTGAAAACCCGCACCCTGTTTCAGGAGGAGGACAGTACCATCATCGGCGGCGCGGTCGAACTGGCGCATTACGGCAACTTCGGAATCGCGGCGATCATCATCTTCGCCTCCGTCTTTATCCCGCTGGGGAAATTCTGGGCGGTGGCCTATCTTGCGATCAGCATCAAGGCCGGTTCCCGGATCAGCATGAACCGCCGGCAGATGATGTATGAGGTGGTCGAATACATCGGTCGCTGGTCGATGATCGACATATTTGTCGTTGCGATTATGTCCGCATTGGTGCAACTCAAGACACTGGCGTCCATAAATCCCGGCCCGGCGAGCATATTTTTTGCATTGTCGGTGATTTTCACGATGCTGTCAGCGCAAGCTTTCGATTCCCGTTTGATCTGGGATGCGCAAGTCAAGGATGGGGGTCCAGGACGCGATGAATGACGAGTTGCCGGATGTATCGGTATCACCTGTGCGCAAGGTTTTTTTCAGCGGTGCGTCCTTTATCTGGATCCTGCCGATCCTGGCACTGGTGGTTGCACTGGGTGTTGCCTGGCAATCCTACAATTCCCGTGGTCCGCTGATCATTGTCGAGTTCGAGAACGGCGCAGGTATCAAGGCAGGCGAAACAGAGCTGAAATACCGCGACATCACGGTGGGCAAAGTCGAAAACGTCGGCTTTACCGAAGGTCTGGGAAAAGTGGTCGCCTCCATCCGTGTGGACAAGGACGTGGCACCCTATATCGACAGTTCCTCGGTGTTCTGGATTGTCCAGCCCGAGGTGACGGCCCAGGGCATTACCGGGCTGTCCACGGTGCTGAGCGGCGTGCATATCGAAGGGTCATGGGATGACCAGATCGGTACGTCGACGGAACGGTTTGTCGGCGCGGCAGAGCCGCCGCTGATCCGGTCGGGCCAGGCGGGGCTTGAAATTGCCTTTCGCACCGTGGCCAATGGCCAGCTGACCGACAACGCGCCGATCCTGTTCAAGGGGATCGAAGTTGGTCGCGTCGGACGTGCCAAGATTGCTCCGCGCGGCAATTACGCCATCGTCGAGGCGCTGATATTCGAAGAACACAGATCACTTGTGAATGAAAATACGCGGTTCTGGGATGCCTCCGGGTTCAGTGTGAACATCGGCCCCTCAGGCGCCGAGATCGACTTTTCCTCGCTGGCAACCCTTGTTGGCGGCGGCGTCACTTTCGACACTTTCGTCTCTGGCGGCGGCCGGGTGCAGGACGGATCCGTGTTCGAGATTTACCCGGACAAGGAATCCGCGCGCAATTCACTCTTCAATGCGTCCGAGGTTGATCCGCTGAAACTGAGCGTGGTGTTTGAGGACAATATATCCGGCCTTGCGGTCGGAGCGCCGGTTGAAATGTCGGGCCTCAAAATTGGCGAGGTTGAAGCCTTGTCAGGTGTCGTGGACTACGATGTCTATGGCGACAGCCGGGTCCGTCTGAGCGTGAATATCTCGGTCCAGCCGGCGCGACTGGGCCTGCCCGGGGAGGTGACGGCGCAAACCGCTCTGGCCTTCCTCAAAGAGCGTGTGGCCACCGGCCTGCGGGCGCGGCTTGCGTCAGCAAGCCTGCTGACCGGCGGGCTCAAGATCGAATTCGTGGATGTGCCGGACGCAACCGAAGCGCAGCTTGTCAGCGAAAACGGGATGTCGCCGCAGATGCCGACCACCGAAAGTGAAGTGTCGGATGCCGCTGCGACGGTTGAAGGGGTGTTCAACCGCATCAACAGCCTGCCGATCGAGGAGTTGCTGAATTCTGCGATCACCTTCCTCGACTCTGCCGAGGCGCTGGTTTCCGATCAGGCCCTGCGCGAAACACCGCAGGATGTACGCAACCTGCTGGCCGAAATTCAGGGCCTTGTCGCTTCTGAAGACGTGCGCAATATTCCGGTGGCCCTGAACGCAACTCTCAAGCGGATCGAGACTCTGGTTGCGGAACTGGAGGAACAGCAGCTGTCGGCCAAGCTGGTCGCTGCCATCGACACGGTTGCCGATACCGCGGATTCGGTTTCCACGTCGATTGAAGGGGTTCCCGACCTGATCAACGACATTCGTGCCGTGGCACAGAAGGCCGAAGCGCTGAAGGTAGAGGAACTGATCACCGAAGTGACCGCATTGGTCGATACGGCAGAGGCTGTTATCGGATCGGAAGAGGCCGCAGCGCTGCCTGTTGCCTTGAAAGATGCGGTGGACCAGGTGAACGCGACCTTGAAGGAGCTGCGTGACGGCGGTGCGGTTCGTGATCTGAACCAGACGCTTGCCTCCGCCCGTCAGGCCGCCGCCAATGTCGCAACGGCAACGAACGACCTGCCGGAGATTTCCGCCAAGATCAGCAAGGTTCTGGATGATGCGGCCAAGGCAACCGATGCGGTCAATTCTTCCGTGGCCGGTGTGCCGCAGCTGATTGCCCGGTTCGAGGCGGTTGCGAACAAGGCCGAGTCTCTGGAAGTCGAGGAACTGCTGTCCGAGCTCACAACCCTGACGCGGACGGCGGATGAGCTGATCGGCACCGAAGACGCCAAGGCGCTGCCGGGATCGTTGAAGCGGGCGCTGGACGAGGTCAACTATACCTTGCAAGAGCTGCGTGAAGGCGGGGCGATCAACAATGTGAACCAGACATTGGCCTCCGCACGGAATGCAGCGGACAATATCGCAGTGACGGCACGGGACTTGCCGCAGATCATGGAACGGCTGACAGGGTTGTTTGCCCAGGCCAGCCGGACCATCCAGGGTTATGACAAGGGCGATCAACTGAGCCGCACGGCCCAGGACACGCTGCGCGACATTCAAAAGGCCGCCGATGCGCTGACCTCGCTGGCGCGGGCGATTGAACGCAACCCCAATTCTCTTTTGCTGGGAAGATAACAGATGGTATTTGTAAAACGCGCACTGGGCTTCGGCCTGATCCTGATCCTGGCAGCCTGTGGTGGCAACGCGACCCGCTTTGCGGTCAATACCCCTGCCGTGACGCAAAGTGAGCGCATTGCCTTTGCCTCTGTCGAAGTGCGCGATGTCTCTTTGCCCAGCTATGCCGCATCTGATGAAATCGCTGTTCAGGCCGCAGACGGGACGCTCACAAGCTCCTCTGATGTCCTTTGGGCCGATGCGCCCGAGCGCGCGATCGCGCTGGAGCTGAGCCAGAACCTTGCCCGGATGACGGGGCGCCGCATCGCATCGGAACCCTGGCCCTTCCAGGCCTTTCCCGATGCACGGCTTGAGGTGCGTTTTGCCGATCTGGTGGCCATGTCTTCGGGATCATTCCGCGCGTCGGGGCAGTATTTCGTCGCCGTGCTGGACGGCGGGCGGGAACGCTCCGGGTTGTTCGACCTGAGCGTGGCTTTCGATCCGGCCGGTGGACCGGGGGCCATCGCCGCAGCGCGGGGGCAGCTGATCCTGGATCTTGCACGTTTCATCGCGCGCGACGGGATGAAATAGGGTTTTTCCCGGAAAGGGACCCCCCCATCGACGGTCTGTATTGAACGATCAGTAGATCGCCATGTAGCGGATGATGATTGGTGTCAGGGTGATCAGAAACAGCGCCGGCAGCATCAGCACCGACATCACGCCGGACATCTGGACAGGAAGCTTGTTGGCTTTCTCCTGCGCCGCCAGTTCGCGCATCTGACGCATCTCGATGGCATATGTCTTGAGCGCAGTGGTCAGGCTGGTGCCGAATTGCAGGGATTGCGCGATCACCAGGGCAAAGGAGCGCGCCTCGTCAATGCCCATCCGTTCGGCCATGTCGAACAGGGCGCTTTCCCGGTCCCGCCCGGCCTGAATTTCAAGTTGAAGCAGCAGAAATTCATAGGCAATTTCCGGGGCCACGCCCCCCAGCTCGTTGCCGACACGGTTGATCGCAGCGTCAAAACCCAGCCCCGCCTCGACCGAGATCTGCACCAGGTCCAGAGCGTTGGGGAAAGCCTTGGAGATCTTGTCCTTGCGGGCCTTGATCCGGGAATAGAGCCACATGCCCGGCCCATAGAAACCGACACCCGCCCCGATGGCGGCAACCTGCAAAAGCCGGAGTTTCGAGGTCGCTTCGATCTTGTCGGCGAGCAACGGGGGCAACAGGCCGGCCTGCGCCAGAAAGATTGCGGCAAAGACGGCGACCGGCGGAGCCAGGGCAAGGCACAGCCGCACAAAGAAGAAAATCTCGACTGAATCCGCACGCTCGAAACCGACCTTGGCAAGTTGAAACCGGATTTGCGCCCGTTCGGAGGGATCTTCGGGTATCAGTGCCTTTTTCAGCCCGCGCGGGGCGGATTCCTTGCCTTTGGTCAGGGTTGATTTGCCTTCGTTCATGGCTGCGGACAGGCTGCGCATCCGCGCCGCTGAATGATCGCGGGTCTGGATCAGGCCATAGGCGGCAAACAACAGCATCGCAAACCCCCCGAGCGCGGCGAGCATGATCAGCGTCTGCGGTGACCCATACAGGGTGGCGTCGGTGAGGGTGGATGCGGTCAGCATGAGATGCCCTAAATCTTGAAGGTTACGAGTTTGCGCAGTGCCAGAAAATTGGCCAGGACAAGGGCAATGATGGTTATGGCGATGGGCTGGTACATCGGGTCGTCACTGATTGCGCCATAGTAGTCCGGTGCCGTGTAGGATGTGATACCGTAGATCAGCACAGGCAGCGCAGAGAGCACATAGGCCGACATGCGCCCCTCGGAAGAGATTGCCTTGACGCGGCGCCGCATCACGATGCGGTCGCGGACGACCTTGGCAAGCGTGCCCAGCATATCGGCCAGGTTGCCGCCCGTACCGTGCTGGATGCGGATCGAAACGGCCAGATATTCGACATCCTCCTGGCCCACGCGATCCGCGAGATCGGTGAAAGCATCGGTCAGGTAATCGCCATGGCTGACCTGTTCGGCCAGTTGGCGGAATTCGGCACCAATCGGGTCCGGCATGGTCCGTCCGACATTGGCGATGGTGGCGCTGACCGGATGGCCAATCCGCAGCCCGCGCATCATCAGGTCAAGCGCATCGGGCAATTGGTGGGTCAGGGCGTCGACCCGTTTCGCATGGCGCTTCTGCAGAAAGGATTTCACCATGAACACCGAGGCGATGATCCCGGCGGGATAGGCCACAACGGCGCTCAACCGCAGTGACAGTGCAAAGCCCAGCCCCAGCGCCAGCACCGCGATTGCGACCAGGATAAGGGGCTCCTTGCCTTCCAGCCCCGCGCGGCGCACCAGAAGGGCCGGATCACCGATCAGCGGAATGGACCGGCCGGTGGGCCGCCGGCTTTGTTTGCGAACCATGGCCTCGGCGATGCCATGGCCTGTCCTGGGACGCATCTTTTTCAGCCGCTTTGCCGCGGTCCGCTCCTGTGCGTTTTCCGGGGCAAAGATCATCCTGAACGCCACGATTGCCAGCAGCAGGATGCCTGCACCGGCCAGATACCAGATCAGCGTCAGAGAGCTGTCGATGGGCATCATGCCACCTCGTCCATCATCGAAAAGGCATCGGTCGCCAGTTTGACGCCGGAAGACATCAGCGCCTCAAAGCAGCGGGGGCGGACACCTGTCGCCATCATCCGGCCTTTGACATTGCCGTCGTCATCGACACCCATCTTCTTGAAAACGAAAATGTCCTGCATCATCACGGTGTCGCCTTCGAGGCCGACAATCTCCGAGATGCTGGTGACCTTGCGGCGCCCGTCCGACAGGCGGTTCAGCTGCAAGACCAGCTGCAGGCCGGCAGCAATCTGCGACCGGACCGCTTGCATCGGAAAATCGCCGCCGACCATGGTGACCATCTGTTCCAACCGGCTGATCGCATCGCGGGCGGTGTTGGCGTGGATCGTGGTCATCGACCCGTCATGGCCCGTGTTCATCGCCTGCAACATGTCAAAGGCTTCATTGCCGCGGACCTCGCCGACCATGATCCGGTCCGGGCGCATCCGCAGCGCGTTGATCAGAAGATCCCGCTGGGTGATGCGGCCCGTGCCTTCGGCATTTGCCGGGCGGGTTTCAAGGCGGACGACATGTTCCTGCTGCAACTGCAGTTCGGCCGCGTCTTCGATCGTCACCATCCGGTGGCGCGGGTCGATGAACGCGGACAATGCATTCAGCATCGTTGTCTTGCCCGATCCGGTGCCGCCCGAGATCAGGATATTCATGCGGCCCTTCACGGCGGCTTCCAGGAACAGCGCCGCGGGTTTGGACAGCGCACCATGCTCCAGCAGCTTGTCCATGTGCAGCGGGCTGCGTGAGAACTTGCGGATCGACAGGCTTGGCCCGTCGATGGCGCAGGGGCGGATGATCGCGTTCACGCGGCTGCCGTCCTCAAGACGGGCATCAACCCAGGGCTGGCTTTCGTCGATGCGGCGACCCACGCTTGATACGATCTTGTCGATGATCCGCAGCAGGTGGCGCTCGTCCCGGAAATGCACGTCCGTCCGCTCCAGCAGCCCGCGCCGTTCGACAAAGACCTTGTCGGTGCCGTTGACGAGAATATCGCTGATCGTGGGGTCTGCCAGCAGCGGCTCCAGCGGGCCCAGGCCCAGCACTTCGTCCAGCAGTTCATCCATCAGCGCCTGGAAGGCGGCGGATGGCATCTGCTGGCCCCGGTCCTGCAGGAACTGCGCGGAAAGACCGGCGATTTCGTGCCGCAGATCGGATTTGCTGACCTTATCCAAAACGGTCAGGTTCAACTGCTCCAGCAGCAAGGTGTGAAGTTCGGTTTTCAAGCCATTGTTCGGGTCCGCAACCGGTCTTGCCACGGGCCGTTCCTCGGGCTCGGGGCGCGGTTGGCGCGATGCCGGTGCGGCGGAAGGCGGTGTTGTCTTGGCGGGCCTGGAGGAGGCGTTGAAGGATTTGAACATCTGCTTATCCTTTCCGGGTGGCGGCAAAGAGCGTTTTGTGCAGGCCCGCCATCGCCTTGGCCGGTGCGGAGCGTTTGGCGCTGGTGATCAGTGGCGTGCCAAGATCAATGGCGCGCTTGGCCGCGCGGGCATCGGTGGGTATCCAATAGAGCAGCGGGCGACCGATCAGCTGCGCCGCTTCCTTTTGTGCTTCGCTGGTGACCAGCGGTTTTTTCTCAAAATTCATCACAACCTTGATCGGCAGGGTCATATGTTCTTCGGCGATCAGGTTGATCAGCCGGCGCGTCCGCTTGACCGAGGGCAGGGACATATCCGCGACCACCAGAACGCGGGATGCGTTGGCCAGAACCGGATCCATCCAGTCGACAATCGTTTGCGGCATGTCGATGATGACATGATCATAACGGGACTTGAGCGCGCTCATCAGGGTGATCATGTCCTCGGGGGCGATTGCCGATAGCGGCGCAAAGATATCGGGCGCGGTCAGCACATCGACCCCACTTGCGTGGCGCACCATCGCCTTGTCCAGGAAGGCGGCGTCAGGCGTGGCATTGCCCTGGACAAATCGGGTCGCTTCTTCGGAATCGGGCAGGTCCAGCATCAGGGCGATGGCACCGTTCTGAATATCCAGATCAACCAATGCGGTCTTGCCTGCTTCGCTGCCCTTGGCGAGGGATGCTGCGAGGTTGACCGCGATGGTTGATGCGCCCGCCCCCCCGCGGGCCCGCAACATGACGGTCACGTCACCGTGGCCCTTTGCGATCATGTGAGGGGTCGCTTCGATTTCGGCCGGAGCAGAAGCAGTCGGCGCGATTGCCGGTGTTTCGGGTGCGGGGGTTGCCGCCTGCGGCTCCGGTTCGGCTGTCGGATCGGTTTGCTGCAGTTTCATCACCAGCAGATCCTGCACTCCGGCGTCTTTCAGCGCCGCCCGGGTGTCGTCCGCCAATGCGCGGGTGGATACGGCGATGAACTGCGGCACCGTAAGGATGTCCTGCATTCTTGCCAGGGCGGCAATATCCGCCTCCGGGTCGTCGCTGACCTCAAAGGCGATGATGTCGATCTTGCCCAGATCCATTTCAACGGACCGAAGCACGGAAGCCAGATCCCCCTGCACAATTGTTCCGTCCACGCCTGGATCCTGCCCCATCTCATCGCTCAGGTTCTGGCCCAGCTCGGGGGTCTGAACGGCGATGATGACCTTCGTGCGATGCGCATGTCCCAGGCTGCTCTGCTCCGCGACGGCGGCTGCAACCTGTTGTTCGATGTCATGATGGGCGATGGTCATGGGAGGATTCCTAGTTGATGGATTCTGCGGGCAGGGATGCGCTCATGGCGGGAAAGGTGAACCCTTCCCCCAGCGTGCTGCCGCTGGAATTGCTGGCGAAATCCGCCAGCGCGCCGAGGGGCGAAATGAAATCGAACCGAAGCGAGGCCAATTCGACAGTGACAATCGGCGTATAGGCCGCCGCAACGCGGTTGAGGCTGCGATCATAAGTGTAGCTGAAGCGCAGGTTTTCAGGCTTTGCGGTGTTGGGCAGCAGCGGTCTGACCCGGCTCCAGATCAACTGCGCGGTCGGATTGTCGAGCGAGCCATTGCAGGAAATGGTGCCGACATCCTGGCACAGACCGGTGCGGGCGGTGCAGGAGGTCCCGTTGGGCAGGTCCAGCGACACGACGCCGATCAGCCCGCGCTGATTGACCCGTGGCACATCCGGGCAGGCGGGCGCGCGCACAACGGCCATCCGCACCGCTTTCTCGGTCGCCTTTTCCGCCATCACGTTGGAAAACCCCAGACGGGCAAAGTCGATCAATGCGAAAATCATGAAGATGAAGATGCTCAGCACCACGGCGAATTCGACCAGCGTCGCGCCCTCCTCTTCGCGGGCGAACCGGGGCAGGTTTATCCGGGCAAGCAGTCTCAAAGGCCCAGGATCCTTGTGCTGTCCGTGACCTGTGCATTGACGGATTTCGCGGTGATGCCTGCCAGTTTGAACAGCGAGGCGAAGGGCACGCCGATCTGCAGGCTGGCACTGACGGTGGCCACGCCAGTGATGCCACCCCGAAAGCCGGAATTCTGACAGCTCAGGCTGGCGCTGACACCGCTGATAGAAACAGCGCGGGGAAACATGCCTTCGCCCGACTGGCTGGTGCGCACGATCTCGGTCAGCTTGTCGTCCCAGACACTGATCGAGCCGCCGTTCAGGCACACGTCATGATCCACGACCCGACTGAGATAGCGGGTTGCGTCGCGCACGCCGGTGATCGTGGTCTGGTAGGACCAATAGGTGCGCGTGCCCTCGACACAGAGGCCGACGCACAGGAACAAAGTGGGCAGGAGCATCGCAAATTCGACCAGCGCCGCGCCGTTTTCATCGCGCCAGAAGCTGTGGAGGGTGCGGATCATTCAACCAACCTCACCACATCGACAACTTCGGTATCCAGGTTCCCGCCACCGCAGTTTCCACCAAGGCAGGCGGTAATTTCTACGTTGAGCAATCCGTTTTCGGCAGGACCAAGGGCGAAGACCTCAAAGAATTGCTGCACCGGTGGCACGGTCACGGCGGCATCCAGCTCTGCCGACAGGCAATCAATGCCTGCCACAACCATCAAACGGCGTTTGATGTCCTTGTTTGCTTGGGGGGCGCACATGCGGGGCTCGGATGCGATGCCACCCAACAGGCCGCCGACAGCACCCAGCAGGGGGGTGCCTTCCATTTCTATGGCAGCTTCGATTTCAGCCTGGTAGAACTCAAACCGCGTCTGCGCCTCCGGATGGGGGTCTTCGCCGCCGTAATGCGCTTCGATATAGGCGGTGCGCCCGGCATCCCAGACCCCGTTTCCCTGCACTGAACACCCGCCCGTGGCAAGGCAATCGTCGGTCGGAAGGCCGATGTCGTCATTGCCAAGGCCAAGCAGGTTGCCCACCGGCAGGCAGAGCCCGGCTGCGTTCAGCAGACCGGTCAGCACATTGGGCGCGGCGCTGAAGTTGGGGTTGTTCTGGAAACCCGACGCGATACCGCTGAACTTGTCGAACCGTGTGTTGATAGCATCGGCCAGATCATTGGCGGAAACATCGGCGGTGATATGCAGGCCACCGCCACCGGCACAGGCTGTTTCAGGCTGACGCGCGGCCAGCAGGCAAGCGGCAAGGCTCTTGCCCAGGAGGCCCGCACAGATTTGCAGCCCGTCGAGGGAATCAGTCAAAGTGTGCACCGCTCTGAGCTGGCCGGGGATCAGGCGGCTGACGTTCACGTCCAGCTTGACCTCCAGTGTCTTGCCGATGTTGGAGGCGGCGTCGAAATCGACGGCGGGCAGGCACATGGCGACAGGGGCCACGTTGCAGGCCTCAAGCGAAAATCCCGCGACCCCGCTGGCGGATGCGCTGCTGTCGGGTGTTTCTTCACCGGTGAGGGAGCTGAAGGCGGCTGTAACGGCGGCCCTGACATCACGGTCGCGGATACGGGCTTCGACAAAGCGGGCGGCATAGCTGTTGGTGGTTTCGAGCGCGGCTGAGCGCTGGAACTTGCCGTCTGAGCCGGGTTTGTAGAACACCAGCGTCACGTCATTTGCGAAATCCAGCGCGCGTGCGCCGTCGCCAAAGGTCTGCGAATCGCTGATCAGGCTGGAAGCGGCTGAAGTGGCACGGGCAATCGAATCGGCTCTTCCATCAAGCTCTGCGGCTGCGGCAAGGCTGACGCTGTCAGCATAGGATTGCAGTTCGGATTGGGTTGCCGCCAGGCGGCCCACGTCAAAGATCAGGCCGAAGAAGCCCAGAATCATGACGACGCAAACGGCCCAAAGCAAAAGTACGCCCCCGTGCTCGTTCTTGCGAAAGCGTTGGAGTGTCGCAGCCGGAGTCATTGGGAGGCACCTTCGTTAAATCGTTAAACATTCCTTACGGAAGGGGGAGCCGCGCCAATCCTTGGCCGAAACCGGCTGTGATTGGCGCGCCTCAACAGTGAGTTCAGGCAGGAAACCTAACGTAGTTAGTCTGCCTCAGCTGGCTGATTCAGGGCATCCTTGGCGTCGCTGAACTTGGTGTTCACGTCGCCACCCAGTGTCAGCAGGGCGCCAGCACCGACGCTGACGGCGATGCCCAGTGCAATACCGTATTCAACAAGGGTCGCGCCTTCGTCACAGCTTTGCAGCCGGGCGATCAGTTTTTTCAGGGTATTCGTCATCTACTTGGTTCCTTTAAAAGTGGCCGAAACTGGCCGAAATCATTATGGCCCGCGGTCCATTTGGGCCGTCGATGAAAGGATATTTACCCAAGCTTATTGGTTAACACATCGTTCAGGACGATGAGTGTTCAAGGCCATTTCGAGGCTGTTCTGCCCAGAATGGGGTGATTTCGCGTTCCAATAGGGGCCTGCGGTGCAAGGAAACCACGATACTATATAAGCAGCAGAATTGCCGACTTTTACGGGCGCACCTTCCCAATTTTCGCCACATTCTGATGGTCGATGGGGCAAACACCCCGTCTAACGTCAGGTCGGGGAAGAAATGCCGGAGACCGCAATGCACAGGTATAACGTCAAGGACCGAACCGATCTCGTCCCTTTTCACGGCGCGACGGATACGCAAATTCGGATTGCCTGCAGTTTCGGACTGCTCAACGATTGGCACGCAGCGATTTCAGGGAACGCGCCTCTTGGTGATGTGATCGACGTTCTCACGCGCCTGCTCTCGGCCCGAAACATTTCTTTTTATCGCTACAAGGATGACCGGGCCATACACATCGCGGCATCCGCACGACAAGGTGAGGTATCTGGCCCGGAAAAGAGCATGGGCACCCTGACAAAATACCTGCGCGCCACCCGGACCGCGTCAATTGTGCCAGGAACGATCCTGACGCTGAGCGAGCTCAGACAGGAGGCGGGCTTTGCCCAAAGCGACGCAGCTGCCGAATGGGATGCGCGCAAGAATATCCTTGATGTCGCTCTTGTGGTTCTCGCCGATCAACCCGGTCAGCTGGATGTGTTCGAGATCATGTACGACGCCGTACCTGTCACCAGCCCGGAAGTGCCGGTAACGCTGCTTGCGATGGCGCTGGCCGAAGCATGGACCCTGCGCGCACCGGGGCTGATTACCAGAATAATCCTGTCAAACACCCGGAGCCGTGCATCGGTGACACAGGCTGCCGCCTCCAGCATATTGAGCAGCAACAATCCCTGCGGTCTGAGCCGGGCGGAACAGCGGGTCTGCCAGTTGCTGGTGACCGGGAAGAAGGCAAAGGAAATCGGCGAAACGCTACGCCTGTCGGTTCCGACGGTGCGGACACATCTGCGCAACATTTACTCCAAAACCCAGACCGGCGGTCAGGTCGATCTGATCGCACTGGTGAACGATCCTCAGGGCCTTCTCGAATGACGGCGCTGGCGAATATGGAGATCCCGGTGGCCTGGCTGGTGGCGCCCTTGCTGATTGCGGTTATCCTTTACGATCTGCGACTGATGCGCATTCCCAACGTGCTGGTGGGATTGTTCCTGGTTGTTGCACTCGTCAGCCTGCCGCTGACGGAACCCCTGTCTGAAATCCTGTGGCGGTTGCTGGCGGCGCTGGCCGTGTTCGGGGCGGGGCTGGCGCTGTTTGCTGCGCGGTTGATGGGCGGCGGTGACGTGAAACTGATGGCGGCGCTGACATTGCTGATCCCGACAGCGGCACTGCCGGTCTTTGGATTGCTGTTTTCGGTTGGAATTGTGCTGGGCGTTCTGGGGCTGATGGTCATGCGGCGGCTGGCGGACAGGAACCAAACCCGCTGGCACAGCCTGCGTGAACACGGACGGTTTCCCCTGGGGTTGAGCATCGGTATGGCCGGTCTGGTTTTTGCGACCTTCGGGGAACAGCTGACGCTGGCCTTCGGCGCCTGACCCTGGCTGCTTACCTCATTGATAAGGGGATCAAAGACAGCGAAACGAAAGCCGCTTCACCGGGAAAATCGGGTCAGGGTCGCCCTGGACACGAGAAGCATGGCAATGCCTGTGGCGAAAAAGTTCAGCCCGGTGAGAAAGCCGAGGACCCATCGGGCTGTCGAAGGCCATTGCAGCATGATGACGATGCCCAGAATGAAGGAACAGGCGCCGCTTGCCACGATCCATTGCCATTTTTCGAGCTGACCGCTCATCCTGAGCCCCAGCAGGACGGACAACACCCCCTCAAGGATAAAAACACCGACGAGGATCGCGGTGATGAAGGATGCGCCCCAGCCCGGAACCAGGACAAATAACAATCCGGTGCCTGCAACCACTGCAAATCCGACAGCGACGATCCGCCATTCGGAAAAGGCCTTGAAAGACCGGGCGAACAGCAGACCGGCCAGCCCCCAGAGCAGCATCAGCCAGGCGATAAATTCCTCGACCAGCACCGTCGCGACGGAAGGCAGGACAATCGCCAGCGTCCCGAGAACGGCAAAAACCAGTCCGACGGCGCGGAACCGGTTTCGCATTCTCGCGATTTCAGATTTGTGCAGCGCTGAAATATCGGTCGCCATCTTTAGTGATCCTTGCTTTCCACTGGTTTCGGGATGGATATCTGACCAGATACGACCGCGGTTCGCCTCCAGCTTTGTGCCAATCTTACTTTTTTGTCAGAAAGGCCCCGCAGTCTTGTTTATCTGCCCGACTGCCCCGATGATCGGGGGATGAACATGATCTGTCAGCCGAAACCGGTTGCGGCTGGGTAAGGGACCGCCATGAAGATATTGCTGGCAGAGGACGACGCCGAGATTGCGAAATTCGTGATTGCCGGGATGGAAGAAAACGGCCACAGCGTCGACCACGTGACCGATGGGCGCGATGCGCTGAGTTATCTTTTGTACAATGAATGCGACGTTGCCGTGCTGGACAGGATGATGCCGGGCATGGATGGCCTGTCCGCGCTCAAGGCAATGCGGGCTGCGGGAAAATCCCTGCCTGTGCTCATGTTGACCGCGCTGGGTGATGTCGATAGCCGGGTAGAGGGCTTGCAATCGGGAGCCGACGACTACCTCGCAAAACCGTTTCATTTCTCGGAACTGATGGCGCGGGTCATGTCGCTGACCCGGCGCAGAACCGATCATGCGGCCCAGACTGAACTTGTTGTCCATGACCTGACTCTCGATCTGCTGACCCGAACAGCCCGAAGGCAGGATCAGAACATTGAACTGCAGGCCAAGGAATTCGCCATGCTGGAAATCCTGATGCGCAATTCCGGTCGTGTGGTGACGCGCACGATGCTGCTTGAGAAGGTCTGGAACTTCAACTTCGACCCCAACACCAGCGTTGTGGAAACACATATGAGCCGACTGCGGTCCAAGGTGGACAAACCTTTTGACACCGCGTTGATCCATACCATTCGCAATGCGGGATATTCGATGCATGGACCGCGGTAACATCTTCTCCGGCGGCGCGTTTCGCGTCACGGTCTATGCGACCTCGACACTTCTGACTGTCTTCGTACTGACCGGCATTGTCGGATACCGCTACCTGCAACAGGCGCAATACGAACACGCGCGGAACTGGGCACAACCGGTGATCGGGATGTTTCAGAACCTCTATGCAGAAGGTGGCGATGCCGCTGTTGCCGAACGAGTCCGGCATATGGCCGACTGGCAGGATCCGGCGAGCCGCTTGCTCAGCGTATACCGCGAGTCCGGCGACGTCATTGGCGGTGCATTCAAGCTCAGGATCGCCCCGCAAAGCTGGCATGTCCGGTCCATCGTTCCCGAAGAGGACAGCGGTCAATCCAGTGAATATTATTTGCAGTCGGTCAAGATCGGCACGCATACTTTTGTCGTTGGCGAAGATCTGACACCGCTTGTCCGGATCGAGGCGATCTTCATCCGGACCTTGATGATCATCGGCAGTTTCCTCGCGGCCTGTTTTGTGGCTTTGGGGTATTTTGCCAGCAGGGCCACCCAGATAAAACTGGAGCACATGGGCAGGGCTTTGCGGCGGTTTGCCGATGGCGATACAGCCATACGCCTGCCCGTTACCACAGCCAACGATCAGATCGACCGGGTTGCACAGACCATGAATGGCCAGCTTGAGCGTGTGTCCACGCTCCTGTTCGAAACCCAGGCCAGCGCCACCTCCATCGCACATGATCTCAAACGCCCCCTGGGCCGCGCGGTGCTGAGCGTGGAGAGGGCATTTGATGCCGCGGAGAGGGGAGAGGCACCGCAGGCCGCTTTGGAAGACGTTCAGGCCGAACTGTCCAACCTCAACGCCGTGTTCGAAGCCATTCTGCGGATCTCACGCATTGATGCAGGCCATGGTGCGCGATTGCGCGATGACGTCGATCTTGTTGCCCTCGTGAAAGACCTCGCAGAGACCTTCGAAGTGGTTGCCGAGGAAAGCGGCCAGTCGTTCAAGCTGGTCCTGCCCGAAGGGGACACCCTGTTTCAGCGGGGTGACCTGGGCATGCTGACCCAGATGTTGGCGAACCTGCTGCAGAACGCGGTCAATCACGGGCCGCCGGGCAATTGCATTTGTCTCGCCCTTCTGGACGACCCGGCGGGGCCGATCCTTGAGGTCAGCGACACGGGCCCCGGCATTCCCGAAGCGGATCGCGCCCGGGTTTTTGACGCTTTCTATCGCGCCGAGTTATCCCGCAGTACACCGGGCAACGGCCTGGGGCTGACATTGGTGAAAAGCGTGGCGGATCGCCATGGCGCGCGGATCACCTTATCTGACAACGCGCCCGGGCTGCGGCTTTCCGTTCAGTTTCCCCGGTCGGTGCGCTGATCCCGCCGGTGCGCCTGCAAGACGTCAGGCGCGGTTGCCATCCGATCCTTCAATGCACCGGGGCATTTGCCGCGCCCGCCCTGGGTCTCTGCATGATCAGGATGACCGGCAACATCAGGAATGCAGCCCAGCCTGTCAGCGTAAAGGCGTCCTGAAAGGCCAGCATGCTGGCCTGCGCCATGACCTGTCCCGAAAGCTGCGCTGCGCCCATCTGGGAATTTACATCCAGTCCAAGAGGGGCAAGCCAGGACAGGACGTTGGGGTTGAAGGGCGTGATCCCCGCGCTCAGCGTGGCCCAATGCACCTGGGATCGCGCCGCGACCTGCCAACCGATGATGGCGATCCCGATGGAAGATCCCAGCGACCGGGTCACGCCATAGATGCCGGATGCTTCGTCCTGCTTGTCGGGTCCGATGTTCTGGAATGCGAGCGTGGACATGGGCACAAAGAACAGGCCCATCCCGAGCCCGGCCACGACCCCCGGTGTCGCCAGATCCCAGAAGCCGGCGTTCAGGTTCACCGAACCCAGCATCAGGTTGCCGTATCCCGTCAACACCAGCCCGGCTGCCACCAGAAGACGGGGATCAAAGCGGTTGACCAGCACCGCCCCGGTGAAAACCATGGAGAACCCGGCCGCCAGCCCGCGCGGCATGAAGAGATAACCGGCATCAAGGACCGGATAGCCCAGCAACCCCTGCACGAACAGCGGCAGCACGGCAATGGTGCCGAACATCGCCACACCGAAGCCCATGATCGCCATGTTCGCCCCGGCAAAGCTGCGGTCCCTGAGCAGGGAAAAGTCGATGATGTTTGTCTTCAGGCCCCAGCCCCGAACAAAGAAGAACGCACCGGAAAACACGGCGACAAAGGCACAGATCTGGATCAGCGGCGACGCGAACCAGTCGCGTGATTGCCCCTGATCCAGCATCAGTTGCAAGGCGCCGATGGCAAAGACCATCAACCCCAGCCCGATCCAGTCAATCCGGACGTGCCTGGTGTCTTCCTTTTTCAGCTCGCCTGACAACATCAGCAGCGCGAAGGCGGCAATCGGCAGGTTCACATAGAACACCGCACGCCAGGAGAAAGTCTCGGTCAGGATGGCTCCCAGCGTCGGGCCCAGGACCGGGGCGACCACCACGCCCAGGCCAAACAGCGCCATGGCCTGGCCGCGTTTCTCGCGCGGGAAATTGTCGAAGAGGATCGATTGCGACAACGGGATCAGGAAGGCGCCGAAAAGCCCCTGGCCCAGGCGGCAGAACACGATCATCTCGACGCTTTGCGACAGCCCGCAAAGACCGGAGAAGGTCATGAACCCCAGGATCGCCGTGGTGATCAGCCGCCTGCGACCGAACATGCGCACGAAGAAACCGGTCAGCGGCATGACCACGACGGAGGCCACGATATAGCTGGTAAGGATCCAGACAGTCTGGTCGTTGGTGATGCCGAATGCCGCCTTCATATGCGGCAGGGCGACGTTCACGATGGTGCTGTCCAGAACCTCCAGCACAGCAGTCAGGACCACCGCGAGGATGATCGGCCAGCGTGCCGCCTGCACGGGCGTAGAGATGTTCGCGGTGCTCATTGTCCGGCTTCGTCGGCAGAGGTATCGACAGTTGCGGTGACACTTGCACCGACCCGCAATTGAACCGCAGGATTCCCGGGTTTGTCCTCCAGCGAAATGCGCACCGGGAACCGTTGGGTCACCTTGACCCAGTTCCCGGTCGCGTTTTCAGGCGGCAACAGGGAAAAGACCGCGCCGGATCCTGCGCCGATGCTCTCGATCTTACCGTTCAGCCTGGTGTCCGGATACATGTCGATGGAAATCGAAACCGGCTGACCGGGACGGATGCGCATGAGGTCCGTTTCCTTGAAGTTGCCATCGACCCACCAGTGGCCATCCTCAACGATGGAAAACAGCGGCTGTCCGGCTGCCACCACCTGTCCGGGCCGAAGCGTGATATTCGCCACCCAGCCGTGGACAGGTGCCGTCACAGTTGCATGGTCCAGTGCGATCTGCGCTTGTGTCAGCTGCCCCAGGGCCGCGCGCACCACCGCATTTCTGTCACCCGGCTCACCGGCCTGCGAACGCGCTGCTGCAAGTGCCGATTGCGCTGCCTGAAGTGTCGCGGTGGCCTGATCCAGTGCGGTGGATGCCTGGTCTAGCGCGGCCTGTGATACGTCGCCTTTTTCAAACAGGGATTTCTGCCGGTCATAACTGGTCTGGGCTTCATCCCGTGCCGTCTGCGCGCCTGCCACATGCGCCCGGGCGCCGAGGACATCGGCACTGGTGGAGCCTGCATTGCGCCGCGCCTGGTCATAATTGGCCTGCGCAGTTTCAACAGCGGCCTGCAACTGCGCGGTGTCAAGTTTGAAGATCAGATCGCCTGCCCTGACATATTTGTTCTCGCCGGTGGAAACCTCGGTCACGCGCCCGGAAACCTGCGGTGCTATTGTCAGGATATTGGCCCGCAGATAGGCATCGTCGGTGCTGGGGTAGATCAGCCCGTTCTGGTACCACCAATACAGGCCACCCCCGGCGATCACGGCGGCAATGGCAAGTCCGATCAGTTTGAAATTCTTCATGTGGCAGGCTTTCGGATGAATGTTGGCGGCGGCAGGGTTTGTCAGCCTGCCGCCGCGTGATCAAGTCAGCGACAGGTCATGCGGCTGCGCTTTGATCCTTGTGGATTTCGGCATGCGCCTTGTTGAAGGCGCGGCGCAGGTGGTCTTCGGCGCTGGTGTCGAGGTTGGTGCGCAGGATATGCCCGCCTTTCATCCCCAGCCGGGTGATCACCTTGTCGGAGGCTTCGGTGCGCATCATCATGAACAGCGCGGCCTGGCCCGGTTTGAGCACATGGGCGACGTCTTTCATGAAGTCATCGTTGAGCCCATAGTCGGTCAATGCGCCGGACAGCGCCCCGGCCCCGGCACCCACAGCGAGACCCAGAAGCGGGTTGAAGAACAAAAACCCGATCAGGACGCCCCAGAATGCGCCGCCCGTGGCCCCGACCGTCCACATGTTCACCATTTGGTTGAGTTTGACATGGCCGTCACTGTCCGCCGTCGCGACAACGGCATCGGCCACATCGACGAGATATTCTTTCGACATGCCGAAAAGCTCTTTGCGCGCGGCTTCGGCCTGTTCAGGTGTTTCATACCCGATTACAACAAGTTCAGACATTTGATTTCCTTTCGGTTTTCCTGGGTTCCTGGTTGATGCCGGAGGTCGGTTTGCGATGCCGGCCCCGGGATGGGTGTTGACCGGTTCAGGTCATCGACCAGCCATGGCTGACGTTCAGCGACTGACCGGTCAGGGCGTTGGTTTCGAAGGCCGCGAACATCCAGGCAACCTCCGCCACATCCTCGACGGTGGTGAATTCGGTATCCACGGTCTCGCCCAGCATGACCTTGCTGACGACTTCCTCTTCGGAGATGCCAAGGTCTCTCGCCTGTTCGGGGATCTGCTTTTCCACCAGCGGTGTCTTGACGAAGCCGGGGCAGATCACGTTGGCGCGCACACCCTTGTCGCCGCCTTCCTTGGCAATCACCCGGGCGAGACCGAGCAGGCCGTGCTTCGCGGTGACATAGGCCGACTTGAGCGCCGAAGCCTCCTTGGAATGGACCGAACCCATGAAGATGATCGACCCGGACCCTTTCTTGTACATATGCGGGATGCAGGCCCTGGAGGTCAGGAAGGCCCCGTCGAGGTGGATCGACAGCAGCTTTTTCCATTCGTCGAAGGGAAAGTCCTGGATCGGGTGAACGATCTGGATGCCCGCGTTGGACACCAGCACATCCACCCCGCCCCATTCCTCGACGACCCTGGCCACGCCCGCGTTGACCTGTTTCTCATCGGTCACGTTCATTTCGACGGCCATCGCCTTGCCGGGGCCGGTCTTGGTAAGGTCATCGGCGGTCTTTTGCGCCGCATCCAGTTTCAGGTCGGCGATCACCACACGCGCGCCGTCGGCGATATATCGTTTCGCGATTTGCAGGCCGATGCCGCTGGCACCGCCGGTGATGATGCAGACTTTGTCCTTGAGGTTCATGATTTGATTCCTTTCGGTTGCAAGTTGTTCAGTTGGCGGCCCAGGCCAGCGCCTCTGCGCGCCGGGTCAGGTCAAAGAATTTCACTTGGGCGGGCATGAAGGGGGCAAAGGCCCGTACCGTGCCCTTGATCCAGGCGTGATCGGTCACGAGGGCGATCTTTTCAAAATCGCACCAGTGTTCGAGCCCCAGCGCCGCGTCATCCAAAGCGGCATGGGCGGTGAAGCCTTCGAATTCGGGGCCGATTTCAAGGACCAGCCGCGCCTTGCCCTGTTCTGCGACCATCTTGTCCACGGCGGGGGTCAGGACGGTCTTGTAATCTGCGTCCTCGATCTTGCCGATGGCTTTGACAGCGATGAGGTTTTGAGATGTCGGTTGAATGTGCTCCAGCATGGGAAGCGCTCCTTTCTTGTTGATTGCGGGGATCAGGATTCGGTCAGGTAGTCGTGCACGACCTCGCCCAACCCCAGTGTCAGATCGGCCACCAGATGCACCGCGCTGACGACCTCAAGCACCGGCAGGTCGGCCACGGGGGCGAGTGCATGGGCGTGCAGATCCAGTGCTGCGGGACCTTCCCATGCGCCTTTCAGCGTGATGTCGGTCATGTAGTAGCGGACCAGTTCGCAGATGCGCGGCGTGCAATCGACGTGGGGGATGATCTTGAGAAGGAAGCTGGGCGTGGTCAGGCTTTGCATCACCGCGTCATGGTCCAGAGCGTGATGCTTGTAACCCATGGTGCCGGTGGCCACCCGTACCGACCCCATGTCCAGCGTGCCCACCAGGGTTTCGCTTTCGACGCGCAGCGCGGGTTCGGCCAGCTTCTTGGGAAAGCCCCAGATCTCGCGGCCCCCGGCGATCGGGGCATCGTCATTCAGGTACATGCCGTGCACGTATCCGCCCTTTTCGCCCTTGTAGCTGACCGGGATCACCTGCCCGGATTCGGTGTAGTCGCCAAAGCCGGTTGAATCGGGCATCCGGATGAATTCGAACTTGACCAGCGGGTCGGTGATCTCAAGCGGTTCGGGCACCACGGCGCGCAGGGCGTCCATGTCGGTGCGGTAGGTGATGATCAGGAATTCACGGTTCACGAAACGGTAGGGGCCGCGCGGATACGACGGACTGGTCAGTGGCATGGAGAATGCCCGGGCGGTGACGTCGGAGATTTTCATTTCGATTTTCCTTTGCTGGTGGTTTCAGCTGCACCAAGGTCGAACACCTGCAAACCGTCCTGGCCGATCTTGCGTGCCTTCCAGGTCTTGTGATTCAGGGTGACCTCCACGTCCTCGTGGCCTTCGTTCCAGTGTTGCGTCATCGAAAGCCGGGAGAATTCGTAGTCCTTGGCACCGCCTTCAAAGCTCTGTTTGCGGTGGATCAGCTCGACCAGCGTGATCGGGCAGTCCGGCCCGGTTGCCTGCAATGTCTTCAGGTCCGGGTCGTCTTTCAGTTCCTTCGGGAGCCGCGCCGCAAGCCGGTTCGCCGCCATGCGCAGGTTGTGCAACTGACGATAGCGGTCCGTGGTCAGGCGGGTGCGGCTGGAATAGCGGATATCTTTCTCGCGCTGGCCAACGTCCAACATGGTCGCGGGCACGGCGTCCCTTGCACTGAACAGGTCGATCTGGAAAATCAGGGCCGGATCGCCGGACCCCAGATTATCCATGACGAATTGTAACGGGGTGTTCGAAACCAGGCCCCCGTCCCAGTAGAAGTGGCCGTCAATCTCTACAGGCGGGAAACCCGGTGGCAGGGCACCGCTGGCCATGATGTGCTCTGGCTTGATCTCCATCCTGGCGCTGTCAAAATATGCAAAGTTTGCTGTTTCGACGTCGACAGTTCCCACGCTCAGGCGCGGGCCTTTTGCATTGAGATAATCGAAGTCGACGAATTCGAGCAACGTTTCGCGCAATGGCGAGGTGTCATAGACGCTGATCGCCGGATGGGCGGAAATCGGAAAGAAAGCGGCGGGCCACCGTGGTTTGAAGAACCCCGGCACGCCGGTCGCCATGACATTCATCGCAGCGGCCTCGCCGTAGAACATGCGCGAAAACGGCGCTGCCAACATCGGCGCCGTGCTCAGCCGCGATGTCACCCTGTCCCAGAAACCGGTGAGGGCACCCAGACGGTCCTTGGGCGGATTCCCGCAGATCAGCGCGGCGTTGATCGCGCCGATCGAAATGCCGGCAACCCAGTCCGGGCCCAGCCCCGCCGCCGCAAGCGCCTCGTAGGCACCCGCCTGATAAGCGCCCAGCGCACCGCCGCCCTGCAAGACAAGAACGATATTTTCCCTGATTTCAGACATCGAATAAGACCTCCGGTACCTCGCCAGATCGTTTTCTGGCGTTCCGTGGCCTTACATATATGCAGGGCATGGCGCGCAGGAGTTGTGCGAAACTTACTTCTTTGTAAGGTTTGGATTTTCAGAGGACGCGGGGCGAAAATGCCTGACCGAGGCGTTGATCAACTGGCGTCAGAATGGCAAAAATATGATCTTACAATACGAGGGTGCTCGACACTCATCTTGAGGTCCAAATTATTGTGAAACGGGTCGATTCTTAAATAATTTATAGTTTTTAATGGGTTGCAGAAGGGAGCGGTTGGCTAATTAACATAAAATTGAACGCGAGTCGATAATTTTGTTGCGAATATTTCGTTTATGCCCATATGCTGTATGTAGGTGAACTGAAGCCGGTGAAGCCCAAACTAGATGACCACGATCAGAAAAACCAATAAAGTACAAAGCGGGAAAATAAGCATGCACGCTGCACAAGAAGTGTCGGCGCTCAAGGGCCGACTTCCAACACAGATAGAAGTCTCAAACGCTGCACAACTCAGGCAGATAATGGCCAATCAACTCAATCCAGACGGCGATACGGTCATTAGTCTTTCTGGGAAAGAGGGAAAAACTGAAAAAGTTACGCTTACTCCTGCGTTGGCAGCATCATTTATGGATTTGCTACGGCTGGTATCTGATGGCCGTGGGTTTGAACTTATCCCCTTAGATACAATGCTCACTACACAAGATGCGGCGGACATTTTGAATGTCTCCCGTCCGCATCTGATAAAGCTGCTTGGCCGTGACGATATTGAGCACGGCTTCGTTGGTCGGCATCGACGTATCAAGGCCAGCGATCTATTCGCCTACAAGGAGAGGCGTGATCAGGAACGAGCAAAGCAACTAGAAAAAATCGCCGCGTTTGATGTCGAGAACGATCTTCTGTGAGTTTTCGACCCAACCGATACACTGCGTTGATCGATGCATGTGTGTTGGTCAGCGCTTTGAAATGTAACTTCATTCTTAGCTTTGCCGAAGCGGAGTACTTCAGACTGAGGTGGTCTGAAAAGATATTGAATGAAACAGAGCGAGCGCTCGCAAAATTGATCACGCGTAAGGGCGTTGCGTTTGATATCGCAAAGATCAAGGCAGCGGCAAAGCTAAAGTCGATGAGGGTCGCGTTTGACGATGTTTGTGTCGAAGATTTTCAAGATTTGGAATCAGGACTTAAGGGAATAAACGAAAAGGACCGCCATGTCTTAGCTGCGGCAATTCAGACTTCGGCCGCGGCAATCGTGACCGATAACCTGAAGCATTTTCCTCGTGACTATTGCGAAAATTTTGATGTAGAGCCGCTTTCGACAGATGAATTTATTGCGAACATAATCACACTTCATCCGGTTGCTGCGATCCAGACCATACATTTGATGCGAACGCGCTTGAAAAAGCCCGAAATGTCGCCCGAATGGCTTATCAGGTCAGCAGAGAAGGAAGCCATGTTTGAAACGGCTAGCCTGATGGAAGAGTATAAACTTAGCCTTTAATCGACCCTTGAATGGCATGGCGGTGTCGGCTCGTCGCCAGTCAGGGGGTGGACTATTTAGTGAACAGTGACGTCGCCGCTTGCGCTTAAAGCTCTGTCTCGCCGAAATAAATCTGAGGATTTGGTGCCCAGGAGAGGACTCGAACCTCCACACCGTTGCCAGTACTAGCACCTGAAGCTAGCGCGTCTACCATTCCGCCACCTGGGCAGGTCACGTGAGCGCTGCATGTAAGGGGGCAACGGGCGGGTGTCAATTGCATTCTGGCATGAAATTGAACTTTGCGGGGTTCAGCCGGGGGTGGCTGGTGATTGCGCCTTGTCCGAGGATGGGGGTATCGTTAAACCGGCTACGTGAATTTGATCGCGCGAGGTGCTTTATCATGTCCAGGCTGGTTACGATCTACGGCGGTTCCGGGTTTATCGGGCGCTATATCGCGCGCCGCATGGCAAAGGCAGGCTGGCGCGTCCGCGTTGCTGTGCGCAATCCCAACGAGGCCATCTTTGTCCGTCCCTATGGTGTTGTCGGGCAGGTGGAGCCGGTCCTGTGCAACATTCGCGATGACGCCTCCGTGCGCGCCGCGATGCAGGGGGCCGAGGCGGTTGTGAACTGCGTGGGCATCCTTGTCGAAAAGGGCCGTAACAGGTTCGATCCCGTGCAGGCGGAAGGTGCCGCGCGGGTGGCCCGGCTTGCCGCCGAGGAAGGCGTCGCGCGGATGGTGCAGATTTCCGCCATTGGGGCGGATGCCGATGCGCCCAGCGATTATGCCGCCAGCAAGGGCGAAGGCGAAATGGCCGTGCAGAAGTACATGCCCGATGCGGTTATCCTGCGGCCGTCGATTGTTTTCGGGCCCGAGGATGACTTTTTCAACCGTTTCGCGGGCATGGCGCGGAACAGCCCGGTATTGCCCGTTGTCGGCCAGGACATTCGGTTTCAGCCGGTCTATGTTGACGATGTCGCACAGGCTGCCGTGTTGGGTGTGATGGGCAAGGCGGAGGGCGGCATCTACGAACTGGGCGGGCCCGAGGTCGATACCTTCAGGGGTCTGATGGGGCGGATGCTGGATGTGATCCACCGCCGCCGGCTGATTCTGAACCTGCCGAACTGGATCGCGCGGATCATGGCCGGGGGCTTTGACCTGCTGCAATCCATCACGCTGGGGCTGTTCACCAACCGGATGATCACCCGCGACCAGATCAGGAATCTGGCCAAGGACAATGTCGTGTCCGACGGCGCTAAAACCTTTGCCGATCTGGGGATCAAGCCGGTCTCCATGGCATCTGTCCTGCCTGACTACCTGTGGCGCTTCCGCCCGTCGGGCCAGTATGATGCGATCAAGGATTCCGCCCGCAATCTGCGCAACAGCTGATGGATATCACAATCGTCGCGGCCTTTCTGGGCCTGCTGGAAGGGTTGACGGAGTTCATTCCCGTGTCTTCCACCGGCCATCTCTTGCTTGCCGGGCATTTTCTGGGATTCGAAAGTGCCGGCAAGACCTTTGAGGTGGTGATACAGCTCGGGGCGGTATTGGCGATCCTGACGCTTTACGCGGCGCGTCTGTGGGCGGTATTTGCCGCCGCACCCAGTGATCCGGCGGCGCGGCGGTTCATCCTGTCGGTGCTGGTGGCCTTTCTGCCTGCCGTGGTGATTGGTGTGATTGCCCATGATTTCATCAAAACGGTGCTTTTCGAGACACCGATGCTGATCGCGGTCATGCTGGTTCTGGGGGGGATTGTCCTGCTGTTCGTGGACCGGATCGCGCCGGAACCCCGGCACGAGGATGCCATGGCCTTTCCCCTGTCGATGGCACTTAAAATCGGATTCATTCAATGTCTTGCCATGATTCCGGGCACTTCGCGGTCAGGGGCCACCATCGTGGGCGCGTTGATGCTGGGGGCCAGCAAGCGGGCGGCGGCAGAATTTTCGTTCTTCTTGTCGATGCCGACCATGGCCGGTGCCTTTGCCTATGACCTTTACAAGAATCGGGACGTGTTGGATGCTTCGGCCATGGGCGAGATCGCCGTTGGCTTTGTAACGGCGTTTATCGCGGCTGTGCTCGTGGTGCGCTGGCTGTTGGACTACGTGAGCAGGCATGGCTATGCGCTGTTCGGCTGGTGGCGAATCATCGTCGGGCTGGGTGCGATTGCTGCGTTGTGGGCGGGTTACTGACAGTTAGGTCCGGATCGGAACTAATTTGAGGTGATATTTGCCGGAAAATCGCGAGCAGGGCTCAGAAACTGATATATAGGTCAGCATGTCTGACTTTATTTCCAATTTATGCTAGGATAGAGGGAAGGTCTCGCAGTAATTCTGGAAGGGCATGATCATGGCAGAGCAGCCGATGCTGAAATTCGTGAAAATCGAACGGGACATGCCCGAGAAACGTCCGCCCAATCTGCGCCGGACAGATTTCAACGAGATTTATGCAGAATACGCGGATGCCAAGGCCAAGGAGCAATCCAGCCGCTGCAGCCAATGCGGCGTGCCCTATTGCCAGTCTCATTGCCCCCTGCACAACAATATCCCGGACTGGCTGCGCCTGACCGCCGAGGGGCGGTTGCAGGAGGCTTATGAAGTCAGCCAGGCGACCAACACCTTTCCCGAAATCTGCGGCCGCATCTGCCCCCAGGACCGTCTGTGCGAAGGCAATTGCGTGATCGAGCAATCCGGCCATGGCACCGTCACCATCGGGTCGGTCGAGAAATACATCACGGACACCGCCTGGGAGGAAGGCTGGGTCCAGCCGATCAAACCGGGCAGGGAGCGCCCCGAGAGCGTGGGCATCATCGGCGCAGGCCCCGGCGGTCTGGCGGCGGCGGATGTGCTGCGCCGGGCCGGTGTGCAGGTGACGGTCTATGACCGTTATGACCGTGCAGGCGGGCTGCTGACCTATGGCATCCCCGGCTTCAAGCTGGAGAAGGACGTGGTGATGCGCCGCAACGATCAGCTGGCGCAGGGCGGGGTCAACTTCGAGCTGAACTGCAATGTCGGCGTGGACATCTCCTTTGCCGATATCCGGGCCAGGCATGATGCCGTCATCATTGCCACCGGTGTCTACAAGACGCGGGAAATTCAGGCGCCCGGCAGTGGCGTGCCCGGGCTGGAGCGGGCGATTGATTTCCTGACCGCCAGCAACCGCAAGAGCTTTGGCGATGCGGTGGAGGATTTCGACAGCGGGCGGCTGAATGCCTCCGGCAAGAAGGTCGTGGTGATCGGTGGCGGCGACACGGCGATGGATTGTGTGCGGACCTCGATCCGGCAGGGTGCGACCTCGGTCAAATGTCTTTATCGCCGGGACCGGGCCAACATGCCGGGCAGCCAGCGCGAAGTGGCCAATGCCGAGGAAGAGGGGGTCGTTTTCGAATGGCTCTCGGCGCCCAAGGGCTTTGTCGGCGATCCGGTGACCGGCGTGATGGTGCAGAAGATGCGCCTGGGCCAGCCCGACGCGACAGGCCGCCAGGCGCCCGAGCTGATCGAGGGTTCGGATTATGTCGAAGAGGCCGATCTGGTGATCATGGCGCTGGGGTTCGAGCCCGAAGACCTGCCGACCCTCTGGGGCGAGGCCGATCTGCCGGTGAACCGCTGGGGGACGATCAAGGCGGATTATGTGTCCGGGCAGACCGCGCTCGACGGGGTCTATGCGGTGGGTGACATCGTCCGGGGCGCGAGCCTTGTTGTCTGGGCCATCAAGGACGGGCGCGATTGTGCGGAGGCGATCCTGAAGCGGCTGGATCAGGGCGCGACCGCGGTCGCTGCGGAGTAGGAAAGCAGCAGGCGCAACCTGAGCACCATCCGTGCTCAGGCGGTACACCGCTGCGGTGACATCGGAAACACGACAGGTCCGCAAATCAGACCTGTATGGGATCAGGGAGAATGACAATGCCGAGCGACGTGATCAGCGGTCAGTGCCTCTGTGGGGCGGTGAAGATCACCGTGACCGACCCGTCGGGTTGGGTCGGCGTCTGCCATTGTGCCATGTGCCAGCGGTGGAGCGGATCGGTCTTCGCCAGCTTCCCCGCCGCGCCCGAAACGGTGACGGTCAGCGGACCGGTCAAGGTTCATGCATCGTCCCAGCTGGCGGAACGCGCCTTCTGCGGCACCTGCGGCTCGCATCTGTGGATGCGCGACCGCGAAGAGACCGCCGAATACGATCTGATGCCGGGTCTTTTCGAGGCGGCAAAAGACTGGCCGCTGCGCAGCGAAATCTATTGTGACGAGGCCCCGGCGGCCTTTTCGCTGGAAGGCGATCACCGCAAGGCCACGGCAGAGCAGTATCGTGCAAAATATCCCCGCGCGCAGGAGGTGACCGACAATGTCTGAAATCAGCGGCCAATGCCTGTGCGGCGCGGTTCGTGTGACCGCACGCACAGAAGACCCGATCCTGCGGGCCTGCCACTGCGACATGTGCCGCAGGCATACCTCCGGCGCATTCTTTTCCATCGAAACGGTGCCTGGCAGCGTTGAGGTATCTGGTGACGCTTCGGTCTATCGGTCCT
The DNA here is from genome assembly GCF_027213915.1 of Sulfitobacter sp. G21635-S1. Lineage (NCBI taxonomy): Bacteria > Pseudomonadati > Pseudomonadota > Alphaproteobacteria > Rhodobacterales > Roseobacteraceae > Sulfitobacter > Sulfitobacter sp. G21635-S1. The sequence goes on from NZ_JAPWGV010000005.1 coordinate 90,432, forward strand.
CCGAATGGGCGCAGCGCGGGTTCTGCAGTACCTGCGGGTCGACCCTTTGGTATGAGACTCTCCATGACGGGCGCCGCAACCTGGCGGCGGGCCTGTTTGCGGATGGCGGCGGCGCGCCGCTGAAGATGGAATTCTTTGCCGATATGTGTCCGCAGGGCTACCGGCTGGCGGGGGACCACAAGCGCCTGAGCACCGAGGAAACCATCGCGATGTTCAGCGGAGGCGATGCATGATGCGCGCCCTTGCCCTGATCCTGCTGGCCGGCCCGGCGGCCGCCGGTACATTCACCCCGCCGCAGGGCTGCACCGCGCATCTTACCGTGCAGACCCGCAGTTGCGTGGTGGAGCATCTGTGGACCTGTGCTGCCGATGCCCCCGGTCTGCAATGGCGTGGCGAGATCGACCAGCGCGGGTTGGTCTATGTCGGTCAGATCGACGCAGAGGCGCAATGGGTCCAGTCGTTCTTCCTGACCAGCGGAGAGCGGGAAAGCCTGATCACCCCGGCGACAGATCCGGCGAGCCTGAGTGGCCTGTTGCAAAGCGGGCTGGATACCTATGACTTCAGCCTCGACACGGCGGAGGGCACGCACCGGGTGGTCGGGTTCGACCGCATAGCGGAGCGCAACGTCATGATTGATGGCGAGCGGCTGCACCGCACCGAATATTCCATCCGCAAGACAGATGCGGATGGCGCGATGATCTACGAGGCCGAAGGGTCGGAGTTCGTGTCGGAAACCCATGGCAGGTTCTTTTCCGGCACCGGCGATGTGACCCGCCCCGATACGACGTTTTCCTATGACAGCCGGCCTGTCGATTTTATCTATCCCGGTCAGAAAGGTTTTCTGTCCGATACCCCCCTTTTTGGCTGTGACGCGCTTGCGGCCAGCTTTGTGAGCGAATGAAAGGATCCGATACCATGATCTATGATGAAAAATGGGCCGAGGACATGGCCGCCAAGCGTGCGTATCTGGCCGAGAACGGGCTTTACAGCGAAGCCGAGGAGCATTCCTCCTGCGGTGTGGGTCTGGTGGTCAATATCGACGGGTCCAAGTCGCGCGCGGTGGTGGAGAACGGTATCAAGGCGCTCAAGGCGATCTGGCACCGGGGCGCCGTGGATGCGGACGGGATGACAGGCGATGGCGCGGGCATCCATGTGCAGATCCCGGTGCCGTTCTTTTACGATCAGGTGCAGCGCACCGGCCATACCCCGCGCGAGAACGAGTTGATTGCCGTGGGCCAGGTGTTCCTGCCGCGCACGAACTTCAGCGCGCAGGAGACATGCCGGACCATCGTGGAAGCCGAAGTGCTGCGGATGGGCTATTACATCTATGGCTGGCGGCATGTGCCGGTGGACATTTCGGTGCTGGGTGAAAAGGCCAATGCGACCCGCCCGGAGATCGAGCAGATCCTGATTTCCAACGCCAAGGGCGTGGACGAGGAAACCTTCGAACGGGAGCTTTACGTGATCCGTCGCCGGGTGGAGAAGGCCGTGATCGCGGCACAGGTGCCGAATTTCTACATCGCGTCGATGTCCTGCCGCAGCATCATCTACAAGGGGATGATGCTGGCCGAGCAGGTGGCGGAATTCTATCCCGACCTGAAGGATGAAAGGTTCATTTCCGCCTTTGCGATCTATCACCAGCGCTATTCCACCAACACTTTCCCGCAGTGGTGGCTGGCCCAGCCCTTCCGCATGCTGGCCCATAACGGCGAGATCAACACGCTTCGCGGCAACATGAACTGGATGAAGAGCCACGAGATCAGGATGGCCTCTGCCGCCTTTGGGGAAATGGCGGATGAGATTAAGCCGATCGTCGCGGCGGGGTCCAGCGACAGTGCGGCGCTGGATTCGGTGTTCGAGGTGCTGGTGCGGGCAGGGCGCTCCGCGCCGATGGCCAAGACCATGCTGGTGCCTGAAAGCTGGTCCAAACAGGCCGTGGAACTGCCACAGGCCTGGCGCGACATGTATTCCTATTGCAACTCGGTGATGGAGCCCTGGGACGGCCCGGCAGCATTGGCGATGACCGATGGCCGCTGGGTCTGTGCGGGACTTGACCGGAACGGTCTGCGCCCGATGCGCTATGTGGTGACAAGCAACGGCATGCTGATCGCAGGGTCCGAGGCGGGGATGATTCCGCTGGACGAGGCCAATGTGGTGCGCAAGGGCGCGCTGGGGCCGGGACAGCTGATTTCCGTCGATATGAAGAAGGGCAAGCTTTACGGCGATGCCCAGATCAAGAACAAGCTGGCCGCGGCTTTGCCGTTTGGCGAGTGGGTCGGCAAGATCGTGGAACTGGACGAGCCGCTTGCGCAGGTGACCGAAAAGCCGGTCTTTACCGGCAATGAACTGCGCCGGCGGCAGGTGGCTGCGGGCTATTCCATCGAGGATCTTGAGCAGATCCTGGCACCCATGGCCGAGGACGGCAAGGAGGCGCTGGCCTCGATGGGTGATGACACGCCCTCTGCCGTGCTGTCGAACCAGTACCGGCCGCTGAGCCATTTCTTCCGCCAGAACTTCAGCCAGGTGACCAACCCGCCGATTGACTCCCTGCGCGAATACCGGGTGATGAGCCTGAAGACGCGGTTCGGGAACCTCAAGAACGTGCTGGACGAGGACAGCAGCCAGACCGAGATCCTGGTGCTGGACAGCCCCTTTGTCGGCAATGCGCAGTTCGACGCGTTGTTCAGCCATTTCAACGCGGACGTGGTGACCATCGATTGTTCCTTCGCCCCGGGTGAGGGCAGCCTCAGCGCGGGCCTGAAACGCATCCGGGCAGAGGCGGAAGACGCCGTGCGTTCCGGTGCGGGGCATCTGGTGCTGACCGATCACCTGAGCGGCAAGGACAGGGTCGCCATGCCGATGATCCTGGCCACCTCGGCGGTACACAGCCATCTGACCCGTCAGGGGCTGCGGACCTTTACATCGCTGAACGTGCGGTCGGCGGAATGTGTGGACCCGCATTACTTTGCCGTTCTGATCGGCTGCGGTGCGACCGTGGTCAACGCCTACCTGGCAGAGGATTCGCTGGCCGACCGGATCGAGCGCGGCCTGCTGGACATCTCGCTGACCACCGCAATCGCGCGCTATCGCAATGCGATTGACCAGGGGCTGCTCAAGATCATGGCGAAGATGGGCATCAGTGTGGTGTCCTCCTATCGCGGCGGTCTGAACTTTGAGGCCGTGGGCCTGTCCCGGGCCATGTGCGCGGAGTATTTCCCCGGCATGACCAGCCGGATCAGCGGCATCGGCGTGACCGGTATCCAGCGCAAGTCCGAAGAGGTCCATGCGCGGGGCTGGTCGGGCGATGGCAGCGTTCTGCCCATCGGCGGCTTCTACAAGGCGCGCAAATCCGGCGAGACCCACGCCTGGGAAGCCTCTTCCATGCATATGCTGCAGATGGCCTGCAACAAGGCATCCTATCAGATGTGGCAGCAATATTCGGCCAAGATGAAGTCGAACCCGCCGATTCACCTGCGCGATCTGCTCGACATCAAGCCCCTGGGCGCACCGATCGGGCTGGAAGAGGTGGAAAGCATCACGTCGATCCGCAAGCGTTTCGTGACGCCCGGCATGTCGCTGGGCGCGCTCAGCCCTGAGGCGCACAAGACGCTGAACGTGGCGATGAACCGGATCGGGGCAAAATCGGATTCGGGCGAAGGTGGCGAGGATCCGGCGCATTTCGTGCCGGAACCCAATGGCGACAACCCTTCGGCCAAGATCAAGCAGGTGGCGTCCGGGCGTTTCGGCGTCACGGCGGAATACCTGAACCAGTGCGAAGAACTGGAGATCAAGGTGGCGCAGGGGGCCAAGCCCGGCGAAGGTGGTCAGTTGCCGGGGATGAAGGTCACCGACCTGATCGCGCGGCTGCGGCATTCGACCAAGGGGGTCACGCTGATTTCCCCGCCGCCGCACCACGACATCTATTCGATCGAGGACCTGGCGCAGCTGATCTATGACCTCAAGCAGATCAACCCGCGCTGCAAGGTGACGGTGAAACTGGTGGCCTCAAGCGGTGTCGGCACGATTGCCGCCGGCGTGGCCAAGGCCAAGGCGGACATCATCCTGATCTCGGGCCACAATGGCGGCACCGGGGCATCCCCCGCGACCAGTATCAAATATGCGGGTCTGCCCTGGGAAATGGGCCTGACCGAGGCGCATCAGGTGCTGTCGATGAACAACCTGCGCGACCGTGTGACCCTGCGGACCGATGGCGGGCTGCGCACCGGGCGTGACATCGTCATGGCGGCGATGATGGGGGCCGAGGAATATGGCATCGGCACCGCCGCGCTGATTGCCATGGGCTGCATCATGGTCCGCCAGTGCCAGTCCAACACCTGTCCGGTGGGTGTCTGCACCCAGGACGAGGCGCTGCGTGGCAGGTTCACCGGCAGTGCCGACAAGGTGGTCAACCTGATCACCTTCTACGCGCAGGAAGTGCGCGAGATCCTGGCAAGCCTCGGGGCGCGCAGCCTGGACGAGGTGATCGGGCGTGCCGATCTGCTGGCGCAGGTCAGCCGCGGCTCCGCGCATCTGGACGACCTGGACCTCAACCCGCTGTTGATCGCGGTCGATGGCGCGCAGCACAATGTCTATGACCGGGACAAGCCCCGGCAGGCGGTGCTGGACACTTTGGACGCCCAGATCGTGCGCGATGCGGCGCGCTTCCTTGAGGATGGCGAGAAGATGCAATTGTCCTATGCGGTGCAGAACACGCACAGGACCGTGGGCACTCGCGTTTCCAGCCATATCATCAAGAAGTTCGGCATGCGCAACAAGCTGCAGGCGGATCACCTGACGGTGAAACTGACCGGATCGGCCGGGCAGTCGCTGGGTGCATTCGCGGCCAAGGGCCTGAAGCTCGAAGTATCGGGCGATGCCAATGATTATGTCGGCAAGGGCCTGTCGGGCGGCACGATTGTGGTCCGGCCCAATATGGCCAGCCCGATTGTGGCCTCGGAGAATACGATCATCGGCAATACCGTGCTTTACGGGGCGACATCCGGCTATCTGTTTGCAGCCGGTCGCGCCGGTGAGCGCTTTGCCGTGCGGAACTCCGGTGCGAAAGTGGTGATCGAGGGCTGCGGCAGCAACGGTTGCGAATATATGACCGGTGGCGTCGCCGTGATCCTGGGCGAGATCGGCGCGAATTTCGGGGCCGGGATGACCGGGGGTATGGCCTATCTTTATGACCCTGAAAATACCGTTAAGGCGTTGATGAACCGGGAGACGATTGTGACCTGCCCGGTCACGGTCGACCACTGGCTGGGCGAGCTGGAAGAGCTGCTGGAGCGTCATCTGGAGGAAACCCAAAGCCGCAAGGCAGAGGAGATCCTGCAGCATTGGGACACCGAAAAGCACAACTTTATCCAGGTTTGCCCCAAGGAGATGCTGGCGCATCTGCCTGCGCCGCTGAGCCTGGACAAGGCAGCCGTCCCCGCCGAATGAGGCTGCGAAATGCCGCGCGCCCCGCTTTGAATTGGGGCGCGCGGACCCTTTATTAGGTCATAATTGACTAAAATCCGGTCATAATGAGACCTGATTTTCCGGCGATACACAAAGCCCGCAAGAGCCGAAGGTGTATCCATGCCCGCATCCTATCAGGACCAGTTTTTCACCGTCGATCCCGGCGCCGCACCGCCCGTGGGCACGCCGCTGACCTTCCAGCTGGTGACGTTCACCGATCAGAATGACGATGGTCTGATCCGCAACAACTCGGGCGACACGTTCAACGGCACGGCGATCACCGATGTCTGGGTGGGCGATACGCTGACCATCCGGTTGCCGGACAATTCCACGGTGACATATACCGGCGTGACCTTCTACCTCGCCTCCGGCGCCCCGGTCTTTACTCCGACAGACGGGCAGGTCTTGCAGAACGGGACCTTCGTTTCCTCCACCTTCGTCACCAACAGCACACAGACGCCGGTGGGCAGTTTCGGCCCCACATGTTTTACGCCCGGCACGATGATCCGGACGCCTGGTGGGCTGCGGTCCATCGAGACCCTGGAGATCGGAGATCAGGTCGAGACGCTGGACCACGGCGCACAGCCGATCCGTCAGATTCTGGCGGACAGGTTTCGGGCGGCGGGCGATGTCGCGCCGATCCGCTTTGCGCTTGGGGCCATCGGAAACACGGCACCTCTGCTGGTGTCACCGCAGCACCGGATACTTGTGTCCGGGTGGCGGGCGGAATTGTACTTTGGCCAGGACGAAGTGCTGGTTGCGGCCAAACATCTGGTCAACGGAGATACCGTGCGGCAGGTGTCCGGCGGTGTGGTGACCTATGTCCATCTTGTCTTTGACCGCCATCAGATCATTTTTGGCCAGGGCATCCCGTCGGAAAGCTGTCTGCCCGCCTATGCGCTGGATGCGGCAGGGACGGCGGCACAGGCGGAGTTGCTGGCGCTTTTCCCCGACCAGATTGCAGGTCCGGCGGATGACGGGCGTGCCGTGCGCAGGGTTCTGCGGCGGGCAGAGGCGCAGATGATCGCCGCCTGAACCGACACCCCCGCCCTTTACCTCGGGCCGGGGCAGGCTAGCTGCCTTGCATGATGATCAGATTGCTTTCCCTTTTCCTTCTGGCTGTTGCATTGCTGACGGCCTGCACCGACGCGACCCGGCGCGGCGGCGGGGACATTCTGGTTCTGGGCGATTCCGTCATGGCCTGGAACGGCGGCAGCGATGCCGCGATTCCCGATGCGATGCAGGCGGCACTGGGCCGCAATGTGGTCAGCAAGGCGGTGCCGGGGGCACAGTTCGACAATGACTCCGGTCTGGCCGGGGCGGTGGGCTTTGACATCAGGCGGCAGTTTCCCGGCGGGCGGTGGAACTGGATCGTGATCAACGGCGGTGCGAATGATCTGGGGTCCGACTGTGGTTGCGGCGCTTGCGCCGGGGTTGTGGACAGGCTGATCGGGGCAGACGGGATGTCCGGTGCGATTCCGGCTTTTGTCAGCAGGCTTCGGGCAGAAAGTGGCGCGCGGATCCTGTGGATGGGCTATTACGCGGGCAACGGCAAAGGGTCGTTCAACGGCTGTCGCGACGATCTGGTGCGGATGGAAACACGCCTTGCGCGGTTTGCCAATGCCAGCCCCCATGTCCTGTTCGTGGATTCCGAGGATGTGATCGACCCGACCGAACCGGGGAACTACGCCGCGGACAACACCCATCCATCGGCCCGGGCCTCGGCGCTGATCGGGGCCTACCTGGCGCGGCAGATTGCACAAGCGGGGCGTTCACAAAACCCCTGAGCCCCCCTATAGCTGGGGGATGGCCCGCGCATCGAAAACCACACTGAAAAAGACCACGTCAAAGCCGCCCGCCCGGCGCTCGTTCAAAAAGCGGGTGACGCGGCTGGTGCTGCGGGCGATATCGGCGGTGTTTCTGCTGGTGGTATTCCTGGTGGTGCTGGGCGCGGTGATCAATCCGCCGACGACAGCCTATATGTTCTCTGAAAGCCGTCGGCTGGGCGGGGTCAAGCAGACCTGGGTGTCCCTGGACAGGATGGCACCCGTGATGGCGCGGTCTGCCGTGGCGGCGGAGGATGCGAATTTCTGTCAGCACTGGGGGTTCGACATGATCGCGATCCGTAAGGCGATCGCGGCGGGGTCGAACCGGGGCGCATCGACGATCAGCCAGCAGACGGTCAAGAACGTCTATCTGTGGCATGGCCGCACCTGGCTGCGCAAAGCCATGGAGGCGCTGATCACCCCGGTGATGGAGGCAGTCTGGTCCAAGCGGCGGATTGTCGAGGTTTATCTGAACATTGCCGAATTCGACGAGGGTGTCTTCGGGGTCGAGGCTGCGGCGCAGCATTATTTTGGTGTCCCGGCCTCCGATCTGTCTGCAACCCAGGCCGCACGGCTGGCGGCGATCCTGCCCGCGCCCAAGAAGAGGTCCGCGGCAAAGCCCAGTGATTATGTTCTCAAACGCGCCCGGCAGGTGCGCGACGGGGCGGCAACGATCCGCAATGACGGACGTGCGGCCTGTTTCGAGAGTTGAAAACCACCGGGATTAGGGGCATGGATGGCTCCACTCCTTTATTATCCGAAAGCTGAGTATGGCCCGTCTGTTTCACGTCCCGCTATCGCCTTTTTGCCGCAAGGTCCGCCTGAGCCTCGCCGAAAAGAAGATCGAGGTGGAACTGGTCGAGGAACGCTATTGGGAACAGGACCCTGATTTCATGCGGCGCAATCCGGCAGGCAAGGTGCCGGTGCTGCGGCTGGACGGGATCATGATGGCCGAGAGTGCTGCGATCTGCGAATATATCGAGGAAACCCGCCCCGAGCCGCCGCTGATGCCCGTCGACCCGGTGCAGCGGCTTGAAGTGCGGCGGCTGGTGAGCTGGTTCGATGACAAGTTTCACCGCGAAGTGACCTCCAAACTGCTTTATGAGCGGGTCAACAAGAAGGTGATGAAACAGGGTTACCCGGACAGCACCAACGTCAAGGCGGGTGCCAAGGCGATCAAGTACCATCTGGACTACATGGCCTGGCTGCTGGACCATCGCCGCTGGCTGGCAGGCGATGTGATGACCCTGGCGGATTTCGCCGCGGCGGCGCATCTGTCGTCTTTGGATTATATTTCGGACGTGGACTGGAACCGCAGTGATGTGGTCAAGGACTGGTATGCCAAGATCAAGTCGCGGCCTGCGTTCCGCGCCTTGCTGGCGGATCAGGTGCCCGGTTTCCCGCCTCCGAAACATTACAACGACCTGGATTTTTAAGCCGCGCCCCGGGGGGCTTTTTGCCCCCCGGACCCCCCCGCGGATATTTGAGGCCAAAAAGAATGGACCTGAAGGCGAAGCTGGTGGCAGAGGCGCTGCGCGAGGGGTTCGTCTCCGCGCGGATCTGCAGGCCCGATGCCGTGCCTGAGGTACCGGGGCGGCTGCAGGCCTTTGTCGAGGCGGGATATCACGGGCAGATGGGCTGGATGGCTGAGCGGATGCACTGGCGCGGCAACCCTGCGGCGCTTTGGCCGGAGGCGCGGTCGGTGATCATGCTGGCAGAAAGCTATGCGCCGGAGCAGGACCCGCTGGCGGTGCTGGAACACCCGGAAAAGGCGGCGATTTCGGTCTATGCCCAGGGGCGCGATTATCATGATATTGTCAAGAAACGGCTCAAACGGCTGGCGCGCTGGCTGATCGCGCAGGAGCCTTGCGAGGTGAAAGTCTTTGTCGATACTGCCCCGGTGCCGGAAAAGGCCCTGGCGCAGGCCGCCGGGCTGGGCTGGCAGGGCAAACATACCAACCTGTTGAGCCGGGACTGGGGGAACTGGGCCTTTCTGGGGTCGGTATTCACCACACTGGACCTGCCGGTGGATGCGCCGGAGGCTGACCATTGCGGGTCTTGCCGGGCCTGTCTGGATATCTGTCCGACAGGTGCCTTTCCTGCCCCTTACCGTTTGGATGCGCGACGCTGCATTTCCTATCTGACGATCGAGCACAAGGGCCCGGTGGACCTCGAATTGCGCGGCCTGATGGGCAACCGCATCTATGGCTGCGACGATTGCCTTGCGGTTTGTCCCTGGAACAAGTTCGCCGTCGCCGCCAGCGATCTGCGGTATCACGGGCCAGAGGCGCGCGCGGCGGATCTTGTGGCGTTGGCGGCACTTGACGACGCGGCCTTTCGCGCGCGTTTTTCAGGTTCGGCGATCAAGCGGATCGGCCGGGACCGGTTTGTGCGCAACGTGCTTTACGCCATCGGGAACTCTGGCCTGCCCGAATTGCGGCAGGCTGCGCAGGCATTGTGCGAGGACGCGGATGCCACGGTGGCCGATGCTGCGCGCTGGGCGGTTGCGCGTCTGGAGTCTGCGTAGGATTAACGCGGCCTGAGCCCTGGGGTATGGACCACGGCGCGGGGTCAGGTACACCGTTAGCGGAACAGAGTGGAGACTGGCATGGCGTTGCTGTTGGGCGTGGACACGGGTGGAACTTATACGGATGCGGTGCTGATCCGCGATGATGAGCTGGTGGTCGCCTCGGCCAAGTCACTCACCACCCGGCATGACCTGGCCGAAGGGATTGGCGGTGCCGTCCGTGCGGTGCTTGCCTCGGCCGACATCGCGCCGTCGGAGATTTCGCTGGCATCGCTGTCGACCACGCTTGCCACCAATGCGCTGGTAGAGGGGCAGGGCGGGCGCGTTGCGCTGATCTATATCGGTTTCCGAGAGCGGGATCTTGAGGCGCATGGGCTGTCCGACGCTTTGAAGGGGGATCCGGCAATCGTGCTGGCGGGTGGTCATGATCACGCTGGCGCGGAAGTGCAGGCGCTGGACGAGGCCGGGCTGATCGCCTTTCTGGAGCGTCACCGACAGGATGTCAGCGGCTTTGCCGTGGCCGGTCAGTTTGCCACCCGGAACCCGGCACATGAACTGCGGGCGGCGGAACTGGTGGCGCAGGTGACCGGGCGGCCGGTTTCGGCCTCGCATCAGTTGTCGGCAAAGCTGAACGGCCCCAAGCGCGCGATGACGGCTGTGTTGAATGCGCGGCTGATCGGGATGATCGACCGGCTGATCGGACGCGCCGAGGATGAGCTGAAGTCGCTGGGGATCACGTCGCCCATGATGGTCGTGCGGGGCGATGGTGCGCTGATTTCCAGCGCCCAGGCCCGCGAGCGCCCGATCGAGACGATCCTGAGCGGGCCTGCCGCCTCTATCGTGGGGGCGCGCTGGCTGACCGGGGCTGAACTGGCACTGGTCAGCGACATCGGGGGGACAACGACGGATGTGGCGCTGTTGCGCGGCGGCAGGCCGGCGATTGATCCGGCGGGGGCGCGGGTCGGCCCCTACCGCACGATGGTCGAGGCGGTGGCGATGCGCACCACCGGTCTGGGCGGCGACAGCGAGGTGCATTTCATCAGCGAGGGGCTGCGCGGCGGCGTCACGCTGGGGCCGCGCCGGTTGTTGCCGGTGTCACTGGTGGCGGTCGATGCGCCGGAAGTGGTTCATGATGCGCTGGATGCGCAGTTGCGGGCGGTGACGCCGGGCGAACATGACGCGCGGTTTGTGCTGGCGGTGCCCGGCCAGACCACAGAGGGGCTGGGTCCGCGCGAGGCGGCCTTGCTGGAGCGGATCGGGGCCGGGGTGCATCCCCTTGGCGACGTGTTGCGTGCGCGGATCGAGCAGGGCGCGCTGAAGCGGCTGGTGGAGCGGGGGCTGGTGCAGATTGCGGGGGTCACGCCCTCTGATGCCAGCCACGTGCTGGGCCGGGTGCTGGAGTGGGACACCACCGCCGCGCGCAAGGCGTTGCAATTGTTCGGGCGCAGGCGGACCGGGGCGGGCGATGTGCTGTCCAACAGCGCCGAGGATGTGGCGCAGATGATCGTGGACCGGCTGACCCATCAGACCTGTCTGGCGCTTCTCGAAACCGCGTTTGCCGAGGAAGATACGGCTTTCGGGATCGCGCCGGAGGTGCTGGCGCAACATGTGCTGATGCAACGCGGCATGGCGGGGCATCGCGGGCTGGTGCGGTTGCAGACCGGGCTGGATGTGCCGGTGATCGGATTGGGGGCCTCTGCCGCGAGTTATTATCCGGCGGTGGGTGCGCGGCTGGGTTGCGAGATGATCCTGCCGGAGCATGCCGGTGTCGCCAATGCCATCGGGGCGGTGGTGGGGCGCGTGACGATGCGTCAGAGCGGCACCGTGACGGCACCCAGCGAGGGGAAGTACCGGGTGCATCTGGTGGAGGGGCCGCAGGACTTTGGCGATCAGCATGCGGCACTGGACCGTCTGGAAGAGGTCCTGCGCGGCCATGCGATGGCGGATGCGCAGGCTGCGGGTGCCGCTGACATCCAGATTTCCGTGAACCGCGACATTCGCACCGCAGGTGTCGAGGCGCGCGAAGTGTTCATCGAAGCGGTGGTGACGGTGGAGGCCTCTGGGCGGCCAAGGGTGGCGGAGGGCTGACCCCCGGGCGTGCATGCCCTGCGGGCGCGGCAATCTGGCGCTCTGCTTTTGAATGACAACAGATTGTCGGAGTCCTAACCTCTGCTCATGAAACCGAAGATACTGACGACAATGCGGGGTTATACGGGATCGCTTCTGATTCAGGATGCGATTGCGGGCGTGACCGTTGCGATGGTGGCGCTGCCCCTGAGCCTTGCCATCGCGATTGCCTCCGGCGCTGATCCGGCGAAAGGGCTGGTGACCGCCATTGTCGCCGGCTTCCTGATCTCGCTGCTGGGCGGGAGCCGGGTTCAGATCGGTGGCCCGACTGGGGCGTTCATCGTCGTCGTGTTCGGGGTGATCGCGGAACATGGCTATGACGGGTTGGTCATGGCCACCTTCATGGCCGGTTTGATCCTGCTGGTGGCCGGATATTTCCGGGCCGGGGTCCTGATCCGGCATATTCCGGAGCCTGTGATCAACGGGTTCACCATCGGCATTGCCATCATCATCGCGACCAGTCAGCTCAAGGATCTTTTCGGGCTGGATGTGGCGGGGGTTCCTGCGGCGTTTCTTGCGAAGCTGGAGGTCCTTTGGGAAGCTGGTTCAAGTTTCTCTGCCGCTTCGGCGATGATCGGGTGTGTCACGATGGTGCTGATCGTGCTTTTCCGCCGGGCGGCGCCAAAACTACCGGGGTTGATCGTCGCGGTTGCCTGCACGTCCGCATGTGTGGCGATCCTCGACCTGCCGGTGGAGACCATTCGGTCGCAGTTCGGGGAGTTGCCGAGTGCCCCGGCTTGGCCGACACTGCCTGTCGTGGGATTTGACAGGGTGATCGAGCTGCTGCCCTCGGCTGTCATCATCGCGTTTCTGGCCGGTGTGGAATCGCTGCTGTCCGCCATGGTGGCCGACAGGATGATTTCCGGGCATCACCGCCCCAATGCAGAGCTGCTGGCCCAGGGGGCCGCAAACATCGGATCCTCCTTCTTTGGCGGGTTGCCCGCAACCGGGGCAATCGCGCGGACGGCCACGAACATTAGGGCGGGCGGCAAGACACCGGTGGCCGGTCTGATCCATGCGGTGACGATTCTGGTTGTCATGCTGCTGGCATCGCGGCTGGTCGGATACATGGCGATGCCCGCGCTTGCCGGGCTGTTGATCCTGACCGCCTGGAACATGAGCGAGCCCCAGAAGTGGCGGGGCTATCTGTCGGCCCGGAAATCCGATGTTTTCCTGCTGTTCCTGACCCTGGTGCTGACGGTGCTCGCTGATCTGACGGTTGCCATCGGGGTCGGCGTTGCGCTGGGGCTGGCCTTCAGACTGCAACGCAGCAACAGCGCCGCGTCAGACTGGTCCGAGCCGGATCGCTAGATCAAAACGGTAATATCCTGGCGGCACGGCCAGCAGGCCCGGGATGGTTCCCGGGTCTGTCGGATTTGACTTGTGATCGCGGTCTATTCCGCTGCGGCGCGTTTGGGCAGGACCCAATCGGCGCGGGGGAAGTGGCAGGTATAGCCGTTCGGGATGCGCTCCAGGTAATCCTGATGCTCCGGCTCGGCCTCCCAGAAATCGCTGACGGGTTCGACCTCGGTCACGACCTTGCCGGGCCAGATGCCAGAGGCCTCGACGTCGGCAATCGTCTCCAGCGCGGTCTCTTTCTGGGCCTCGTTGACGTAGTAGATCGCCGAGCGATAGCTCATCCCGCGGTCGTTGCCCTGCCGGTTCAGCGTGGTGGGATCGTGAATCTGAAAGAAGAACTCCAGCAGCGCGCGATAGGATGTCTTCTCCGGGTCGAAGATGATCTCGATCCCCTCGGCATGGGTGCCGTGATTGCGATAGGTTGCATTAGGCACATCGCCACCCGTGTAGCCCACCCGGGTCGAAACCACACCGGGCCGTTTGCGGATCAGGTCCTGCATGCCCCAGAAACATCCGCCTGCCAGTACTGCGCGTTCGGTACTCATGCCACGTCCTCCACCTGGTCAAGGTAATCACCGTATCCCTCGGCCTCCATGTCGTCGCGGTGGACGAAGCGGAGCGAGGCGGAATTGATGCAATAGCGCAGGCCGCCGCGGTCTCGGGGGCCGTCAGGGAACACATGGCCAAGGTGGCTGTCGCCATGTTTGGACCGCACCTCGGTCCGGACCATGCCGAGCGTGACGTCGCGGTGTTCGGTCACATTGTCGATGGGTTTGGTGAAGCTGGGCCAGCCGCAGCCGCTTTCGTATTTGTCGGCGCTGGCGAACAGGGGTTCGCCTGACACGATGTCAACGTAGATGCCCGGCTCCTTGTTGCCCAGCAGCTTGCCAGTGCCGGGGCGTTCCGTGCCGCTTTCCTGTGTGACATAGAATTCTTCCGCACTAAGTGCTGCAATGGCGTCGGGGTTTTTGGTGTAGGTTGGCATGCAATCCCTCCGTGAAACTCTCAGTGCAATAGATGGTGTTTTCGCGCAAGAATGAAAGGCTTTACCTTTCCGTGCAACTCAATGTGATCCCGCGCCGTGTCTGATGGTGCAGATTGCTGAACGGAGAATGATCATGCGGTGGTTCCTGGCTTTGATCCTGAGTGCGACGCTGGCGCAGGCGGCGCCGCGCGATGTGGTGTTTTCGAATATCGACGGGGGTGAACACCGGTTCAGCCAATGGACCGGACAGCCGGTGCTGGTGGTGAACACCGCGTCGCAATGCGGCTACACCGGGCAATATGACGGGTTGCAGGCGCTTTACGACCGCTACAGGGCGCGCGGGCTGGTTGTTCTGGCGGTGCCCTCCGATGATTTCAATCAGGAGCTGGCAAGCGCGGCGGAGGTCAAGGAATTCTGCGAGGTTTCCTTTGGCCTTGACCTGCCGATGACCGACATCACCCCGGTTCGGGGCAGCAAGGCGCATCCGTTCTACCAGGCGGTGAAGACCGAGACGGGGTTTGAGCCGCGCTGGAACTTCAACAAGGTTCTGATCGGGCCGGATGGCCGGGTGGCTGGCACATGGGACGCGCCGGTAAAGCCGGAATCCCCCGCGATTGTCGGTGCGATTGAGGCATTGTTAAAGTCGCGGTAGGGTCGTGGAAAAGGAGTGTTCATGACCGATCCCGACCTTGAAAAGGCCTATGCGCTGCAGACACCTGACGACAACCGCAAGCTCTATGCCGATTGGGCCGACAGCTATGACAGCGGATTTGCCAGGGAGATGGATTATCAGTTGCCGCGTATGGTGGCGCTGATCCTGGCCGAGACCTATCAGGGGGCGGGGCCGGTGCTGGACCTTGGTGCTGGCACCGGGCTGATCGCGGATCACATGCTGATGCGCGGAACGATGGCAATTGATGCGCTGGATATCTCGCCGCAGATGCTGGCCACGGCCGCCTCCAAGGGCCATTACCGCCGGACGATCGAGGCGGATCTGACCGGGCCGCTGGACATTCCTGATGCGACCTATGATGCGGTGATCAGCTCAGGCACCTTTACCCATGGGCATGTGGGGCCGGATGCGCTGGACGAGGTCATCAGGATCGCCCGTCCCGGTGCGGCTTTTGTGCTGACCATCAACGCCGAACATTTCGAGGCACGCGGTTTTGCAGCGAAATTCGAGCAATTGGCGCCGGCCATCGCGGAGGTGGAGCACCGGCTGGTCAATATCTACGGGGGCAAGGCGGCCAAGGAGCACCGCGACGACCAGGCAAGTATCGCCATTTTCCGGAAGCGTTAACTCAGCTCCCCGGCATTCTGATCTGTTTGTCCAAAGGCACCAGCGCATTGATCTGCGCGATGTGTTCCGGCAGGCATTTGGTGAGGAAATCATATTCCTTCACCACGTGGTCCCGCGCTGCCTTGCCGATATGGGCATAATCCTGCGGGTTGGCCAGCACCTTGACCACCTGTGCCGCCACCGCGTCGGGATCGAAGAAATCGACCAGCAGGCCGGTTTCGTTGTGGGTGATCGCCTCGCGGACCGGGGCCACATCCGATGCCACGATGGTGGCCCCCATCGACATGGATTCCAGCAGCGACCAGGACAGCACAAAAGGCATGGTCAGGTAGATGTGGCACCGGCTGAGCTGGATCATTTTCTGGTACAGGGGGTAGGGGATATTGCCCAGGAAATGGACGCGGTCCCAGTCGAGGTTCTTGCCCACTTCTGCTTCCATCTCGGCGCGCAGCCCGCCTGGGTGCTGGCTTTTGCCGCCGTAGGAGACGTCATTGCCGCCGACGATCAGGATGCGGGCCTCCGGGCGTTCGCGCAGGATGCGCGGCAGGGAGCGCATGAAGATGTGAAATCCCCTGGTGCGTTCGAGGTTGCGGGACACATAGGTCACCACCTCGTCCTTGCGGGTGAGTTCGCGGGACAGCCGCCCCAGGCCGAGGCTGACATCGGGGTCGGGCCGCAGTTTGTCGGTGCGGATCCCGTCGTGGCAGACATACATCCGGTCATGAAAGCTGCGCGGGAAACGGTCGCGCTGCCAGTAGGTGGGGCAATGGCCCAGGTCGACGGTTTCGATATTGGCCAGCGGCACGGCATTGCGCGCATGCATCATGAAGGGGGCGTGATCCGATATGGGTTCATCGGGGTCAAAGCCGACGGAACCGCCTGTGAGGTTATAGTAGTATTCAAAAAAGCCGATGATCGGCACATCCGCCCAGATCTGTTTGAAGAAGGTCAGTTCGCCCCAGCCAACGTGACCGACCACGATGTCGGGCCTGAA
This sequence comes from Sulfitobacter sp. G21635-S1, assembly GCF_027213915.1. NCBI lineage: Bacteria > Pseudomonadati > Pseudomonadota > Alphaproteobacteria > Rhodobacterales > Roseobacteraceae > Sulfitobacter > Sulfitobacter sp. G21635-S1. The sequence goes on from NZ_JAPWGV010000005.1 coordinate 107,013, forward strand.
GCCTTCCTGCAGTTCGATCCGGCGGGCGGCCACCGCTGCGCCAAAGCCCGCGCCGGTGGCTTCCTCCCAGACACGGGACAGGCCATAGGCGTCTTTCGCCGGGGTGCGGTGGGTCTGGTACTTGCGGGTCTCGACCCCCGGCAGGTCTGGCGCGTTCTTGCGCTGCGTCAGGAAGTAGATGCGGTGCTCGCCGGTCGCCGCCAGCCATTGCACAAGTTCACGGTACTGGCCGGGCATGTTCTGGTGGACGAAAAGGATGTTCATGTGCGGGCCCTGTCAGCGCGTGATTTCAGGCAGATAACCAAAGCCGGGCGGCAATGGCAACGCGTGCGGCATCGCTGTGGCTGACAGGGCAGATGTTACCGCGCGTAATCGGACCCTTCCGAGTCAAGGATCGCCTTGAGTTCGGTCAGGTGCCGCGCATCCTGTTCGGGATAGTTTTCTAGTTCCTGCGCGGTCTTTTCCGCGATGTCATCCGGGATGCGGCGCAGCGGCATGCCGGTTTGCAGGGCCTTGATATAGGTCTCTGCCGCACGCTCGAAATAGTAGAGGCGGTTGAACGTCTCGGCCACCGTGTCGCCGATCACCATGACCCCGTGCGAACCCATGACCATGACCTTGTGTTTCGGATCTGACAGAAGGGCGGCGCAGCGGTCGCCTTCGTCTTCAAAGGCAAGGCCGCCGTAATCCTCGTCGATCACGATACGGTTGTAGAAGGTGCAACAATTCTGGTCGATGGGGGGCAGGCGGCTGTCCTGCAGGCAGGCCAGAACCGTGGCGTGGATGGAATGGACATGCATCACGCAACGCGCGTGGGCGCAGGCGCGATGGACGCCGCCGTGCAGGCCCCAGGCCGTGGGGTCCGGTGCGTTCGGCCCCGACAGGGTTTCAGGATCATTGGCGTCAATCAGCAAAAGGTCACTGGCCTTGACCCGCGAAAAATGCACCTGATTGGGATTCATCAGGAATTGCGTGCCGGCATCATCCACGGCGAGAGAGAAATGGTTCGCAACCCCCTCGTGCATGTTCAGCCTTGCAGTCCAGCGAAAAGCGGCGGCGAGGTCCACGCGTTCCTGCCAGTACTCCATGTTCGGTTTCATTTGGGTAACGGTCATGATGCGGCTCCTTCGGGCTGACACTAGACGATGACACAGATTTTCCAAGGCCCGCCCCGGCAGGTCATGTCGTTTGTGATCCGCGCCTCGGAAAAAGGCGGCGTTCTGGTCAGGTCAGCGGTCGGCTGGGCACCCAGGCATAGCCGTTTTCGCACAGAATATAGGCTTCGCGCAGGCCGTGGGGTTTGTCGGTGGGGGCCTGCAGGACGGTGCCGCCCGCTGTCTCTGCCTTGCCGCAGCTGGCTTCGGGGTCGCTGTCATAGAGCCTGATCTCGATGCCGCCGCCGCGCGGGGGGCTTTCGGGCAACAGGCGCAGCAGCGGATTGCTGTGATAGGTGCCATCGCTGTGCAATTGGAACACCTGATTGCCGTAGGTCATGATCGCAAAGTCAGCGGTGGGCTGAAAAGCCTTCATGCCGAAAACCTGTTCCAGGAAGGAGACCTGCCGCGCCACATCGCGCACCAGCAGGTTCAGCCCAAGTCCGCGCAGGGAAGCACCGAAATCTTCCGGGGTAATGTCGTCGTAGTTCATGGTGCCCTGCCGGTTGTTGCCCGAACAGTCTAGGCGCGGTTGCCTTGGGCGTCTATCAACAAGTCCCCGTCTTCCTTGTGGTAGGGGCCCTCGGGCCAGGTCGGCAGCAGGTCGAGTACGGTTTCGGAGGGGCGGCACAGCCGGACGCCCTGCGGGCAGGCGACGATCGGGCGGTTGACCAGCACGGGATGGGTCAGCATCGCCTCCAGCAGGGTGTCGTCGCTGACGTCGGGGTCAAGCAGCCCAAGCTCCGCCGCCGGGCTTTTGCTGGTGCGCAGGGCGGTGCGCGGCGTCAGCCCCGCCGCCGCAAAAAGCGCCAGAAGCTGGCCACGGGTCCAGCCGGTATCGAGATAGGGGATGACTTCGGGCTGATAGCCCGCGTCGCGGATGATCTGCAGCACGTTGCGCGATGTGCCGCAGTCGGGGTTATGAAAGATCACGATGTCCATTCGGCCTGCATAGGCGGGTAATATGACAGTTTCAAGAAACCCGGCGTCGCCCCTTGCACGCGGTCGCGATTCTTGATCCATTACGCCATGACGCAAGATATTTTTCCATCATGGCCCGATAGCGCCGCGCAACTGGTCGATGTAGCCGCCGGTCGCGCCCCTGCCGACACGATCATCCGGGGGGGTGTCTGGGTCAATGTCCATACCCGCGAAACCCTGGCCGACCATGACATTGCCATCGTGGCGGGGCGGATCGCCTTTGTCGGACCGGATGCAGGGCATTGCCGGGGCGCGCACACGCGGATCATCGAGGCCGAAGGCCGCTACATGATCCCCGGTCTTTGCGACGGACATATGCATATCGAATCCGGGATGCTGACCCCGGCGGAATTTGCCCGCGCCGTGATCCCGCATGGCACCACCTCGATGTTCACCGACCCGCATGAGATCGCCAATGTGCTGGGACTGGCCGGCGTGCGCATGATGCATGACGAGGCGCTGATGCAGCCGGTCAACATCTTCACCCAGATGCCCTCCTGCGCGCCCTCTGCGCCGGGAATGGAAACCACGGGTTTCGAGATCAGCGCCGAGGATGTGGCCGAGGCAATGGCCTGGCCCGGCATCATCGGGCTGGGCGAGATGATGAACTTTCCCGGGGTGTCCAATGCCGACCCCCAGATGCTGGCCGAGATCGCGGCAACCCAGAAGGCGGGCAAGACGGTGGGCGGGCATTATGCCTCGCCCGATCTTGGCCCGGCCTTTGCGGCCTATGTGGCGGGCGGGCCTGCGGACGATCACGAAGGCACCTGCGAGGCAGATGCGGTGGCGCGGATGCGGCAGGGCATGCGCTCGATGATCCGGCTGGGCAGCGCCTGGTATGATGTGGAAAGCCAGATCACCGCGATCACGGAAAAGGGGCTGGATTCGCGCAACATGATCCTGTGCACCGACGATTGCCACTCCGGTACGCTGGTCAATGACGGGCATATGAACCGGGTGGTGCGCCATGCCATTGAGTGCGGTTGCGACCCGCTGGTGGCGCTGCAGATGGCAACGATCAACACGGCAACGCATTTCGGGCTGGAGCGTGAGATCGGGTCGATCACGCCGGGGCGGCGGGCCGATGTGATCCTGACGTCGGATCTGAAGACCCTGCCCATCGAACTGATGATTGCGCGGGGGCAGATCGTGGCGCAGGACGGCGTATGCCTGACCGAATGCCCGCATTATGACTGGCCGCAAGTGGCCCGGCAGACGGTGAAAATGGCGCGCGACCTGGTGGGCGATGATTTCGCCATTCCCGCACCGGAGGGGGCCAATGGTGTCACCGCCAATGTGATCGGCGTGGTCGAAAACCAGGCCCCCACCAAGGCGCTGCAGTTCGAGCTGCCGGTGACGGAAGGCCGGGTTCAGGCCACCGGCGAAGTCTGCCAGATTGCGCTGGTCGAACGGCACCGGGCGACGGGCGGCGTGGTCAATGCCTTTGTCTCGGGCTTTGGCTATGAGGGGCGGATGGCGATGGCCTCGACCGTGGCCCACGACAGCCACCACATGATCGTGGTGGGCACCGATGCCGACCAGATGGCGCTGGCGGCGAACCGGCTGCGCGGCGTCGGCGGCGGCATCGTGATCTTTCGCGACGGGCAGGAGCTGGCGCTGGTGGAACTGCCCATCGCGGGCCTGATGTCGGACAGCCCGGCAGCGGAGGTTGCGGCAAAGACCCAGGCGATGATGCAGGCCATGCGAGACTGCGGCTGCAAACTGAACAATGCCTATATGCAGCATTCCCTGCTGGCGCTGGTGGTGATCCCCGAGTTGAGGATCTCTGACCTGGGGCTGGTGGACGTGCGCAGATTTGAATTTACCGATGTGATCGTGTCGTAACATCGCGCAGGTATCACGCCGGGAAACGAGGGCAGGACCGCCCCAAAAACAAAAGAAGGAACCGATATGAAACTGAAAACACCAGATACCCCGAAGGCCGAGGCCTTTACCGATGCCACCGCAGCCGTGGACAGGCTGACAGCACTTTATAATCAGGCAACGGCCTTTCTGCGCGACAGCTTTGAAACCGTGACACAGGCAGCGGAGGATGGCACCCGCATTCGCGCCTATTACCCCGAGGTGCGGTTCACCACCTCAAGCTATGCGCATGTGGACAGCCGGCTTTCGTTTGGCCATGTGTCCTCGCCGGGCACATTTTCGGCAACGATCACGCGGCCGGACCTGTTCCGGCACTACCTGATCCAGCAGATCGGCCTGCTGATCGAGAACCACGGCCAGCCGGTTGTCATCGGCACCTCGGACACGCCGATCCCGATCCATTTCGCTGTCACCTCGGAAACTGCCATCAACCTGCCGCAGGAAGGGGCGGGCAATTTCATCCTGCGCGATGTCTTTGACGTGCCGGACCTGAGCACGACAAACGATGATATCGTGAACGGCACCTTCGTCGAAACCGACGGGGTGCGCCCGCTGGCACCCTTTACCGCGCAGCGCGTGGATTATTCGCTGGCGCGTCTGGCGCATTACACCGCCACGGCCCCCGAACATTTCCAATGCCATGTCATGTTCACCAACTACCAGTTCTACGTGACCGAGTTCGAAGCCTTTGCCCGCGCGCAGCTGAACGACCCGGACAGCGGCTATACCTCCTTTGTCAGCACCGGAAACGTGGAGATCACGGATGGCGACACAGCCATTCCGGATACGATCAAGACGCCGCAGATGCCCACCTATCACCTCAAGCGGGCGGACGGGTCGGGGATCACGCTGGTCAACATCGGTGTCGGCCCGTCCAACGCCAAGACGGCAACCGATCACATCGCGGTGTTGCGGCCCCATGCCTGGCTGATGGTCGGCCATTGCGCCGGGCTGCGCAACACCCAGGCGCTGGGCGATTTCGTGCTGGCCCATGCCTATCTGCGCGAAGACCATGTTCTGGACGATGACCTGCCGATCTGGGTGCCGATCCCGGCGCTGGCGGAAATCCAGATCGCGCTGGAAAAGGCCGTGGCCGAAGTGACCCAGCTTGAAGGCTATGAGCTGAAGCGGATCATGCGGACCGGCACCGTTGCCACCATCGACAACCGCAATTGGGAGCTGCGCGACCAGTCCGGCCCGGTGCAGCGGCTCAGCCAGTCGCGATCCATCGCGCTGGACATGGAAAGCGCGACCATTGCCGCGAACGGTTTCCGGTTCAGGGTGCCCTATGGCACGCTTTTGTGCGTTTCGGACAAGCCGCTGCATGGCGAATTGAAACTGCCCGGTATGGCGTCAGACTTCTACAAGACACAGGTTTCACGGCATCTGATGATCGGAATCCGGGCCATGGAAACGCTGCGAAGCACCCCCCTGGAGCGGATTCACAGCCGGAAATTGCGGTCATTTGACGAAACGGCCTTCCTTTGACGGCGAAAAACCGCGAAAAAGCGAAGAAAATAAGGATTTTCGACCTACAACGCGTTGTGTTGCCCCACAACATACCGTTACATTCTGCACACGAGGCCCCAAATTCGGGCAGTCTAAGGAGATAAGAACATGGCAACCAAACCAATGACAAAGACTCAGCTCGTCGCCGCGCTGGCGGAACAGATGGGTTCTGACAAGAAATCGGCAGGCGCCGCACTGGAAGCAGTCTGCGACCTGATCACCAAGGAAGTGTCCGCAGGCGGCGCAGTGACCCTGCCCGGCGTCGGCAAGATCTATTGCCGCGAACGCCCCGAGCGTATGGTGCGCAACCCCGCCACCGGCGAACAATTCAAGAAAGACGCGGACAAGGTGGTCAAGATGACCATCGCGAAAGCGCTTAAGGACAGCGTGAACGGCTAAGCCGTCACCTTACGCTGACTTGAACAATTGACTGGGCCGCCTTCGGGCGGCTCTTTCAGTTTTCAGGGTCCTGTCGCAGCATGCGATAGAGCATCGGGTGAAACTTCAGCCCCTCGACCTTGGGCGTCTCAGCTTCCTTCAGTGCCTTGGCCGCTGCCTGGAAATGCGCCGGGCTTTCCCATTCGGCGATATTGACCAGTCGGAATGTCGCGCCTTCATCGAGGGCGGTGTGCAGGCTGGTGGCGACATAGCCCGGCTGGGCCTTCATCACATCACGGGCGGCTTCCCACATGGCGACGGTTTCTTCATAGCGCTCTTCGGGCACTTCAAAGACGTTGATGAGTGTAACGGTCTGCTGCGCCATGGCGGCACCTCCTGCGATCAGTATGGCTGTGGTGAGGGCGGGTGGAATCAATCGGAACATGTGATTTCTCCTGATTTGAATAGCATGCTATGTATATTGGCCTGATGGTCTGGTCAAGGATTTTGTATAGCATGCTGTAGAAATTCCGGTTAGGGTCTCCTCATGTCGCACTTCAAGGACCAATCGGCCGGTTATCTGGTCAATCATCTTGCCCGCCTCATGGAGCAGGCGCTGGCCGAAGCGATCAGCCCTCTGGGCCTGTCGCCGGGGCAGTTTCCCACCCTTCTCGCCCTCTGGGAACGGGACGGGCGGACACAGGCTGAACTGGTCCGGGAGGTGGACGTGGAACAGGCGACGCTGGCGCTGACACTCAAACGGATGGAGCGGGACGGGTTGATCCGGCGCAAGCCGAACCCCGATGATTCCCGCTCGCGACTGATCTACCTGACACCCCATGCAAAGGCGTTGGAAGAGCGCGCACTCGCCCTGGCGGCCGGGGTAAACGACCGCGCGCTGGCAGATCTGGATGACAAGGAGGTGCCGCATTTTCTTTCCCTTGCAGCGCGCATGATCCAGACCTTGCGCAAAGGGTCCGATTGATTTCTGGCCATTGCCTTGCCTGATTGTTACAGGATGCACAGGCGCAGGCACACGGTTGCCCTTCCCTGAAGTGATCCGAGGCAGTTACGTAAAGGCAGAACATGGATATTCGCGCAATTCTGGCGGGTCTGGTCTTTGTCGTGATGTGGTCCTCGGCCTTTTCCTCTGCCCGGATCATCGTCGAATATGCATCGCCGCTCTGGGCGCTTTCGGTGCGCTATCTGATTTCCGGCCTGATTGGCGTGGGGATCGCGCTTGCGCTGGGCCAAAGCTGGCGGCTGACCCCGGCGCAATGGCGGGCGACGATTGTTTTCGGTGTCTTGCAGAACGCGACCTACCTTGGCCTGAACTTTGTCGCCATGCAGACCGTCGAAGCGTCTCTGGCCGCGATCATTGCCTCAACCATGCCCCTGTTGGTCGGCTTTGCCGCCTGGGCCTTTCTGGGCGAACGGTTGCGGCCGCTGGGGGTGGCGGGGCTGCTGGCCGGGGTGGTCGGCGTGTTCATCATCATGAGCGCCCGGCTGAGCGGCGGCGTGGACCTGACCGGCGTCCTGCTTTGCGGCCTGGGTGTGATGGCGCTGACGGCAGCAACGCTGCTGGTGCGCGGCGCGACCTCGGGCGGGAATTTCCTGATGATCGTGGGCCTGCAGATGCTGGCGGGCTGTGTTGCGCTGGCGCTGGCGGCGCTGCTGTTCGAGACGCCGCGTCTGGACCCCAGCTGGCCGCTGTTCTTTGCCTTCGTCTATACCTGTTTCGTACCGGGGTTGGCCGCGACGATGATCTGGTTCTGGCTGGTCAATCGACTGGGGGCAACACGGGCGGCGACGTTTCATTTCCTCAACCCGTTCTTCGGGGTCGCCATTGCGGCGCTGCTGCTGTCCGAGCCGCTGGGCGCCAGTGACATCCTGGGTGTCCTGATCGTGGCGCTGGGCATTCTGGCGGTGCAGATTTCGCGCCAAAAAAAGCAATAAGTGTCGTAAGCGGCATCTGCTGTCGCAGATATTATCGCGCCGCGCTCAGGGCCGGGCCCAAGATGAGGCCATGTCGGTTGAACCTGATCCATTGCCGCGTTCCTATGCGTTCTTGTTGATACCCGGCTTTTCAACGCTTGGCTTTGCCTGTGCCTTGGATTGCCTGTCACTTGCCAATCATCACCCTTCGGGCAGGCGGTTCTATTCATGGCGTCTGTTGTCCGAAAAGGGGCAGCCCGTCGCGGCCTATAACGGGGTGCAGGTGAATGTGGATGCGGGGCTGGTCGAACTGGACCGGCGTGAGACGCTGATCGTTTGCGCGGGCGAAAATGCAGGGGCGGGCAGTTCGCGGGCCGTGCTGGACTGGCTGCGGCGCCAAACGCGCAAGGGTATGGATTTCGGGGCCCTGTCCTCCGGCACCTATACGCTGGCGCTGGCGGGGCTGATTGGCGGCAAGCGTGTGACGACCCATTGGGAGTACAAGACCGCCCTGACGGAGATGCTGCCCGATGTCATCATGCAGGACACGCTCTATTCCGTGGATGGCCGGATCTTTACCTCGGCAGGCGGGGCGGCGTCGATGGACATGATGCTGCACCGGGTCCAGGCAGACTATGGAGAGGACCTGGCCGCATGGGTGGCTGACCAAATGGTATATTCCCTGCCGCGCCCGGAAAACCACGCGCAGCGCAGGTCGCTGCAACCCCGTGCAGATGTGCGAAATCCAAAGTTGCTGCTGGCCTTGCAGTTGATGCAGGCAAATCTCGAAGAGCCGCTACGCCCGGACGAGATCGCCGAACTGGTCAAACTGTCGAGCCGCCAGCTGGAGCGGCTGTTCGCGCGGTATCTGAACACGTCGCCCAAGCGCTATTACCTGCAGCTGCGGCTGGAGAAGGCACGCCATCTCTTGCGGCAAACGGGGCTGAGCGTGACGGAAGTCTGCGTGGCCTGCGGTTTCCGGTCGCTTTCGCATTTCTCCAAAAGCTACCGGGCCACATTTGGCATCCCGCCCGGCGCGCAGTCGGTGGACGGCAAGGCGTTCTGGCAGCCCTCCGGTCAGACCTGAGCCGGTCTGATCAGTTCGAAGAAAGGTTGCTGGCCGTGTTCACCACACCAAAGACCGATCCGACCAGCCCAAGAACGGTACGTGTATCGGTCAGGTTCGATTCGGTTGCCAGAACCAGATCGCCGGACTGGATCATGAAGTTCCGCGCCGAGAAAAGACCGTCAGAGGAGGTCAGGTCGATGGTGAAGACCACCCGCTGCTTGCGCGGCCCCCGCACGCCGGCACTGACGGCCGAAGCGGGATACTCCCGCAAGACAAGAATGCCGCGCGGGTCGGCGCGGGCATCGTTGACGCCGCCGATGATGGCCAGGGCATCCAGCGCGGACACCTGGTCGCGGTTGAAGTCGTGCTGCGCCTCGCGCCCGGCGGCACCCAGCGACAGGAAGTAACGCCTGTCAGCCTCGACGATCACCTTGTCACCGCCTTGCAGACGGGTGTCGAGATGGGGGTTTTCGTAAAGCGTGCTGACCGATGTCGCATAGATATTGCTGCCGCGTACCAGCTTCACCTGAGGGTTATCCAGCGCCGCGCTGACACCGCCCCCGGCCGAAATTGCGGCCAGAACGGTGAAATTCTGGTCCGGCAACAGGATATTGCCCGGCTTGCTCACGCCCCCGACAAGGTCGATGGAGTTGCCGCGACCTTCGGCCATCGAAAGCTGCACCTGCGCCGAGGGGACAATCGCCTCAAGCTGTCGCTGGATCAGCTGCCGGGCGCTGTCGGGGGTCCGTCCCGATACCTGCACCTTGCCGATGTAAGGCACGAAGACGGAGCCGCTCTCGGACACGCGGATGTTCGGCAGTGTTGCAACCCGTTGTTCGTTCGAGGTCAGCAGGGAATTGTCGCCGCTGTCCCAGACCAGGATGGCAAGCTCATCTCCGGGGCGGATGATCTGCGCGTTAGAGCCGCGGCTGTTTCCGATCCAGGCATGTCTCTTTTCACCAACGCTGGGCCAGTGCTGCACGCTGGGCAGAAAGGCGCGGGTCACCGGATAGACCGCGATGTCAGAAGTTGGCGAATCCGCATTGCGGGTGATTTCGTTCTGTACGGCAGCGCCGCGCGGAAGTTGGGAGCAGGCGGAAAGTGCCACTGCGAGGAAGACGCCAAAACACCGTTTTACAGTCATGCGCATTATTCTACTCTGCTCACTTCTTGTGATCCCGCAGACCGGGGCTCAATGTTCCCATACGCAATGACGCGGCTGTTGAAAAGCACGGCGGTATAAAAAAGGGTCGCGATTGGATATCTGTTTCGGGCAAGATACCGGCTGTAAGGTACAGGTCAACGATTTCGGGCGGGACGATGCGAAATAGCGGGGTATTGCTGCTTGGGGCATCCGGGCGTCTTGGCAGAATGGTGCAGGCCTTCTGGCCGGCAGAGACGGACCTGATATGTCACAGCAGGACTGTGCGACCGGGATATGTCAGTTTCGACCCGCTTTCGGATGCCGAGGCGCTTTGCGCAGCGATGGAAGGGCGGCGTGCGGTGTTGTGCCTTTCGGGGATCACACCGGCACATGCAGCCGCCAGCGGAAATCCGCTCTCTCTCAATGCGGCATTGGCGCTTGCCGCCGTCCGCGCGGCGGGCCGGGCGGGGGTGCCACGGCTTCTGCTGGCCTCTTCCGCAGCTGTTTACGGCGCCGCCCGGGGTCCACTGAGCGAAGACATAATCTGTGAACCGGCTTCGGAATACGGACAGGCAAAGCTGGAGATGGAAAGGGATGCCTTTGCCACTGCCAGAGACTGCGGTCAGGCGGTGACGATGTTGCGTATCGGCAATGTCGCCGGGGCCGATGCGATCCTTGGCGGCTGGAGGGAGGGCATGCAGCTTGATGTTCTGCCTGACGGGACGACACCCGCGCGCAGCTATATCGGGCCGGCAAGCCTTTCCCGTGCGATACATCGTCTGTGCACCGCGGACGACCTGCCCGGCATTGTGAATGTCGCGGCACCCGGCGTGGTCCATATGGGTGCGCTGCTGGATGCCGCCGGTCGGGCCTGGACTCCCCGCGAAGCCGGACCTGCGGCAATCGCGCGGGTGGAGCTGGAAACGAAGCGACTTGAAAAGCTTGTCGAATTCGCGCCTAACGCGGGACAGGCGCAGGGCCTTGTCGCGGAATGGCGGGCCTACCTGGCGCAACCCGACAGTTCTCAGTGAAGGCGATCGAATGACCTGGCGCAAACGTATTTTCGATCTGTTCTTTGCCTCTTTGCTGGTGGTGATCCTTGGTCCGGTCCTGATCTGGCTGCTGATCTATCTGCTGATCAAGGAAGGCCGCCCGCTGTTCTTTGTGGCGGAGCGGATGAAGGGGCTGGATGAACCGTTCAATCTTTGGAAGCTGAGGACGATGACGGTGGTCGACAGCGATCAGGGCGTGTCCGGGGGCAATAAATCATCCCGGATCACGGAAACGGGTGCCTGGTTGCGGGCCAAGCGGCTGGATGAGTTCCCGCAGCTTTGGAATATCCTCAGGGGGGACCTGAGCTTTGTCGGGCCGCGCCCGCCACTTCGGGAATATGTCGAGCGCTTTCCCGAGATTTATGGCGAGGTACTGAAATCGCGGCCCGGCGTGACCGGCCTGGCCACGATCCGGTTCCACAAGCACGAGGAGCGTCTGCTTGCTCGCTGTGAGACCGCTGCGGAAACCGATGATGTCTACTGCCGAATCTGTGTCCCCAGAAAGGCGCGGCTGGACCTCATTTACCGGGAGAATCAGTCGACGTGTTATGATTTTGACCTGGTATTCCAGACCATCGGTAACTTATTCAGGCGCAAAGGTAGGCCAAAAACCGCCAATAAATAAGGCATTTTGCCTTTATAGGTGCATTTGACGGCAACCTGTTGGAAACCGGACTGTGATTGTTGGCGGAGATCGTGTAATAAAACTCCTGTTTTTGAACAAAAATTTGCCGGGGGATCACCACGCTGCCAATGACGGTCGCGCGCTGTAACCCATGTGTATCTGATATATTTCCACCTGGGTGAGGGCGACTTTAACTCTATGCTGAACCTGATCAAATCCTTTTCCAAGCGCCAGAAGCGCGGCATTTTGCTGACCCTCGATTCCATTCTGGTCGTATTTTCCATCATGTTTGCCATCGTGGCGCAGGCGCTGCCGGGCGGGCTTGTGGCGAACATGATCGCCTATATTCCGGTCCTGCCCTATGTGCTGCTGGTCGGCATCGGCGTTTCCATGTGGCTGGGTGTCTGTGCGATCCAGTTGAACTCCTATGAAACCGCGGCAATCGGGATGACCGGCGTGTTCGCGATGTTCCTCGCCATCACGTCGATTATCGTGTCGAACATTCTGGGTCTTGGCATGCCGCTGGGTGTCCATCTGGTGTTTGGTGCGGCGTTCTTTTCTTCCGTGGTGATCAGCCGGGCGGTCTTGTTGCAGCTGGTGCTGGCGATTTACCGCCGCTCCACTTCGCGGTGCCGGGTTCTGATCTACGGCGCGGGCACCACCGGAACGCAGCTGGTGTCGGCGCTGCGCGGGCATGAGAACATCGAGCCGGTTGCTTTTGTGGATGACAACGCGGCCATTCAGGGCCTCAGCGTGGCGCAGCTGCCGGTGTACAATCCCCTGCGGATTGCCGAGGTCGCGCGGGAAAAGAAAATCGACCGGGTGCTTCTGGCGGTTCCCTCGCTGAGCCTGCCAAAGCAGGCGCAGATTGCCCGCCGGCTCGAAAAGATGGGGCTGGAGGTGCAGACCCTGCCATCCTTTGCCCAGCTTATCGGAGAAGAGGCGCTGGTGGACAAGCTGACACCGCTGTCGGCGCACCGCTTCCTGAACCGGGATGAAGTGGATGACACGATCAGCGAAACCACCGCCTGCTATACGCAGAAGGTGATCCTTGTATCCGGTGCCGGCGGGTCCATCGGCGCAGAACTGTGCCGTCAGGCGCTGGACCGTCGCCCGACAAAGCTGGTTCTTTTCGAACTGAGCGAATTCGCGCTTTACAACGCGGACATGGAACTGCGCCAATTGTCAGAAGGCCGCGCGATCGAGATCGTGCCGGTTCTTGGCTCCATCACCGATGCGCGGCAGGTCCGCAAGGTCATGACGGAGCACAATGTTCAGGTGGTCCTTCATGCGGCAGCCTACAAACATGTTCCGCTGGTCGAGGCCAATCCGCTTTCCGGTCTGGTCAACAATGTCTTCGGGACCCAGACACTGGCCGAACAGGCGGCGAAGGCCGGGGTGGAACGGTTCATCCTGATTTCCAGTGACAAGGCGGTGCGGCCCACCAACATCATGGGGGCTTCCAAGCGGCTGGCCGAACTGGTGATACAGGACATGGCGCGCCGGTCTGCGGCCAAGTCGGGCGGAACGATCTTTTCGATGGTACGCTTTGGCAACGTGCTGGGCTCCTCCGGTTCCGTTGTGCCGCTGTTTCAGGATCAGTTGAGCCGGGGCGGTCCGCTGACGGTGACCGACAAGCTGGTGGAACGGTATTTCATGACCGTTCAGGAGGCGGTGAGGCTGGTTCTGCAGGCAGGTGCCATGGCACAGGGCGGAGAAGTATTCGTGCTGGACATGGGCAAGCCTGTTTCCATCTTTCAGCTTGCCCGCCAGGTCATCGAAAGCGCGGGCTATACCCTGCGTGACGAAGACAACCCGGATGGTGACATCGAGATCGAGTTCACGGGCCTGCGCGCCGGTGAGAAAATGGTCGAGGAGCTGACCCTGTCCGGAGAGCGGTTCCCGACCCAGCATCCCAAGATTTTTGCAACCCGAGAAGAGGGGCTTTCGGAGATCGAGATCGCATCGGCGACCCGGCGCCTGCGCGAAGCTTTCGTTGCATCGAACGAGGACATGGCCCGGGGGGTCGTGATGCGCTGGGTCGAAGGCTATGCCAAACATGCGCGCGAGCGGAAAACCTCCTGAATATGTCGCAGTAATGTCTCTATCCCCTTGTGGCTGTCCCAGCCTGCGGGGGAATGGTTGATTTCTGGGAGTGTGGTTGGCAGAACCAGCTAAGGTGTCTCAGAAAGAGGACAACAGCGTGTCGCAGGTAAACGGGAAAGCCACTACAGGGGCCTGGCGGTCTGCGCCGGTCAGGGGAACCTGCCTTGCGCTCTCCATCTCGGCCGGAATGCTGGCGCAGCCGGTCCTTGCCGATGACACCTATGATATCTTCGCTGTCCCGGATCGGCCGACGCTGAATTTTTACGGCTCTCCCGGTCTGATCGACATGCCGACTGGCGAGGTCCTGCCCGACGGGCAGATCACGGTCGGCGTCTCCAACTTTGGCGGAATCACCCGTACCACGCTGACCTTCCAGGCCACACCGCGCCTTTCGGCCAGTTTCCGGTACGTCGGCATCCAGGACTGGAACACCGACGGCTTTGAAACCTATCGCGACCGCAGTTTCGACCTGCGCTACCAGGTGCGCAAGGAAGGCCGGATCTGGCCCGCCATCACGGTCGGCCTGCAGGATTTCGCGGGCACCGGTATCTATGCCGGCGAATATGTCGTGGCGACCAAGACCTTTGACAATATCGGCAGCATTCCGGGCGCCTTCAAGGTGACGGCAGGTCTGGGCTGGGGCCGGTTGGGCAGCTCAGGCGCCATCGGTGCGCCCTTTGGTGGGCCGCGCCCCGCATTCGACGCCCAAAGCCGCGGGGGCAGCCCGTCTTTCGATCAGTGGTTCCGTGGCGATGCCGCCCCCTTTGCCGGGGTTGAATGGCAGATCAACGACCGTTGGGGGCTGAAGGCGGAATACAGTTCCGATGCCTATGAGGCCGAAACGGTCACGCGCAGTGTCTTTACCCGCAAGTCCCGTTTCAACTTTGGCGCAGAATACCAGTATTCGGACCGGTTGCGGTTCGGGGCTTATTATCTTTACGGTTCGGAATTCGGCTTCAACGCGCAGTTGCAGTTCAACCCGAAACAACCGCCAACCCCGACACGGGTGCTGCCGACCGCTCCGATCGAGCCACGTCCAAGCCGGGCAGCGCAGCCGCAGGCCTATGACACCGCCTGGTCGCAAAACCAGAATGCGGCGCAGACCATGCGTGACAGGCTGAAGCCGGTTCTGGAAGATTACGGGCTGACCCTTGTATCGCTGAAGGTCTCGGCGTCGAGCGCGGAACTGCGGATGCGCAACGGGACCTATCGTGCCATGTCCGTTGCAATCGGGCGCGCTGCGCGGGCGATGGCGCAGGTCCTGCCCGCCTCTGTCGAGACGTTCCGCATCGTGCCGATGCAGGAGGGGCTGGCGCAATCGGCGGTGATCATGCGCCGGTCCGATCTGGAAGCGCTTGAATTTGACCCGCAGGCCGCAGATGCCCTGCTGGCGGTGACCGGATTCGGTGCCGCGACGCCCGATCTGCCGGGTGCGGCGGTCAATGCCGATCTTTATCCCGACTTCTCCTGGTCGTTCGGCCCCTATGCCGATCCGAGTTATTTCGACCCCGACAATCCGGTGCGCGTCGATGCCGGCCTGAGGGCGGATTTCAAGTACCGCCCGGCACCGGGCTGGGAAATCGGCGGTCTGGTCAAACACCGCCTGTTCGGCAACGTCGGTGACAGCGCAAGGCTCAGCAACTCGCAGCTGGCGCGGGTACGGACCGACGGCATCCTTTACGCGCGGGCCGGTGACACCAGCCTTGAGAACCTCTATGTCCTGCGCCGGTGGAAACCCGGCAACGATGTCTATGCCCGGGTGACCGCTGGTTACCTCGAACGGATGTTCGGCGGGATCTCCGCCGAGGTCCTTTGGAAGCCGGTGGCAAGCCGTCTGGCGCTGGGGGTCGAGGCAAATTACGTCAAGCAGCGCGATTACGGCGGCCTGGGTTTCCAAAGCTACGGCGTCGCCACCGGTCATGCCTCGGCCTATTATGATTTTGGCGGTGGTTACCTGGGGCAGGTCGATGTGGGTCGTTACCTGGCAGGTGATGTCGGTGGCACGGTGACCGTGACCCGCGAATTCTCGAACGGCTGGCGCATCGGCGGGTTCTTTACCCTTACAAACGTCTCCTCGGCCGAGTTTGGCGAAGGGTCATTCGACAAGGGCATCAACCTGACCATCCCGGTCAGCTGGTTCCTGGGCACCCCCGGCACGCGGACGGTCAATACCACCATCCGGCCGATCCAGCGGGACGGTGGCGCGCGTCTGAACGTTCCGGGAAGGCTCTATGAACAGGTCCGGTCGGGCCATCGCGATGCAATCGAGAGCGAATGGTCGAGGGTTTGGGAATGATGCGTGCGATCTCTTTGATGGTGATGGTCTCTGCCCTTGCCCTTGCGGGGTGCAGCAGCAACCCCAACGGCGGTGATCCTGCCCTTGCCGCGTCCCGGGCATTGTTCGATTCGATCAAGTCCAGGGCTGCAGGCGCCGGTGCCCCCGCTGGCCCGCCCATTCGTATCGACGTGACCCGCAAGCAGTTGAACCAGACCCCCGGTCCGGTGATGCAGGTGATCCCCGACAATACGCAGGCGCAGGATTTCCTGCGCTTGATTGCCCGCCGCGACGACAGCAATCCCGGCACAATCGAGGTCTGGCAATCGTCGGACGATGCGCAGGTGATCCTGCGCAACGGCGTTCTGGTGGGCACCAAGGGGCTGGGCGGCGACATACGCTCTGCCGAGGCGGAGGCAGCCTTTGCCGGGTTTGACGGGCAGGGTGGGGGCGGTCAGCGCCTGATCACCATCGACCGCACGAACGGGACAGCGCAGACGGTCGCTTTCTCCTGCGACATGATCCAATTGGGGCGCGAAACCATCCAGATCGTGGATCAGCGGATCTCTACCTACCGGATGCGCGAAGATTGTTCCAATGGTCAGGCCAGTTTCACCAATGAGTACTGGGTGGAAACCGGCAGCGGCCGGATGCGCAAGTCCCGGCAATGGGCCGGGCCGACCTTTGGCTATATCGACTTCCTGCGCCTTCAGGGCTGAGCCCTTGTTCTGACGCGGGTTCGGGTGCAGGTTGCGCAGATGGACAACACCCTTCTTTCACTTGGTCACGGCTATTCCGCGCGGGCGCTGGCGGCGCGCCTGATCCCGCAGGGCTGGCGGGTCATCGGCACGACCCGCAGTGCGGAGAAACAGGATGAAATTGCCCGCACCGGTGTGGAACCGCTGTTGTGGCCGGGCACCGATCTGCGCCCGCTTCTGCAAGAGGTCCGGCATGTCCTGGTGTCGGCGGGGCCGGGGCCCGACGGTGACCCGGTGCTGGCAGCACTTGGCCCTGACATCGCGGCAATTGCGCCACGCCTGCGCTGGCTGGGGTATCTGTCGACCACCGGCGTTTACGGCGATCACAAGGGCGCTTGGGTGGACGAGCAGACACCCCTGACCCCCGCCACAAAGCGCGGTCAGGCACGGGTAGAGGCCGAAGCTGCCTGGCAGGCGATCCCTGACCTGCCGCTGCACATTTTCCGGCTGGCGGGGATCTATGGACCGGGCAGGGGGCCCTTTGCCAAGGTGCGCCGTGGCACCGCCCGGCGTATCATCAAAAAGGGGCAGGTGTTTTCGCGTATCCATGTGGAAGACATCGCGCAGGCGCTGGTCCTGTCAATCGCCCGGCCCGATCCGGGCGCGGTCTATAACCTGTGCGACGACGACCCGGCCCCGCCGCAGGACGTGATCGGCCATGCAGCAGAGCTTCTGGGCCTGCCGCTGCCCCCGGCAGAGGATTTCGAGACGGCGGAAATGACGCCCATGGCGCGCAGTTTCTACGCCGAGAGCAAGAAGGTGCGGAACGATCACGCAAAGCAGGCGTTAGGCTGGGACCCCCAATTCCCGAACTACCGCACCGGACTCGCTGCAATGCTCAAGAATGACATCTGATCCTGAAACCGCCGATACAGACGACAAGAACCAAACGCTAAGTCATCTTCTGGACGGCATGGATCATGCTGCGCGCCGCGATACCGTGTCGGTGCAGGATGTGCTGACCGAATTCGGCGACCGCACCATCACGCCCTTCATCCTGCTGATCGGGGTTCTGCTGGTGTCCCCGATCTCCGGCATTCCCGGCATGCCCACCATTGCCGCGTCGATCATCGTGATCATGGCGGTGCAGGCCTTGTCCGGACGCCGCCGCCTGTGGCTGCCCGATTTCCTGCTGCGCCGCACCATCGCGAGCGGCAAGCTGCGCAAGGCCGTTTCCTGGATGCGCAAACCCTGTGCCTTTCTGGACAGGCATTCCCACCAGCGCCTGATGTTCCTGACCCGGGGGCCGATGCGCTGGGTCACTCTGGCGGCCTGCGCCGTGATCCCGCTGGGCTGGCCGCCGCTTGAGGTGCTGCCCATGGTGTCCTCCATCGGCGGCGGAACCGTCGCCCTGCTGGCCTATGGCCTGTACACCAAAGACGGTGTTTACGTGCTTTTGGGCTACATCATGATCGCCATATCGGCGGGTGCCATCCTGTCGTTCTGGCCGTGACGCTTCGTCCCTTGTTCGCATCGTGACCAGGCTCCATATAGGGTCCAAAGATTGAGGCAGGCCGCAGAAAATGAACTTGAAATCCTTTGTCGAAGCACCGCGTTTCAGCAGTTTCATCATGGGGGTCATCATCTTCAACGCGATCCTGCTGGGGTTGGAAACCTCACAGGTTGCGATGGCCCATGCAGGCGGGCTGATCGTGTTGCTGGACAAGCTCTGCCTGGCGGTCTTCGTCGTCGAACTGCTGCTGAAACTCGTCGTTCACCGCTTCCGGTTTTTCCGTGATGGCTGGAACATCTTCGATTTCGTGATTGTCGGTGTCTCGCTGGTTCCGGCGGCGCAGGGTTTCAGCGCGCTGCGGGCCCTGCGTATCCTGCGGGTGCTGCGGCTGGTCTCTGCCGCGCCGCGCCTGCGCCGGGTGGTCGAGGGGTTCATCACCGCCCTGCCGGGCATGGCATCCGTCTTTTCCCTGATGGCGCTGATCTTTTACATCGGTGCGGTCATCGCGACCAAGCTCTTTGCCTACAGCTTTCCCGAATGGTTCGGCACCCTGGGCCGATCCGGTTATTCCCTGTTCCAGATCATGACCCTGGAAAGCTGGTCCATGGGCATCGTCCGCCCGGTGATGGAGGTCTATCCGCTGGCATGGCTGTTCTTCATCCCCTTCATCATGGTGACGACATTCGCGGTGGTGAACCTGCTGGTCGGTCTGATCGTGAACTCCATGCAGGACGCCCACCACGAGGAAGAGAATGCCGAAACCGGTGCCTACCGGGACAGCGTAAACGAGCGCCTGATCGCGATCGAGGAACGCCTTGACCGGTTGCTGGAGCAGCAGAAGGCCAAGTAGCTGCTGCGCGGCCTCAGGCCCGCTGCACCCCGATCCGGGTCACGCCCAGAACATCCAGCACCTTGGCCTCGATCTGTTCGGCGTTCATGCCCGCAACCGCATACATGTCTGCCGGTGAGGCCTGGTCGATGAAGATGTCGGGCAAGACCATGGAGCGGTATTTCAGCCCCTTGTCAAAGACACCTTCCTCCGCCAGCAATTGCGCCACATGGCTGCCGAAACCACCCACGGCACCTTCCTCGATGGTGATCAGCGCTTCGTGATCCGCCGCCAGGGACAGGATCAGGTCGCGGTCCAGCGGTTTGGCGAAACGTGCGTCGGCGATGGTGGGGGTGATCCCCTTGGCCGCCAGCGCCTCGGCGGCTTTTTCGACCTCGGCCAGCCGGGTGCCGAAGGACAGCAGCGCCACGCGGTTGCCCTGCCGGATCATCCGGCCCTTGCCGATCTCAAGCGGTTTGCCGCGCTCCGGCATGTCCACGCCGTTGCCTTCGCCACGGGGAAAACGAAAGGCGATGGGCCCATCGTCATGGGCAGCCGCCGTGGCGACCATGTGTTTCAGCTCCGCCTCGTCCGCGGCGGCCATGACGACAAAGCCGGGCAGGTTGGCAAGGTAGGCCACATCGAATGCGCCCGCATGAGTCGCCCCGTCCGCCCCCACCAGACCCGCGCGGTCGATGGCAAAGCGGACCGGCAGGCGCTGGATCGCCACGTCATGCACCACCTGATCGTACCCGCGTTGCAGGAAGGTCGAATACATCGTGCAGAAGGGCCGCATCCCGCCGGCAGCAAGCGCGGCAGAAAAGGTTACCCCATGCTGTTCGGCGATGCCCACGTCAAAGCAGCGCGACGGATAGCGTTCGGCGAAAAGGTTCAGCCCGGTGCCATCCGGCATCGCAGCGGTCACGGCGCAGATCTTGTCGTCCTCTGCCGCTTCCTCCAACAGGGTCTTGGCAAAGACCGAGGTATAGGAGGGCGCGTTGGAAGGTGCCTTTTTCTGTTCGCCGGTGACGACATTGAACCTGGACACGCCGTGCCCCTTGTCCCGCGCGTTTTCCGCAGGGGCGTATCCCTTGCCCTTCTTGGTCAGCACATGGATCAGGATCGGCCCCGTCGCCCGTGCCCTGACCGTGCGCAGCACCGGCAGCAACTGGTTCATGTCATGCCCGTCGATGGGGCCGAGATAGGAAAAGCCCAGCTGTTCGAACAGGGTGCCGCCCACAGCCATGCCCTTGAGCATGTCCTTGGCGCGTCTCGCGCCCTCACGGAACGGATAGGGCAGCAGGCTAACCGCGCCCTTGGCCGCCGCCTTGAAATCCTGGAACGGTTCTTCGGCATAAAGGCGGCTGAGATAGCTGGACATCGCGCCCACCGGCGGGGCGATGGACATCTCGTTGTCGTTGAGGATCACGATCAGGCGCTTTTTCAGGTGACCTGCGTTGTTCATCGCCTCATAGGCCATGCCGGCCGACATCGCCCCGTCGCCGATTACCGCAATCGCATCGCCCAGACCTTCGGGCACCACACCGCCCAGATCACGCGCCACGGCAAAGCCGAGCGCCGCGCTGATCGAGGTCGAACTATGCGCCGCGCCAAAGGGGTCATAGGGAGATTCGCTGCGCTTGGTGAACCCGCTCAGCCCGTCCTTTTGCCGCAGGGTGCGGATGCGGTCGCGCCGCTCCGTCAGGATCTTGTGCGGATAGCACTGGTGGCCCACGTCCCAGATGATCTTGTCACGGGGGGTGTCAAAGACCGCGTGCAAAGCGACCGTCAGTTCAACCACGCCCAGCCCGGCGCCCAGGTGTCCGCCCGTTTCGGAGACGGCAGAGACGGTCTCGGCCCGGACCTCGCGGGCAAGCTGAATGAGCTGGGTATCGGTCAGCCCGTGCATGTCAGCCGGGCGCTTGATCTTGTCCAGCAGCGGTGTGGCGGGTTGGTCAGGCATGTCTGCCCCCTCTGTCAATTCCTGCGGGTGACGGCAAAACGCGCGGCGTCCCGCAGCGTCTCGGCGTCTTTGCCATAAACGTCAAGCGCATCACAGGCTGATTGCACCAGATCCTGGGCACGCTGTCTGGCTTCTTCAAGGCCCAGCAGGGACACGAATGTGGCCTTGCCTGCCCTGGCATCCTTGCCGGTGGCCTTGCCGACGGTAGCGGCATCGCCCTCGATGTCCAGAATGTCATCTGCGATCTGAAAGGCAAGGCCAAGCGCACCGGAATAGGCCGCCAGCGGTGCGGCATCTGCGCCCGCCATCCGCGGCCCGGCCATTGCGGACCAGCCGAACAGCGCGCCGGTCTTGCCCTGCTGCAAGGCGGTGATCTGATCAAGCGTGAGCGGAGACAGGGCTGTTTCCGCCGCGATATCCAGTGCCTGGCCCAGCACCATGCCCCGCGCGCCGGCAGCCTGGGCGAGGGTGCGCGCCAGTGTCATGCGGGCGCTGTCATTGCCCGCATCGGGATGGGTGACCAGTTCGAAGGCCAGGGATTGCAGCGCATCACCGGCCAGAACGGCTGTCGCCTCATTCCAGGCGACATGCACCGTCGGCGCGCCGCGCCGCAGATCATCGTCATCCATGCAGGGCAGATCGTCATGTACCAGACTATAGGCATGCAGCGCTTCGATCGCAGTGGCAGGCCAGATTGCTTGCTCGGGGGGGATCCCGTGCAGCCGGGCCGATTCCAGCACCAGAAATCCGCGCAAGCATTTGCCGCCACGGGTGGCATGACCCATCGCCTGGACAAAAGGCAGATCGTCAAATGACCCCAACACCCGCTCAAAGTGCTGTGCCACGGCATCCGCCGCCTCGGAGAGCCTGCTTTGGAACACCGCTGCTACAGGCCTTCGACCGCCTTGACACCGGTGGGGTTGCCATCGCCATCCAGCGTGATTGCGGCAACCTTTTCCTCGGCTTCTTTCAGCTTTGCCTCGCAGCGGGCTTTCAGGGCGGCGCCGCGCTCATAGAGCGCGATACTCTCGTCCAGCGCGACATCGCCACGCTCCAGTTGGCCCAGGACCTT
The DNA here is from genome assembly GCF_027213915.1 of Sulfitobacter sp. G21635-S1. Classification (NCBI taxonomy): domain Bacteria; kingdom Pseudomonadati; phylum Pseudomonadota; class Alphaproteobacteria; order Rhodobacterales; family Roseobacteraceae; genus Sulfitobacter; species Sulfitobacter sp. G21635-S1. Next base: position 129,200 of record NZ_JAPWGV010000005.1, read on the forward strand.
CTCCAACTCCGCCATGGCGGTTTCAAAACTCATTTCTTCAACGGGTGTGTCGGACATCGGAGCCTCACTGATCATAGGTTGCGGCACAATAGCGATGATCGCCGATGGCTGCCAGCCATGCCCCCGCTTCTTTTTGGCAAAAATATTCCGGGGGCACACAGCCCCGGCGGTTGCAACAAGTGCGTCAGTCAGGGGCCAGCATGTAGCCCGCGCCGCGCACTGTCTGCAGGTATTGCGGCTGCTTGGGGTTCACCTCGATCTTGCGCCGCAGCCGGGTGATCTGCACATCCACCGCGCGTTCCTGGGCCTGACCCCGGTCACGGCCCAGTTCCTCGACCAGGCGTGCACGGCTCATCGGTTCGCCGGGCTGAGCGGCAAATATCCGCATCAGCTGCACCTCGGTCGCCGTCAGCCGGACCAGCTCGTCGCCCTGCCACAGCTCGCCGCGCTCCATGTCGTAGCGGTTGTGGCCCAGCGACAGAACCTTGGGCGCGGTATCCTCCGGCCGGGTCTCGGGCATCCGGCGCAGGATCGCGTTGATCCGCAGCAGCAGTTCCTTCGGCTCGAACGGCTTGGCGAGGTAATCATCCGCCCCCGCCTCCAGCCCTTCGATCCGGTTCCCGGTCTCGCCCTTGGCCGTCAGCAGCAAGATCGGGGTCTGCCGGGTTTCGCGCAGCGAGGCGGTCAGGGTCAGACCGTCTTCGCCGGGCATCATCACGTCCAGCACGATCAGGTCGAAATCCAGCCCCGACAGGATGCGCCGCGCATGGGCGGCGTCCCGTGCGGCGGTCACCAGGAATCCGTGCCGCATCAGGAATTTCTTCAGCAGGGTGCGAATGCGTTCATCGTCATCGACGATCAGCAGATGGGCGTCCATGGCGGTCATCCCCCGGTCTCGCGCAGCCGCGCATAGCTTGCACGCATCTCTGGGTCCATCATCGCCTCCAACACCTTGCGGAACCCTGCGACCGCTTCTGGCCCCGCTTCCCTGAAGGCAGCCCGCAACCGGGCGCGCTGCGCATCGGACAACTGCCGTTCCAGGGCCTTGCCTGCGTCGGTCAGGTGCAGATGGCGTTCACGTTTATCGTTCCGTCCTACCTTGCTTTCCACCAGACCATCCGCGATCAGGGTCCGCAACACACGGTTCAGTGACTGTTTCGTAACGCCAAGGATGTTCAGCAGGTTGTTCACCGTGGTGCCCGGCGCCCGGTTGATGAAGTGGATCGCCCGGTGATGCGCCCGGCCATAGGCCAGATCCATCAGAATTCGGTCGGGATCGGCGGTAAAGCCGCGATAGGCGAAGAACATCGCCTCGCTCCCCTGGCGCAGTTGTTCGTCCGTCAGAAACAGCAGGTTCTCGCCACCGATCCCTGTTGGGGCGCGTCCGTCCGCCATGATGTACCTCTTTGCCTTTGAGGGGGCATATTACGTCAGCCTTGTTGACACTCCAAGAGCGAAACGATAGTCATCCACAACTTTCACGACATAAAGTGTCCGACGCGGGCCTTGTCGCGCAACATTATTCAATCAAGGGGTGAAAAAATGGTAGGTGCCTATGATGACCGGGATGGTCACATCTGGATGGATGGCAAGATGGTCGATTGGCGCCAGGCCAATGTGCATATCCTGACCCATGCGATGCATTATGCCTCTTCCGTCTTCGAGGGGGAGCGTGCTTATGGCGGCAAGATCTTCAAGAGCCGCGCCCATTCGGAGCGTTTGAAACGCTCTGCCGAGATGATTGATTTCGAAATCCCGTACTCCGTGGACGAGATCGAGGCCGCCAAGGCCGAGGTTCTGAAAGTATCCGGTCTGACGGATGCCTATGTCCGTGCGGTGGCCTGGCGCGGCGCGGGCGACGACATGGGGGTCGCTTCGGCCCGCAACCCTGTCCGGCTGGCGATTGCTGCCTGGGAATGGGGCGCCTATTACGGCGACGCCAAGATGAAGGGCGCAAAGCTCGATATCTCCAAATGGAAACGCCCCAGCCCCGAGACGATCCCCGTCCATGCCAAGGCGGCGGGCCTTTACATGATCTGCACCATGTCCAAACACGCGGCTGAGGCCAAAGGATGCTCCGACGCCTTGTTCATGGATTATCGGGGCTACGTGGCCGAGGCGACAGGTGCCAACATCTTTTTCGTCAAGGACGGCGAGGTGCATACGCCTGATGCGGATTGCTTCCTTAACGGGATCACGCGCCAGACGGTGATCGGAATGCTCAAGGACAAGGGCATTGCGGTGCATGAGCGCCATATCATGCCGGAAGAGCTGGAAGGCTTCGAACAATGCTGGCTGACCGGCACGGCAGCCGAAGTGACCCCGGTAGGCCAGATTGGCGATTATACCTTTGAGGTCGGCGCGATGACCCGCGATATCGCGGAAAGCTACGAAAAGCTGGTCCGCAGCTGAGATAGCCCAAAGCAGAGGCGGGACCCCGGGGTCCCGCCCAGAGGTTCAGTACAGCGCGACAGGATTGACCATTGCCTGCACCGTTCCCTTGATCCGGGGCTGGCCCAGCACAAACATGAACTCGTTCACCCCATCACGCAGCAGCGGGCCGACATTCATGGTTTCCAGAATATAGATCCCGTTGTCCTTGAGCAGGGTGACATGGCCGTAGAACACCTTGTCTCCTTCTGCGGCGGGGATCGCGTCCAGCCCCCAGGTGTCCGCGCCCACCGCCATCAGGTTGAGCGAGGCGAGATAGACCGCGCCTTCGTTGGTCAGGCCGGGTTCGGCGCTGCCCCATAGCATCGGGTCGCTTTCCAGCATCCCTTCGGTCCAGCCGGTGTGAAACAGGATGATGTCACCCTCACCCATGGTGACACCCTGTGCCTCGGCGGCGGCCTTGATTTCTGTCGATCCGAAGTGTTCCCCGGCTTCCATGACCTCCTTGCCGAGGTGTTTCGCCATGTCGATGATCACGGCCCGCCCGACCAGTGGCGGCACGTCATGGGTGCCCAGTTTGGTCAGGCCGGTGATGGCGGAAATCTCCTTTTCGTCGAGGCAGTTGTAGTAATGCCCGCCTTCGCCCAGATGCCCCAGCCCGTCCAGTTGCGAGCCGATGCCGATCCAGGTTTGCAGGATATCGTCGTTGTAGTTGCCCTCGTAGCCGAAGCTGGTCAGCTTCTGCCCGCCCTGCTGGTTGGGTTGCACCACCTGCAGGTTCAGCGACCGGGGCGGAAAGGCCGGCGTGTCCGGGCCGATGGTGATGCCCAGCGGCATGGATTTGCCCTGTTTGATCAGTTTGGCCGCCTCCAGCGTGCGTTCCGGCGTCACCAGGTTGGCGGAACCGATCGTGTCATCCGCACCCCATTTCGAAGGCGCGCAATCCTGCGCGAAACTCGCAGTCGCCCCCAGCACCAGCGCGGCCAGTGTCACGGTCATCATTCTTGTCATGGTTTCCTCCCTAGGATTAGGGGCCTTTGGCGAGATTCGCCCGGGCCCTGTGCAAAGGTTACACGAAATTTCCCCAATCACGGGAATCCCCGGCGAATTGGCCCGGGCTGAAACTGGCAGGTGCAGGGCGGTTACCCGCAGGGACTCCGGTGGGAACGGATGTGTCGGTTGCTGTCATGAAACCTTGAAAAACTTGTCACGAAACTGTCGGCAGACCGTTACGCGACTGCGGTTTGAGTGGCGCAGAATTCATCCAGACAGGGAAAACCCATCCATGACCAGACTCCTGCGCCCCACCCGCCGCTCCGTGCTGGCGGGGTCCGCCGCCTTTGCCGCAACGCTTGCAATGCCCGCAATCAGCCGCGCGTCCTCCCGGCCCGTATTCACCCATGGCGTTCAGTCAGGGGATGTGGACACGAATTCCGGCATGATCTGGACCCGCACCGACCGCCCCTCGCGGGTGATGGTCGAGGTTTCGACCACGGAGAGCTTTGCCAATGCACGTCAGCTGCCCAGCATGGACGCGGTGCCGGGGCATGACATGGCGGTCAAGCGGTTGCTGCAGGACTTGCCGAGCGACCAGGATATCTTTTACCGGTTCACCGCCGCCGATCTGACCGACCTCAACGTGACCTCCGAACCCCTGGTGGGGCGGTTCCGCACCGCGCCGACCGCACGCCGTGATGTGCGTTTTGCCTGGTCGGGCGACACGGCCGGTCAGGGCTGGGGCATCGACGCGGATGGCATGCGCACCTATGCGACGATGGCGCGCCATACGCCTGATTTCTTCCTGCATTCCGGCGACACGATCTATGCCGATGGCCCGATGCAGGACGAGGTCGACCTGCCTGACGGTGGTAAGTGGAAGAACGTGGTTCTGCCCGATGAAAAGCGCAAGGTTGCCGAAACGCTGGACGAATATCGCGGCCAGTGGAAATACAACATGCTGGACGAACATGTGCGCGCACTGAACGCGCAGGTGCCGACCTTCATGCAGTGGGACGACCATGAGGTCGTCAACAACTGGTCGGCGTCCAAGGACCTGACCGCCGATGACCGCTATACCGAGAAATCCGTGCATGTCCTGGCCGCCCGTGCCGCCCAGGCGTTCCACGAGATGACGCCGCTGCGGATCACCCCGGCAGAGCCGAACCGCGTTTACCGCAAGATCAACTATGGTCCGATGCTCGACGTGTTCTTTCTGGACCTGCGCAGCTACCGTGGCCCGAACGGCGCATCGCAGGAAAGCGAGATCAACGCGGACAGCACGATCCTGGGTTCCGAACAGATGGCATGGCTCAAGCGGGAACTGACCAATTCCACCGCCACCTGGAAGGTGATCGCCTGCGACATGCCGATTGGTCTGGTTGTACCCGATGGCGAAAAGATCGAAGGCGTGGCCAACAAGAACGACGGCGCACCGGGCGGTCGCGAGCTGGAAATCGCGGAACTGCTGCGCTTCATCAAGAACGCGCGGGTGCAGAACACCGTCTGGTTCACCGCTGACGTGCATTACACTGCGGCGCATTACTACAACCCCGACAAAGCACAGTTCCAGGACTTTGAACCGTTCTGGGAATTCGTCTCGGGGCCGCTGCATGCGGGCACGTTCGGGCCGAATGCGCTGGACGCGACCTTCGGGCCGGAGCTGAAGTTCGTGAAAGCCCCCGCAGAGGGTCAGGTGAACCTGCCGCCCAGCGCCGGCTTGCAGTTCTTTGGCCTCGTGGACATTGACGCGCAGACCCAGCAGATGACGGTGCGTCTGATGGACCGCGCAGACACCGAGCTTTACTCGGTCACGCTCGACCCCAAGGGCGCGTCGATCTGAGTATTCGATCCGAGATACCAGATGGGGCGGGCCGGTTTGGCCTGCCCTATTTGCGCAGCGCAGGCAGGCCGACGCCCGTGCTTTCGAAACCGCCGTCAGAGGCGATGACCTGCCCGGTGACATAGCTGGCCTTCTCCGAGCACAGGAATACGATGACTTCGGCGATCTCGCGCTCCGTGCCGTAGCGGTTCAGCGGAATCGCGTCATGGTAGGCGTCGATGATGTCCTGGGTATGCACGGCCATCGCCAGTTTGGTGCGCACCGGGCCCGGACAGACGCAATTGGCGCGGATGCCGTATTCACCCAGTTCCGCCGCCTGCTGTTTGGTCAGCTGGATCACCGCGGCCTTGGAGGTGCCATAGGCGACCCGAAGGGTAGAGGCGCGCAACCCCGAGATCGACGCGATGTTGACCAGGGCGCCCTTTGTCTCCTTCAGCGCCGGGGCGACCGCCTGCGACATCAGGAAAACACCGTCTAGATTGGTTTCCATCACCCGGCGCCACCGGGCGAAATCGGTCTGTTCGATCGGGCCGAAATCGGCCACGCCCGCGTTGTTCACCAGCGCGTCGATCCGCCCGAAACGCGACAGCACATCCGCGACGGTCCGGTCCACGGCGCCAGGGTCCGACACGTCGCAGACAAAGGCGCTGGCCGCCTGTCCAAGGTCGGCGGCTGCCTTTTGCAATGCGTCCGCATCGCGGTCCAATGCCGCGACCAGCCAGCCCTCTTCGATGAAGAGCCTTGCGGTGGCCAGCCCGATTCCCCGTGCAGCGCCGGTAACCAGCGCAACCTTCTGGGCCTTGCTCTGCTTTGCGGGCATCAGAAATCGACGCCCTTCTGCGCCTTGATCCCAGCCTTGAAGGGGTGTTTCACCTCGGTCATTTCGGTGACCAGATCGGCATATTCGCACAGCTCCGGCTTGGCGTCGCGCCCGGTCAGGATCACGCCGGTGCGCTTGTCGCGCGCCTCCAGCCCTGCGATGACCTGTTCGACCGACAGGTAATCATAACGCATGGCGATGTTGATCTCGTCCAGCACAACCAGATCGTAATCGCCGCTTTCCATCATCTCGCGCGCCTTGGCAAAGGCGGCCTGAGCGGCGGCGATGTCGCGTTCCTTGTCCTGCGTATCCCAGGTGAAGCCTTCGCCCATGGTGTGCCAGTCGACGCCGCCCAAACGGTCAAAGAACAGCCGCTCGCCGGTTTTCCACTTGCCCTTGATGAACTGGACAACACCAACGCGCTGTTTCCAGCCCAGCGCCCGCAGGACCACGCCGAAGGCGGAAGACGACTTGCCCTTGCCCGCGCCGGTATGGACCAGCACCAGACCCATTTCCGGGTCCTGCAGCTCGGCCACCTTCTTGCGCTGTTCGGTCTGACGCTCCTGCATCTTTTCCTTGTGGGACTGGTCGGTCATGGCACTCTCCTTTTACGGGGTCAGGACTTGGGGTCGGACACGGCGCGCACCTTGCTGCGGTCCATGCCGAGCTGGTGTTCGCGCCAGATGACGAGGACACCGGCGCAGATCACCAGCGCGGCCCCCGCCAGCATCATGATCGTGGGCAGTTCGCCAAAGATGACATAGCCCAGAACAATTGCGAAAAGCATCGAGGTATAATCATAGGGTGCCAGCATCGACACCGATCCAAAGCGGTAGGACGAGGTGACGAGGATCTGGGCAACACCGCCCACCAGCCCTGCCATCACCAGCAGCGCTGCAGTCTGGCCGGTCGGGACCACCCAGCCAAAGGGCATGGTGAGCAGCGACAGCACGGTTGCGGTGGCGGAAAAGTAGAAGACGATGGCAGCGGTATGTTCGTTCTGCACCAGCTGGCGCAGATGCACCTGTACGAGGCTGCGCATCATCGTGGCACCGAGGATCAGCATGGCGCCGATGGTGGCCATATGGTCGAGCTGTGAACTGCCAAAGCGGGGCCACAGGATGATGACCACCCCAATCAATCCCACCGCCACGGCGCTGATGCGCAGCAGGCGAATGCGTTCGCCCAGCATCACGGCGGCCAGCACCACGGTGAAGATCGGCGTGGCGAAACCGATGGCGGTGACTTCGGGCAGGGGCAGCAGGCCGAGCCCGGCAAAGGTCAGGCCCATTGCGGTGGTCCCGAACAGCCCGCGCCAGACGTGGCCCATGGGGTTCCTGGCCTTGAGCCCGATCTTCAACTGTCCGCGTTGGGCCAGCCAGATCAGTATGATCGGGATCGCAAAGAGCGAGCGGAAAAAGACCTGCTCACCCGGCGGGATCTCGTCCGAGGTGGACTTGATGATCGCCGACATGCAGGTGAACAGAAAGATTGCGGTGATCTTGAGTGCAACCCCGAGCGCGGGTCTTTCGGAAAAATCTTCTACCTTCATGAATGGCTCATGCGTCCGGGCCGATGGTGCCGCGGTTCTCGCCCACCTGTCCCCGGTGCAGCAGCATGTGGTCAAGCAGTACACAGGCCATCATCGCCTCGCCCACCGGAACCGCCCGGATGCCGACACAGGGGTCGTGGCGGCCCTTGGTGATGATCTCGGTTTCCTCGCCGGTCTTGGTGATGGTCTTGCGCGTCGTCAGGATGCTGGAGGTCGGTTTCACCGCGAAACGCACCACGATGTCCTGCCCGGTGCTGATCCCGCCGAGGATGCCACCCGCGTGGTTGGAAGAATATCTCGGCTCCGCCCGTTTCACGATCGGCAGGCCGCCATTTGCGATCATGCGTTTGTTCAGCGCCTTGCGCGTGACCTGAAGCGTCATGCCGCCCTCGGCCTCGGTGAAATGGAACAGATCCTTCACCTTGAACCAGCGTTCCTTGTCGTTCTCGTTCTGAGGTCGGATGATATATGTTCCCGTGGCGTCCAGTCTGGCACCTTTGAAAAAGATCTCGACGATGTCTTCGGATGCAGGGGGTGCAAATATCTCATCCGCGTTCAGCTCGCCGGTCAGCATCGCCGCCGACATGCCCTCGCCGATCTCCACGCCTTTGACCGCGTTGATGCTCATCATCGCGGCGGCCAGGTCGGTATCCAGCTTGCCATAGACCGGCGCACCAAGGCCCGCTGGTACGCCACGCGCCACGACCTCTATTATCGCGCCGACGCTGCTGCCCGATTTGCGCAGACCGTCGAGGTATTCCGCCCAATCGGTTGCGGCCCTGGCGTCGGGCACCCAGAAGGGGTTTTGTTCGATCTGGTTCCAGTCAAAGGCATCGCGGTCGATCTTGTGCGGGCCCATCTGCACCATGTAGCCGGTGATTTGCACCTGGGGCGCAATTGCCTTGATCGCCTCGCGGGCCAGCCCGCCCGCCGCAACCCGGCTCGCGGTTTCGCGGGCAGAGGACCGGCCACCGCCGCGATAGTCGCGCACGCCGTATTTCTGGAAATAGGTGATGTCGGCATGGCCCGGGCGGAACTTGTCCTTGATGTCGCCATAATCCTTTGACCGCTGGTCGGTATTCTCGATCATCAGCTGCACGGGTGTGCCGGTCGTGACGCCTTCGAACACGCCGGACAGGATGCGGACCTCGTCCGCCTCGCGGCGCTGGGTGGTGTATTTGTTCTGGCCCGGTTTCCGTTTGTCCAGCCAGTGCTGGATCATCGCCGCATCCACCGGCACGCCGGGGGGGCAGCCGTCAACCGTGGCGCCAAGCGCGGGCCCGTGGCTTTCGCCCCATGTGGTGACACGAAAAAGGTGGCCAAAGCTGTTGATCGACATAGGGACGCTCCTTTGCTGACCCTGTTACCGGGCGTGCAAAGGGGCCTCAAGGGATTTCGCCTTGCAAGTCGGGTAAGAGCGTCCTAGCTCTTGATGCACCTCGGGGGGCCCAATCGGGCTGAGATTGCGCAAGCTGACCCGTTGAACCTGAACCGGTTAACACCGGCGGAGGGAAGGTCTGGACATCCATCCAACGCTTTCTGACGCCGCATGATGGAGGATGCCATGAGACATCTCACTTTTGCTGCTTTAGCGACACTTGCCGCAACCGCCGCGCAGGCCGAGACGCCTGTGCTGACAGTCTATGCCGGCGATTATTTCACATCCGAATGGGGCCCCGGCCCGGTCATCGAGGCGGAATTTGAAAAGGTCTGCGATTGCGATCTGCAATTCTCGACCGGCGATCTGCTGCCGCGCCTGCTGCTGGAGGGCAAGCGGACCAAGGCAGATGTGGTGATCGGCCTGACCTCGGACGTGACGGCCAAGGCGCGGGCAACCGGGCTTTTTGCGCCGCACGGTCAGGACAACAGCGCGCTGACGCTGCCGATCGAATGGACGGATGACGTGTTCCTGCCCTTCAACTACGGGCATACCGCCTTTGTCTTTGATGACACGCGGATGGAAAACCCGCCCGCGACCTTCGACGATCTGCTGAACATGCCTGATGACGTCAAGATCGTGATCCAGGACCCGCGCACATCCATTTCCGGCCTCGCGCTGGTGCTGTGGGTCGAGGCGGTCTTTGGCGACAAGGCGCAGGAAGCCTGGGGCAAGCTGGCACCGAAAATCCTGACGGTGACGAAGGATTGGTCAACCTCCTACGGGATGTTCACCGATGGTGAGGCGGACATGGTGCTGAGCTATACCACTTCGCCCGCTTATCACATGTTTGCCGAGGAAGACTTTACCAAACATGCCGCGCTCTTTCCGGAGGGGCATTATTTCATGGTCGAAACCTTGGCCAAGGTGGCAGATACCGATGTGCCGGAACTGGCGGATCAGTTCATGGGCTTCGTGATGTCCGAAACCTTCCAGAAACTGATCCCGGCCGCCAACTGGTCGCTGCCCTCGGCCCTGCCGCAGAGCCAGTGGCCCGACGGCTGGGCCAAGCTGGATCTGCCGGAAAAAGTGCTGTTCTACGATGAGACCGAAGCAGCCGCCGTGCAGGAGAAAGCGATCGAGGCATGGCGCAGCGCGCTGACCCAGTAACGCGCATTGCGGGCATGACCGCCGCCGGTTTGACGGTGGCGGTTGTGCTGGCGGCCTGTGTCGGGATTGTCTCGCGTGCCGAACCGGGGGGATTTGGCCCCGGCGACGGTGCAGCGATCCGGTTCACGGTCATGCAAGCGCTGCTGTCGGCCGGGTTTTCCGTTGTGCTGGCGGTGCCGCTTGCGCGGGCACTGGCGCGGCGGCAGTTCTTCGGGCATGGCTTGTTGGTGATGCTGCTGGGGGTGCCCTTTATCCTGCCGGTGATTGTCGCCGTGATCGGCTTGCTGGCGGTGTTTGGCCGGAATGGCATGCTGAATACCGTGCTTGGCACCATGGGCCTGCCGGAACTGTCGATCTATGGGTTGCACGGTGTGGTGCTGGCGCATGTCTTTTTCAACCTGCCCCTCGCCACGCGGTTGCTGCTGCAGGGGTGGCAATCCATCCCGGCAGAGCGATTCCGGCTGGTGGCGCAGCTTGATCTGAGCCCCCGCGCCGTGGCGCGAACGCTGGAACGGCCGCTGCTGCGCCAGGTCGTGCCGGGGGCCTTTGCGCTGATCTTTGTCATCTGCCTGACCAGTTTTGCCGTGGCGCTGACCCTGGGCGGGGGGCCAAGGTCCACAACCATCGAACTCGCCATCTATCAGACCTTTCGCTACGATTTCGATCTGACGCGCGCGGCGTTGCTGTCGCTGGTTCAGCTGGTTGTTGCCGGCAGCGCGGCGATGGTGGCGCTGTGGTTTATCCCTTCGGTGGGCATTGGCGGCGGGCTGGACCGGGTACCGCGCCGGTGGGATGCGCGCGGCGGCATCCAGCGCTGGGGCGATGTTGCATTGATCCTGCTGGGGGCGGCCTTTCTGCTGCTGCCACTGGGGGCAGTTGTGCTGAGGGGCGTTGCCGGGCTGCCGATGATGCCGGCTTCGGTCTGGCAGGCGGCGGGGGCGTCACTGGGCGTGGCCATGCTGAGCATCGTGGTTTTGCTGGCGCTGGCACTGCCCATGGCGGGCTGGATCGCCGGCAGGGCGTCGGGTGGGGTGGAAGCCATCGGCCTGTTTGGCCTGTCCGCCTCGCCGCTGATGATCGGGACGGGGTGGTTCATCCTGCTTAACCCGGTGGTGGACCCGGTGGCATTGGCGCTGCCGGTGACGGCGCTGGTGAATGCACTGATGGCCTTGCCCTTTGCGCTGCGGATCCTGGTGCCGCGCCTGCGGGACACGTTGCGTGAATACGGCCGGTTGAGTGCTTCGCTGCAGATGCGTGGCTGGTCGCTCTGGCGTTGGGTGATCCTGCCGCGCCTGCGGCCTCAGGTCGGCTTTGCGGCGGGGCTGACGGGGGCGCTGTCGATCGGGGATCTGGGCGTGATTGCGCTTTTTGCCGATCCGGACCGTGCCACCTTGCCATTGCAGATGTACCGGCTGATGGGGTCCTACCAGATGCAGGCGGCTGCCGGCGCGGCGGTGCTGCTGCTGGTCATGGCGCTGGGCGTGTTCTGGATTTGCGACAGGGGAGGGCGCTGGCATGCTGCGGATTGAGAAAGCGGAAATCACGCTGGGCAGTTTTCGGTTGTCCGCTGACATGACGCTTGAACAGGGTCGGAAATATGCGGTGATCGGCCCTTCGGGCGCGGGAAAATCGACGCTGCTGGGGGCGCTGGGCGGGTTCGTGCCGCTGACGGCAGGGCGGTTGATCTGGCAGGGGCAGGACATCACGCAAGCGGCCCCGGGCGCACGGCCCATGACGATGTTGTTTCAGGACAACAACCTGTTTCCGCACCTGAGCGTGACGCAGAATGTCGGATTGGGGATCAACCCCGATATGCGGCTGAGCGCGGAGGACCGCAGCCGGGTGACGCAGGCGCTGGAACGGGTGGGGCTGAGCGCATATGCGGACAAGCGGCCCGGCGCGCTGTCCGGCGGGCAGCAGGGCCGTGTGGCGCTGGCGCGCGTGCTGGTGCAGGCACGGCCGCTTTTGTTGCTGGACGAACCCTTTGCTGCCTTGGGACCGGCGCTGCGCAACGAGATGCTGGATCTGGTGCAGGACCTTGTGGCGGAAACGGGGGCGGCACTGATCATGGTGACCCATGCGCCCGATGATGTGCGCCGGATCGCGGATGAGGTGATCTTTGTCGCGGGCGGCGTGGCGGAGGCACCGCAACCGGCGGCGGCGTTGATGGACAACCCGCCGCCGGAACTGAGGGATTACCTGGGCTGAAGGTGCCGGAATTTTCGAAAATTCCGGTCCGATCTTTTCAAAAAGATCGGATTACGCCGGGATCGGTTCCAGGGCCTCAAGCATGCCCAGTGCCGCTTTGGCGGCTTCTTTCCCCTTGAGCACGAAGTGGTCCCGATAGATGGCATTGTGATGTGCGGTTTCCTGATACTGGTGCGGAGTCAGGGACACGGACAGCACGGGCACACCGGTTTCAAGCCCCACGCGCATCAGCCCGTCAACCACCGCAGCGGCGACAAAGTCGTGCCGGTAGATGCCGCCATCCACGACGAAGGCGGCACAGGCGATGGCGGCATAGCGGTCCTGCCGGGCCAGTTTCTGCGCCATGAGCGGCATTTCGAACGCGCCGGGCACGTCGAAGACATCGACCCGGTCGGCGGGAATGATTTCGGTAAAGCCGTCAAGCGCGCGGTCCACAATATCGGCGTGCCACGCAGCTTTGACAAAGGCGAAGCGGGCGGGGCGTTGATAGCCAAGTGTCATATGTGATCTCCTTCTGGTCCAGACACGTCCACCCAAGGCGATCACGACAACAACAGGGGCTGGTGGCCCCCCTTGCCTTCGCATTCTCTTCCATCCGGACTGTGACCGTCGGCTCTGGACTTTGACCAGATCTGCTGACCCGGTGCCGCCCGAAGGTGGCACCGGCGCTCGCGGGCTCGGGATTGCTCCCCTACCGCCGGTGGGGAATTTCACCCCGCCCTGAGAATAGGCTTATGTTGCCAAGCCGCAGAATTGTCTACAAGTAGGAATCGTTGCGTGACGAAGGGGAATACGATGCATCCGAACCCGGTTTTCCATGATGCCGATACCGACCGGAATATCGCCTTTGCGCGGGACAGGGGATTTGGTGTTCTGGCGGCGCAGGGGGCAGCTGCCCCGATGCTCAGCCACGTGCCCTTTCTGATCAGCGAGGATGGCGCGCTGGTTGAGCTGCATCTGGTGCGTTCGAACCCGATTGCCCGCGCGCTCAAGACCCCGCTTGACGTGACAATCGCCGTTTCCGGGTGCGATTCATATGTCTCGCCCGATTGGTATGGTGTGCCCGATCAGGTGCCGACGTGGAATTACGTCGCCGTCCATCTGACCGGAACGCTGGAGGTTCGGCCCGCCGGCGAGCTGCGCGATCTTCTGGACCGTCAGTCGGCAGCCTATGAAGAGCGTCTGCTTCCCAAGGCACCCTGGAAAACGGACAAGATGACGCCGGAGGTCATGGACAAGCTCATGCGGATGATCGTGCCGTGCCGGATGCGGATCACCGGCGTGGACGGCACCTGGAAACTGAGCCAGAACAAGCCCGATGCGGTGCGTGAGGCGGCGGCGGAGCATATGGCAGGCTATGGATTCGGCAGTGAGGTGGAGGTGCTGGCCGCGCAGATGCGGGCAGACCGCAACAAATAGCGCGCCGCAGGTCATTGCCTGTCACCACAGCGCCTGTGATACTGCCCCAAAGCGACAGGAGATCCGCCATGAAACTCGCCTATTCACCCACTTCGCCCTATGTCCGCAAGGTTATGGTTTTGCTGCATGAAACCGGTCAGCTTGACGATGTCACGCTGGAAACCATGCACACCACGCCGGTCGAGCCGGACAGCGCGCTCTTGCCGCAGAACCCGCTGGGGAAGGTGCCTGCGCTGGAGCGTCCGGAGGGGCCGACGCTGTACGACAGCCGGGTGATCTGCGCTTATCTGGATGATCGCGCGGGCGGCAAGCTTTATGGCACCGGATCGCGGCATTGGGATACCTTGACCCTTGAGGCAACGGCGGACGGTATTCTGGATGCAGCGCTTTTGATGGTCTATGAAGGCCGGCTTCGCCCGGAAAGCGCGCAGATGCCCGAGTGGGTCGAAGCGCAGTGGAACAAGGTTGACCGGGCGCTGACCGCGTTGAATGCCCGCTGGATGAGCCATCTGAGCGGCCCGCTGGACATGGGCCAGATCGCGGTAGCCTGCGCTTTGGGTTATGTGGAGTTTCGTCATGCTGCGCGCGGCTGGCGGCGCGGCAAGGATGCGCTTTCGGAGTGGTTCAACGGGTTCGAATCGCGTCCTTCGATGCAGGCAACCAGGCCGCCTGAGGCCTGAATCAGCGGCATTGGCAGGAATAATTCCCTGCCTGCGACGGTTTGCGCGCCTTTGCCATCTGGACGGACGCGCGCCAGCCCGCTAGACAGCGCGATGAAGTCAGGGGGCTGAACCGCCCCCGGTATGTCCAATGGCCTCTGTGCCAAGAAGTGGAGTAGAGCCGTGTCCAACGCAGAAGATCACGCAGGCACCCGGAGGGATTTCCTGTATTACGCAACCGCTGGCACAGGTGCCGTCGCCGTTGGCGCGGCTGTCTGGCCGCTGGTGAATCAGATGAACCCCTCTGCCGATGTTCTGGCGCTGTCGTCTATCCGCGTTGATGTGAGCGGGATCGCAGAAGGAACGCAGCTGACAGTCAAATGGCTGGGCAAGCCCGTGTTCATCCGTCGGCGCACCGAGAAAGAGATTGAAGAGGCACGTGCCGTCAATGTCAGCGACCTGCCGGATCAGAATGCCGAAAACGCGAATATTGCGGCGAATGCGCCTGCAACCGACGAAAACCGCGCGCTGGACGAAACCGGCGAATGGCTGGTCATGATGGGTGTTTGTACGCACCTTGGCTGCGTGCCCCTGGGCAATGCCGGTGATTTCGACGGCTGGTTCTGCCCGTGCCACGGATCGCATTACGACACTGCCGGGCGCATCCGCAAAGGGCCCGCACCGCGCAACCTGCCGGTGCCCGTCGCCGAATTCGTGGACGCGTCCACGATCAAACTGGGTTAAGGGAGAACTCGATGTCTGGAATTCCTCACGACCACTACGAGCCGAAGTCCGGCGCAGAAAAGTGGCTTGCCCGCCGCCTGCCCGTTGTTGGTCTGCTCTATGACACATTGATGATCCCCACGCCCAAGAACCTGAACTGGATGTGGATCTGGGGCATCGTCCTGACCTTCTGCCTGGCGTTGCAGATTGTCACCGGCATCGTGCTGGTCATGCACTATACACCGCATGTCGATCTGGCGTTCAGCTCGGTCGAGCACATCATGCGCGACGTGAACGGCGGCTATATGCTGCGCTACCTGCATGCGAACGGCGCCTCGCTGTTCTTTGTAGCTGTCTATGCGCATATTTTCCGGGGGCTCTACTATGGCTCCTACAAGGCCCCGCGCGAGATCACCTGGATCATCGGCATGCTGATCTATCTGCTGATGATGGCCACCGGCTTCATGGGTTATGTGCTGCCCTGGGGGCAGATGTCCTTCTGGGGCGCGACAGTGATCACCGGCCTGTTCGGCGCGATTCCCTTTGTGGGCGAGTCGCTGCAGACCTTCCTGCTGGGCGGACCTGCCGTGGATAATGCCACGCTGAACCGCTTCTTCTCGCTGCACTACCTGCTGCCCTTCGTGATTGCGGGCCTCGTGATCGTGCACATCTGGGCCTTCCACTCCACCGGCAACAACAACCCCACGGGTGTTGAAGTGCGCCGCGGGTCCAAGGAAGAGGCGCAGAAGGACACGCTGCCGTTCTGGCCCTATTTCGTGATCAAGGACCTCTTCGCACTTGCGGTGATTCTGGCGGTGTTCTTTGCCATCGTCGGCTTCATGCCCAACTACCTGGGCCACCCCGATAACTATATCGAGGCGAACCCGCTGGCGACGCCTGCGCACATCGTTCCTGAATGGTACTTCCTGCCGTTCTACGCGATCCTGCGGGCCTTTACCTCTGACGTCTGGGTTGTGCAGATCGCGTCCTTCGTGACCGGTGGCATCATCGACGCCAAGTTCTTTGGCGTGCTGGCGATGTTCGGTGCAATCGCGGTGATGGCACTGGTGCCGTGGCTGGACACATCCAGCGTCCGTTCCGGCCGCTATCGTCCGATGTTCAAGTGGTGGTTCGCGCTGCTGGTGATCGATTTCTTTGCCCTGATGTGGCTGGGGGCGATGCCTGCGGAAGAACCCTATGCGTCCTTCTCGCTGATCGCATCGGCATATTGGTTCGCGTACTTCCTGGTGATCCTGCCGCTGCTTGGCGTGATCGAGAAACCGCTGCCGCAACCGGCGACGATCGAAGAAGACTTCGACGCCCATTACGCGCCCAAGGCCGGTGGCTCGAAAGCCGCTGCGAAACCGGCGCAATGACGGAGATGACAATGATCAAGAAACTGACCCTCTCCGCCCTTGTGGCACTCGGCCTTGGCACCACCGGTGCCCTGGCTGCCGGTGGCGAAGCCCATGTCGAGGATTTCGACTTTTCCTTTGAAGGGCCTTTTGGCGCCTATGACGTGAACCAGTTGCAGCGCGGTCTGCAGATCTACACGGAAATCTGTTCGGCCTGTCACGGGCTGAAATTCGTCCCGATCCGCACACTTGCGGACGACGGAGGACCCAGCATG
Source organism: Sulfitobacter sp. G21635-S1 (assembly GCF_027213915.1). Classification (NCBI taxonomy): domain Bacteria; kingdom Pseudomonadati; phylum Pseudomonadota; class Alphaproteobacteria; order Rhodobacterales; family Roseobacteraceae; genus Sulfitobacter; species Sulfitobacter sp. G21635-S1. Next base: position 145,989 of record NZ_JAPWGV010000005.1, read on the forward strand.
CCCGAAGATCAGGTGCGCGAATACGCCAAGCAGTTCGAAGTGTTCGACCCGGAACTGGATGATTTCCGCGAAGCGACTCCGGTGGATCATTTCCCGGCCTCGTCTTTGGACAATGCGCCCGACCTGTCGCTGATGGCCAAGAAGCGCGCCGGTTTCCATGGTCCTTACGGTCTTGGTATCAACCAGTTCTTCAAAGGGATTGGCGGGCCGGAGTACATCGCTTCCCTGCTGACCGGATACGAGGAAGCGCCGGATTGCGCACCCGAGGATTTCCCCGGTTCCTACAACAAGGTGTTCGCCGCGGGCGGTATCCCCGATTCCTGCCGTGATGAAGAAGGTCATTCGACCGTCACGGGCAGCTGGATTGCCATGGCACCGCCGCTGGCGGGTGATGACGTGGAGTTCGCGGACGGTCACGAAGCAGACGTCCATCACGAAGCCATGGATGTGGCGGCCTTCCTGATGTGGACGGCAGAACCCAAGATGATGGCCCGTAAACAGGCCGGTTTTGCGGGTGTGATCTTCCTGACCCTGCTGGCGGTTCTTCTGTACCTGACGAACAAGCGTCTCTGGGCTTCGGTCAAATACAAGCGCGAAGACTGATCCAGCGCGCGGCGACTTGCTAAAAAGCCCTCCCGACTGTTGCGGTCGGGAGGGCTTTTGCTTTCCGGGGGCCCTCATAATGGGTGAGGTGCCCGGAAAACGGGGACAGATACAATACCGGAGCCGGGTCAGTGGCACAGACCACCCTTGGGCAGATACGCACGGCTTAGCCGCCCTCTCTGCAACCTGATCCAGAACTTTTCTAACTTTGCCCTGCAATGCGCCGATGAATAAGGCGATCGAGGAACCAGAGCAGCGTCGTCACTATGGTTCCAAGCTAAATCTTGACGTAACGGCAGTCTGTGATCTGGGTCACACAAGCTGAAAAAGTTGGATTCTAGATTTCGTTGATATCGGCGAGGTCTCTCAGCGCGTCGCGATTCAACAGGCGCAGCCCGCCACGGGAGGCGCTGACAATGCCACTGCGTCCCCATCTCGAAAGGATCTTTGAAACCGCTTCGCGGCTCGCGCCCGCGAATTCGGCCAGCTCTGTCTGGGACAGGATCAGCAATGGTTCGGGATCAGAGATATGGGAGGTCAGATGCAGGACCTTCTTGGCCAGGCGGGCGGGCAGGGGCAGGAAGACCTGTTCTGACAGCTGATAGCCCATCCAGCGCATCCGCTTTCCGGCAAGCCGCAGCATGTCGATCCCGAAATCGGGAGAGCGTTGCAAGGCCGACATCGCATCGGCATTGCGGATGCCCAGAACACGGGATTGCTCCAGCGCGGTGACAGTTGCCGTGCGCGGGCCGGGGTCGAAAAGGGCAATCTCTCCGAAGACCGCGCCAGGGTGCATCACATCCAGCGAGAGTTTGCGCCCCCCCACCGAAATAACGCTGAATTCCAGCGCGCCTTCAAGGATTGCATAGAGGGTATCGCCGGGGTCTCCATGCTCGAACAGGACCTCACCGGCACGCAGGGTTGTTTCCGTCGCGAGCGCGGCCATCGTCTCCCTGAGTGCCGGGGAGGCCTCTGCCAGAAAACCGCAATCAAATAGATGTTGATCTTTCATATGCCCCCGCCGCCTTTGCGGGGAAACTACAGCAATTCAATCAGAAATTGTACTGAAAGTCGCGGGGCGGTTGCCAATTCAGGCGATCAGCGCGTTCCGAGATTTTCCGGTTACTTTGGCCGTGACAATCGCGCCCTCGACCTGCGGCGTATCGAAATGGACTTCGGTGAATTGTTCGGTGCGGCCCATGGTCGGGCTTTCCATCAGGATATGGTGGGTCTGGCCGACTTGCTGTTGCAAATGGCGCTGAACCTGCGCCTCACCAGCGGCACGCAGGCGGGCGGCGCGCTCCTTGATCGTGCGGCCGTTGACCGCCGGCATCCGCGCAGCCGGGGTGCCGGGGCGGGCGGAATAGGGAAAGACATGCAGCCATGTCAGATCGCATTCATCAACCATGCGCAGGGCATTGTCGAACATCGCTTCCGTTTCGGTCGGAAAGCCCGCGATGATATCTGCGCCAAAGGTCATGTCAGGGCGCAGCCTGCGCGCCTCGTTGCAGAAAGCGATGGCGTCATCGCGCAGGTGCCGCCGCTTCATCCGTTTCAGGATCATGTCATCGCCATGCTGCAGGCTGAGGTGCAGATGGGGCATCAGGCGGGGTTCGGTCGCGATGGCGGCCATCAGGTTGTCATCCACCTCGATGGAATCGATGGAACTGATCCTGAGGCGCGGCAGATCCGGGACCAGCCTGAGGATGCGCATGACCAGATCGCCCAGACGCGGTGCCGCCGGAAGGTCCGCGCCCCATGAGGTCAGGTCGACGCCGGTCAGAACCACCTCGTTGAACCCCTTGTCGACCAGCCGCTTGATCTGATCCACGACGACACCTGCCGGGACGGAACGTGAATTGCCCCGGCCATAGGGAATGATGCAAAAGGTACAGCGATGGTCGCAGCCGTTCTGCACCTGCACATAGGCGCGACTGCGGGTCCCGAATCCGTCGATCAGGTGCCCGGCAGTTTCAGTTACGGACATGATGTCGTCGACCTGAACCGATTCCGTCTCTCCGATGAAGTCCGCAGCGAGGCCCTGCCAGGTGCCCGGCTGCATTTTTTCGGTGTTGCCGATCACTGCATCAACCTCGGCCATGCTGGCAAAGGTATCGGGTTCGGTTTGGGCCGCGCATCCGGTGACGATCAGACGGGCATCGGGATGGGCCTTGCGCAGCTTGCGGATGTCCTGGCGCGCCTTGCGCACAGCCTCTGCCGTGACAGCGCAGGTGTTGACCACAACGGCATTGGCCAGACCGGCCTGTCCGGCAAGGTCCTTCATCGCCTCAACTTCATAGGCGTTCAGGCGGCAGCCGTGGTTGGAAAAGACCGGGGCGTTCATGCGATGCTGTCCAGGAATGCGGATGTCAGGGTGCCGGAAAAGACATGTACGGTCGGGCCGGTCATCCACACGCCGTCCTCGCGCCAGTCTATGTGCAGGGTGCCACCGTCGAGGTCGATCTGCACCTTGCGTCCCGTCAGGCCGCGCCGCGCTGCGGCGACCGCACAGGCGCAGGAGGATGAGCCGGAGGCCCATGTCACCCCCACACCGCGTTCCCAGACCCGCATGCGGATGTGGTCCGGCCCCACCACCTGCGCGACCTGCACATTGGTGCGTTGCGGATAAAGCGGGTGGTGTTCTATCGCCGGGCCGAAAGTTTCAAGCTCAACCGCGCCGGCATCCTCGACAAAGAAGGTGCAATGCGGGTTGCCCATACCGGTCGCTGTCGGCGCGCCGTCTATGGGCAAGGTCAGCGTGTCCATCTCCTGCGCCAGCGGCACCTCGTGCCACAGCAGTTGCGGCTGGCCCATGTTGACCGATGTGATGCCGCCACCCTGATCCTCGGCGTAAAGATCGCCGCGGTCGGTTGTCAGGTGCAGGCGGGCCACACCCGTTTCATCCATCAGATAGCGGGCGATGCAGCGTGTCGCGTTGCCGCAGGCCGCCGATAGCGATCCGTCGGCATTGTAAAAGGTCAGATGCGCGTCGCCGGTTCCTTTGGAAATCACGGCAAGCTGGTCAAAGCCGACGCCGAAATGGCGATCTCCGATGGCTTTTGCCATGCCGGGCGTGATCTGAGTTGCCAGCGTGCGCACGTCGACAACAACGAAATCGTTGCCAAGCCCGTGCATTTTCATGAAGGGCAAACCGGATGTCGTATCACTGCTCATTTCGCGCATATAACCCCGCCTGCCTGACTAATCCAGCGGACAGCTGAAGAATCGTGGATTAAGGGCTTGACCCCCCTCGCTCACCTTTCTAGATACGCGTCCTAGTGGGCCGTTAGCTCAGTTGGTAGAGCAACTGACTTTTAATCAGTAGGTCGTTGGTTCGAACCCAACACGGCTCACCACTTTTCACAAATTATCCTTTCCCTGTTTGGGTTTGGTGCCGGATTTGACGAACCTCTCCGGAAGGTTCGCCAAATTGCGCGGGCCATTGGGGCAGGCGATCAGTTTCGCGACGGCGGAATCGGCCATGCCTTCCCGGCCAGCCTCCCCGGCGGCAAAGCTGATCACGCCTGACTTAGCTGTTGGGCCGTACACGGGCCGCGGTCTTGTTGGCGAAGGCTTCGAGGCGCGCGCGCGCGGCCGACTGGGTGTTGACGATTCCGCCCACGAAGGCTTCGGCAAAGGCGGCGTCCAGACCGGACATGTTGTTCATGTGGCTGACAGCCGAGCAGATCGCGAAGTTCGTCAGCGGCAGATTCTGCGCGACCTTTTCCGCCAGTTCCATCGCCTTGGCAAAGCTGCCCCCGTCTTCGGTGATATATTGCGCCAGACCCAGATCGACGGCCTCTTGCCCCTGGTAGACGCGCCCGGTCAGGATCATGTCGATCATCCGGTACTTGCCGATCATGTCAGACACCCGGATCGTTGCGCCGCCGCCGGTAAAGATCCCGCGCTGGCCTTCGGGAAGGGCAAAATAGGTGCCCGGGTCGATCACCCGCACATGGGCGGCGCTGGCCAGTTCCAGCCCGCCGCCGACAACCGCGCCCTGCAACGCGGCGATGATCGGCACGCCGCCATATTCCATCTTGTTGAAGGCCTCGTGCCAGCGCAGGCAGACATGCATGAAGTCATCGGGGCTGCGGTCGGCCTTCCAATGTTCGACCAGATCGAGACCGGCGCAGAAGTGGTCGCCCTCTCCGGCCAGCAATACGGCCCTGACACCCGCCATCCGCGCGCCGCTGAAGAAGCGGATCAGTTCCTCGATCGTGGCCACATCCAGAGCGTTGCGTTTGGAAGGGCGGTTCAGCGTCACGACATACAAGCCGTTGTCACGCGCGGAAATGGCGAGGCGTTCGTAGGTATCGGGGTTCACGACATCATTCATCGGTTGGTTCCTTTTGTGGGATTAATCAGGGAAAGTCGCGTCCAGCAGGCTGGGCGCGCCCAGCAGGATGCGGGTTTGTTCGGTGGTGCATTCGGGCAGAATGTGCCGGGCAAAGAACAGGGCGGTCGCGATCTTCCGGGTCATGAACGCGCTGTCCTGTCCGGCGGCGCGCGCGGCATGCGCCGCAAGGGCGCCCTTGCCAAGCATCCAGCCCGCCGCCAATGTGCCCGACAGCATCAGGAAGGGGACAGAGCCGGCAAAGGCCCTGTCGATGTTCTTGCGGCTGTTTTCCAGCATCCAGTCCAACGCGGTTTCATATGCACTGCGCGCCTGTGCGAGGCTTGTGCCGATCGCCCGAGCCGAGGCGTCACCGCTGGCAAGCTGCGCTTCGGTTTGCGCAATCCGGCTGGCGAAAAGACGGGCTGTCGCCCCCCCGTCCCGCATCACCTTGCGCCCCAGAAGGTCATTGGCCTGAATGGCCGTGGTGCCCTCGTAAATCGGCAGAATGCGGGCGTCGCGGTAGTGCTGCGCGGGCCCTGTTTCCTCGATGAATCCCATGCCGCCGTGGATTTGCACACCCAGGGACGCGACCTCGACCGCGCGTTCCGAACAAAAGCCCTTGACCAGCGGGACCATGAATTCGGCCAGGGCGCGTGCCTCGGGGTCATCTCCATGATGCGCGACATCCAGCAGCCCCGCAGTCGCGGCTGCCATCGCCCGTCCGCCTTCAGTCAGGCTGCGCATCCGCAGGAGCATGCGGCGCACGTCCGGGTGGTCGATGATCGGGACGGCGTCTTTGCCCAGACCGTTCACCGGGCGGCCTTGCACGCGGCCCCCTGCATAGGCCAGCGCCCGCTGATAGGCCCGGTCGGAAATCGCAACGCCCTGCACCCCCACCGAAAACCGCGCCGCGTTCATCATGATGAACATGTGCTCCAGCCCGCAGTTTTCTTGGCCGATCAGAAACCCGGCAGCGTCATCGTAATCCAGCACGGCTGTCGGGCTGGCATGCACGCCCAGTTTATGTTCGATGCTCACACAGCTGACTGCGTTCTCGGCCCCCGGTGTTCCGTCCGTTTCCACCAGTTTCTGCGGCACGATGAACAGGCTCAGCCCCTTGGGCCCGGCTGGTGCATCCGGTATGCGCGCCAGCACGAGGTGAATGATGTTCTCGGTCAGATCATGGGCGCCATAGGTGATGAAAATCTTGGTGCCGGTGATGCCAAAGCTGCCATCTGCGCGCCGTACCGCCTTTGTCGTTACCCGGCCCAGATCGCTGCCTGCCTGCGGTTCGGTCAGGTTCATCGTGCCGGACCAGCGCCCTGCGATCAGCGGCCCGAGGTAGGTGGCTTTCTGTTCGTCCGAGCCGGTCAGCAACAGGGCCTCGATCGCCCCATCGGTCAGCAGCGGGCAGAGGCCAAAGCTCATGTCGGCGGCATTCAGCATCTCGACCGCTGCCGCGCCAACCACGCGCGGCAGCCCGACGCCGCCATGTTCCACCGGGTGGATCAGCGCCTGCCAGCCCATCTCGACAAACTGCGCATAGGCCCGGGCGTGGCCTTCGGGCATGGTCACACGGCCCTTGTCGAACCGGGCGCCCAGCCTGTCCCCGACCTGGGACAAGGGCGCGACCTGTTCGGTGCAGAACCGGGCATAGCCGTCCAGCGCGGCGCCGATATCGGACAGTTCGCAATCGGAATACACATCCAGTGCGGACAGGTTTTCCCAGTGGGACAGATGTTCGATGCAAAACATCAAATCCTGCAGGGGCGGCTGATAGGACATGACTGGCTCTCCGGCAGCGACTATGGTTTCCCGTCATCTAACCGCTGCTTTCCTTGCCAATAAGCTCATCTTTTGCCAAGTTCTTATCCGATCACGCCATACAGGGCCTCTAGATGAGCAGTCATGACCCCATCTCTCTGACGACCGTTTCAGCGGGTTTCATCCAGGACTGGCTCGATGCGCTGAACGCCCGATGCACGCCGGACGCAATGACCTCCCTTCTGCAGCGTTCAGGGCTGCAAACCGGCCCGATGGCGCCCGCGCAGCGCGTTACGCTGGAAGAAATCGCCCGGCTCTATCAGCTCGCCGCGCCGGAGACCGGGGATGAAATGATGGGGCTCTGGAGCCGTCCGATCCGCCCCCGCGCCCTGCAGCATCTGTTGACCGTGCAGCGTGAGGCGCGCAGCCTGGTTTCGGCTCTGTTTCGGTTCACGACGTTCTGGAACCTGCTTTTGGATGATTTCCGCCTGGAATTGCGGAGCAACCCGGAGGAGGTGGAACTGGCATTGGTCCCTTACCTGCGTGAAACTGCCCCGCAGCGATTTGGTCACATGCTGATCCTGAAACTGGCGCATGGGCTCCTGTCCTGGCTCAGTGGGTCGGAAACGGGTGTGAAAGTGGTGCGATTTGCCTTTTCCCGTCCGGATTTTGCCGCCGATTACGCGGTTGTCTTCCCCTGTCCGGTCGCGTTTGAGGCAGCGCAGACCAGCATCCTGTTCGATCCGCGCCAATTCGCGAGCCCGATCGCCCGCAGTCCCGCCGAGGCATCCGTGTTTCTTGAACGTGCGCCGCTTGACTGGATCTTCACCGGCTCGCGCGCGCATACGAACAGCCTGCGTGTCCGCGCCTTCCTTTACGGCGCGGCATGGCAGAGCTGTCAGCTTCTGGAGGCGGCCCAGGCCCTGAAGATGACGCCCCGGACGCTGAACCGTCGCCTGAAAGAGGAAGGAACATCCTTTCAGAATATAAAGGACGCATTGCGCCGCGACATCGCCATCCGCGCGCTTCAGCAAGGCACGGAGAGCATCGAACAAATCGCCTTTGACACCGGCTTTTCCGCCCCTGCGAATTTCCATCGCGCCTTTCGCAAATGGACCAGCCGGACGCCCGGATCATACCGGTTGTAGGGTCGGGTCGATCTTGCGGAGGCCTAAAGCGCCCGATCTTTTATCTGAATCATCGTGACACGAATGTCCCGAGAACGCCGCAGGCGTGGCAGGGTATTCGTGTCTCAGGTTTAAGGTCGGACGCTATATCGAGACCGCGCGCTTGATAAAGAACGCCACTATGCCGATGTTTCTTCAATGGGGTCGAATGCTTCCGCGGTTAATGAAAGTCCCGGCTCGGGAACAGCCGCTTGGCCTGATCCCTCGGGTGCGTTGCACGTGGGGGTGGCAGGGGGCGCGGGGCGGTATCTGTTTTGGAGGTTGTCTGGCCGATGGCGCTGTCCATCGGGTGGCCGAGATCGGACAGGCGGGGCGAGAGGTCTTCGATCTGCTGGGCGATCAGATGTACGACGATGCCTTCGCGTTGCAGGTAGCCTGTCACGCGCAGCAGGCGCCCGCCCATGACGATGCGGCGGAACTGCTCATAGACCTTTGGCCAGACCACCACATTCGAGACCCCGGTTTCATCTTCGAGCGTCAGGAAAATAACGCCTGATGCCGTGCCGGGGCGCTGACGGGTGATGACAAGGCCGCAGACGCTGTAACGCCCCAGCGGCACGTTATGCAGGCTGTCATGTGTGACCAGCCCGGGAATGGTGGGGCGCAGCAATTCCATGGGATGGGCGCGCAAGGTCAGACGCATAGAGACGTAATCTTCGACAACCTCTTCACCCAGCTGCATTTGCGGCAGCACAATCGTGGGTTCGTGAATGCTCTCGCCGTCAAGGGGATCGTTGAACAAGGGCAACGGGGCCTGCCCGCGAATGGCCCGCACCTGCCAGAGTGCATCGCGCCGGGTCAGTCCCATATCGGTAAAGGCATCGGCCTCGGCCAGCCGTTCCAACACCACGGGGGCCACTCCGGCGCGCAACCAGACCGATTCAGGATCGCGGTAGCCATTGCCCCGGGCGGCCACGATCCAGCCGGCATCCTCCTCTTTGAAGCCCTTGATCTGCCGAAAGCCCAGCCGCAGGGCCAGTGCCCCGTCGGCGCGGCGTTCCAGCCTGTTGTCCCAATGACTGGCATTGACGCAGATCGGGCGGACCTCGACCCGGTGTTCGCGGACGTCGCGCACGATCTGGGCAGGTGCGTAGAAGCCCATCGGCTGTGAATTCAGCAAGGCACAGGCAAAGATCGCCGGGTAATGGCATTTCAGCCAGGCCGAGACATAGGCGAGCATCGCAAAGGCCGCCGCGTGGCTTTCGGGAAAACCGTAATCGGCAAAACCCTCGATCTGGCCGAAACAGCGTTCGGCGATTTCGGGGCTGTAGCCGTTGGCCAGCATGCCCTTGATGAATTTATCCCGGTGTGTGCCAATCGTGCCCATCCGCTTGAACGAGGCCAGCGAGCGGCGCAGATGGTCGGCCTCTTCCGGGCTATAACCCGCGCCGACCACGGCGATCTGCAATGCCTGCTCCTGAAACAGCGGCACGCCGAGGGTGCGGCGCGTCACGGCCTCCAGCGCGGGGCCGAAAGGCTCGGCCTTTTCAAGCCCCTGTCGCCGTTTGATATAGGGTTGCACCATGCCGCCCTGGATGGGGCCCGGGCGGACGATGGCGACCTCGATCACCAGATCATAAAAGGTCCGTGGCCGCATCCGGGGCAGGAAATTCATCTGGGCGCGGCTTTCCACCTGAAACACCCCCACCGCATCGGCCAGGCAAAGCATGTCATAGGTGGCGGTATCCTCTTGCGGAACAGCGGCGATGCTCAGGTCATGCCCCTCGTGGTCGCGCATCAGGTCGAAGGCCTTGCGGATGCAGGACAGCATCCCCAGCCCCAGCACATCGACCTTGAGGATGTTCAGCGTGTCGATATCGTCCTTGTCCCATTCGATGATGGTGCGGTCCTCCATCGCCGCGTTTTCGATGGGGGCAAGCTCATCCAGCCGCCCCTTGGTAATGACGAAACCGCCCACATGCTGGGACAGGTGACGGGGAAAGCCGATGATCTCTCTGATCAGGCGGATGGTCTGGGCAAGGCGTCGGTCGGTCGGATCAAGGCCAAGCTCCTTGACCCTGTCCGGGTCGGCTCCACCATCGGACATGCCCCAGATTTGCCCGGACAGGCTTGCCGTCACATCCTGTGACAGCCCCATCACCTTGCCGACTTCGCGGATCGCGGCGCGGCTGCGGAAATGGATCACCGTGGCGCAGAGCCCGGCGCGGTGGCGGCCGTATTTTTCGTAGATCCACTGGATCACCTCCTCGCGGCGTTCATGTTCGAAATCCACGTCGATATCGGGTGGTTCGCCCCGGTGTTTGGAGATGAAACGCTCGAACACCATGGCGATCTGATCGGGGGAGACATCGGTGATGCCCAGCAGGTAGCACAGGATCGAATTGGCCGCTGAGCCGCGCCCCTGACACAGGATGCCCTGCGCGCGGGCGAACTGGACAATATCGTAAACGGTCAGGAAATAGGCCGGAAAGCCCAGTTCCTCGACCAGTTTCAATTCCTTGTCTATCAGGTCATGGACCCGCTGCGGCGCGCCTGCCGGATAGCGCCGTTTCAGCCCGTCGCGTGTCAGTCGCTCAAGCCGTGCCTGCGGGGTTTCGCCTTGGGATATCTCATCGGGATACTCATAACTGAGTTCGCCCAGGTCAAAGCTGCACCGGGTGGTGATCTCCAGCGTGCGGCGCAGGGCGGCGGGATGGTCGCGGAACACCCGCGCCATATCCGCGTGCCCTTTCAACCGGCGTTCGCTGTTGGCCAGGGCGCGGGTGCCGATCCGGTCAATCGTGATATGTTCCCGCATGCAGGTCAGCACATCGGCCAATTGCCGACGGCTGGCCCGGTGCATCAGCACATCCCCTACCGCCACCATCGGTGCCGAAGTTCCAAGTGCCAGCCGGGCGCATTCCCTCAGATAGGCCTGATCGGAGCCGTCATAGCGCGGCGCCGCCCCCAGAAAGACATGGCCGGGGAAGCGGCGCTGCATCTGCCGGATATGCGGTGCGGCGGCGTGCAGCCTGCCCTGTGGCAGCGCGATCAGGATCATGCCCGCGCAACCTTCATACAGGTCCGCCCGGTCAAGATGGCAGCCGCCTTTTTCCGCCCGCCGCTTGCCCAGGGTCAAAAGCCGCGTCAGCCGCTGATAGGCCGCCTTGTCGCGCGGCAGGGCGATCCAGTCCACCGCGCTGTCCCGCAGGACAAGGCGGCATCCGACGATCAGCTTTGGCAAATGCACGGTATCCGGCCGCGTGATCGGGCTGGGCTGCCCCACCTCCTGACGCGAGCAGTGATCGATCTGGTGCTGCGAACGGATGCGGATGTCGTTTTCCATATCCCGCCGCAGTTCTTTCAACGCCCGGTAGGCCCGCACCACCCCGGCCAGAGAATTGCGGTCCGTGATGGCGATGGCGGCCAGGCCAAGCTCCGCTGCCCGAACGACCAGTTCTTCGGGATGGGACGCGCCGGTGAGGAAGGTGAAATTGGTGGTCACGCAGAGCTCGGCATAGGTGTTGCGCGGGCCAAAATCCCCCGGTGGGTTCATGGCGCGGTCATTACGCGGGATTGCTGTCATGCGAATTCCCCCTGCACGAACCAGCCGGGGTTTTGCGGCGTGTAGAACAGCCACAGCCGCCGCCCTTGCCGGGTTTCCGCATGCCAGTAGTCTCGTATTCCGCTGCGCCAGTTGTCATCGGGCAGCCACCATTCCGGGGCGATCCGTTCCGGCCCCGTCGCCCGCGCCGTGGTCAGTGACATACGCCGCCAACGGAACTGACGGGGTGGGCGTGCCCCGGTTCCGGTAATCGATTCCGGCGGAAACAGGCGCACAGGGCGCGGGCGCGGGGCCACCCACGATCCGCCCGGTTCGGACCAGGCAGCGGCGGCGATCAGGAAACTGCGCTCGGGGATATGGCTGTCGGCGGGCAGGAAACGCTGCACATTCTCCAGCCCGATCCGGGTGCCGATCCGGGTGATCAGGTCATCCAGCTGGTCCGCCCGTCCCGTAGACACATGGCTGACCTGATGCACCGGCAGCGGCTCAACCTGCACCGCCTCCAATCGTATCTGGTCGATCCCATAACCGGCATCGACCTCACCCACACCGCGCGCGAACAGCGGCAGGATGCGCGCGGCGTCACGGAGCGGGCTGGCCAGGCGTAATTCGACCGCCTGTGCCTCTTGATCGACCCGGCGCAGCGTCAGGCAGAGCACCCGCGCCCCGGCTTCCTGCGCTTTCAGCTTGGCGCAAAGCTGGTCCAGCAGGCGCGATGTGGCCGCCATCACGTCATCCGACAGGCCGATTGGCTCAGGCAGGCTCAAGCGGATCCCGTAATGGGGCGGCTCGGACAGCGGGGTGACCTGTTCCGGCTGACGGCCAAGCGCCTGATCCAGCCGCAGCAGCAGGTCCGGGCCGAAGCGCCGGGCCAGTGGGGCGCGGGCGGCGCTTTCCAGGTCACCGATCCTGCGCAGGCCCAGCCGTTGCAGACCCGTAATGGTGGCTTCTTCCAGCCGCAGCGCGGCAACGGGCAAATCCGACAAAGCCTCCAGTGGCGCCCCGGTTTCGGTCCGGCCTTCGCCGTGATGGGCCAGTGCCCAGGCCGCGCCGCGCGTATCGCCCAGCCCGATCCGCGCGGTCAGCCCGGCACGGCTCAACCGCTGGCGCATATCGGCCAACATCATCGCCTCGCTGCCGAACAGATGCGCGGAGCCGGTGATGTCCAGTACCAGGCCATCATCGCCCTCGATCCCGACCCATGGGCAATAGCGCGTGGCCCAGCGGCGCAGCACATGCAGGAAGCCCGTGTCCGCAACAGGATCGGCCGGACGGCTGAACAGACCGGGACAAAAGGCGCGCGCATCGGCAAGGGTCATCCCCCGGTACAGGCCCTGCCGCTCGGCCTCCATGTTCAGGCAATGCAGCCGTTCTGCATTTGCCTGTTTGAGTGTCAGCGCGAAGGGACCTTCAACCGGGCACGTCCGCAGAACCCGGTCGCTTGCCAGCCGGGGAAACCACATCGAGACGACGCGCCGTTGTATGCCATCGAACATGCCAGGCCCCCAATGTTCCTGATTTGTTCTTGATAGTTTCCCAGCGCATCAGAGTCGAGTCATCGGCATCGAAAACCGGGGTGCAATGCCACCGGGTTTCGGCAGCGTTGCCGCCCATGCCTTCGGGGATCAGGCACAATCCGGTGGCCTGGCCCGCCTTTGCGGCAAGCAGCAACCGTCGCCCCATGCGCAGATCAAGCGGGCGGCTGGTCTCGATAATGACCAGCGGTACCGCGCCGTCCTTAAGCGCCTCTTCCGCGATGGCGAGCGATTCGGTCTGGTCCCTGGTCTGGGCCAGCAGCAGTTTCGACGGGTCGAAGAAGACCGACAGTCCCATCGGATTGATGGCCTCTGTCTGCCAGGCTTCCCGGATCCACAGCACAGTTCCGGCCCGCGCCGCCGCAACGGCCGCAAAACTTACCGCACCCGGTCCGAACGCCTCGTGAACACGGGCATTGCGCAAGGGAAGCGGTATGTCGGTGGTCGAGGTCATGAGGTGCATCATAACGGGTGGCGATCCGTTTAAGCCAGATCAAAGCGTTTGGTGGCCGGACCAACGGCTGCTTTGCTTGCGCGAGATCATGAACCGGGGCGAAGACCGTCTGCGGGCCGAAGGCTGGGTCTGCAACCACAAGTAGCGACAGACACGCCGCAAACTTACCCCATTCCCCGAGTGATATTATTTTTCCAATAACACTCAAGAGCGTTAAATAATTTTTCGACTATCATGTTAGCGCCTATACCAACCGCCACGTATGGACTTTGAGAGGTGTAAAGTCAGGCATGCGAAACCACAAACGGATTTGGGGCGACCGCCAGGAATAGGTCAGTCGCCGATTGGGAGGATAAATGAAGTATTTTGCTCTGGCTCTTGCCATGACCGCGACGACGGCCGTGACTGCGAACGCGCAATCTGCGGAGGTCATTCATTGGTGGACATCCGCTGCGGAGTCGGCGGGCGTTGGCGTGATTGCTGATGCCTACGGTGACACCGGCGGCGAATGGATCGACCAGGCCGTGGCCGGCAGTGACGCCGCGAAGACATCCGCGATCAGCCGGATGGTCGGTGGCAACCCGCCCGACGCGGCGCAATTCAACCTTGGCGCGGATATCGACAACCTTGTCGACAGCGCCGTTCTGGCACCGATTGATGCTGTGGCCGAAGCGAATGACTGGGCCAGCGTCATGCCCCAGGCCGTGCTGGATGCCGTGACCCGGGACGGGCACATCTACGGCGTGCCGATCCAGCTTCAGGGCACCAACTTCCTCTTCGCTTCTGCGGATGCGCTCGGCAAGGTGGGTGCCGGAATGCCGCAAACCTGGGACGAATTCTTTGAAACCGGCGACAAGCTGCGCGAAGCGGGCATTGTGCCCTTTGCCCAGGCGGGTGACCGCGACGTCTGGTTCATGAACACATTCCAGGCGGTGCTTGCATCGGTCCTCGGGACCGAGGAGTGGAGCAAGTTCACCGGACCCGATGGCGCCGAGTTCGTCCGTTCCGACGCATTCCGCCCGGTGGCAGAGATCATGGCGAAACTGCCGAGCTATGCGGATTCCGGCGTCTCGGGCCGTCAGTGGAACATCACCAATCAGATGATCCTGAACGGCGAAGCGGGCTTCTTCATCATGGGCGGCTGGGCGATTGGCGAAATCGGTGCCGCAGGCTTTACCCCCGGCAAAGAAGTGCTTTGCGGTGTCGGTCCGAACCAGGCCCCGCTGGTTGTGGCCGGGGATGTCTGGGCGATGCCCGCCAAGGGCGATGGGCTGACCGAAGCGCAGACCAAACTGGCCGAGGTCACCACCTCTGTCGAGGTTCAGGCCGAGTTCACCGCGACCATGGGGTCGCTGCCGGTACGCTCAGGCGTGGACACATCCAAGTTCAACGCCTGTGCGGCGGCGGGGGCCAAGGCGATCTCGGACGGCAATTCGGTCATGGCGCTCTTCATCAACTTCTCGCCCGAGAAGCTTGGGGCGTTGGGGTCCGAGCTGAAGGTGCTTTGGGTCAACCCCGATGCGACCGCCGACGACTACGTCGAAACCGTCGCGGGCATCCTGGAAAACTACTAATCCTGAGTCCGACCAGAAATGCGCATCGCAGGGCTGCCTGCGGCGCGCACCACCCACGCGTCAATGGAGGATCTGGCGATGGCTAAATTTTCGGGAACGCGCGCGCATGTCTATCTGGCGATGCTGCCGGTCTGGATCATCGTGCTTGTTGCACTTGTCGGCTCGACTGTCTGGACGTTCGTCATTTCCCTGACCAACTCCAAACTTCTGCCCATCTACAAATTCAATTTCTTCCACCAGTACGAATTGCTGTTGAAACTGCCGGCCTGGCAGGTGGCGGTGACCAATCTGATCGTGTTCGGCGTGCTCTTCATCGCAATCTGCCTGGTCTTCGGCTTTATCATGGCGATCATGATGGATCAGCGGATCCGGGGCGAGGCGTTCTTTCGCACGGTTTTCCTTTATCCCTACGCCATGTCTTTCGTGGTCACCGGCCTGGTCTGGCAGTGGGTGCTGAACCCCGGTTTCGGCATTCAGGCCGCGGTCAGGGGCCTTGGGTTCGAGAGCTTCACCTTCGACTGGATCGTGCAGCCCGACCGGGCGATCTATATCCTTGTCCTTGCCGCCGTGTGGCAGGGCAGCGGGCTGGTCATGGCCATCCTGCTGGCGGGCCTGCGGGGCGTCGACGAGGACCTGTGGAAAGCCACGCGGATCGACGGCATCGCGAAATGGCGTGTCTATACGTCCATTGTTCTGCCGATCATCGCGCCGATGGCGGCAACGGCCACCGTGCTGCTCGCTGTCTCGGTGGTCAAGGCCTATGACCTCGTCGTGGCCCTGACCGGCGGCGGCCCGGGGAATGCCACCGAAGTGCCTGCCAAGTTCGTGATGGAGAACCTGTTTGCCCGCCAGAACGTCGCCCTGGCGAATGCGGGCGCGATCATGATGCTTGTCGCCGTCATCGCGATCCTGGTTCCGATGTATTACGCGCGCCGCTACATGGCGCAGAAAGCGGAGGCATGATCATGCGTGCGAATTCTGAAAAGACATTGGCCCGCACCGGCGTCTATGCCTTTCTGGTGATCTCGGCGGCCTTCTTCCTGATGCCCTTCTACGTGATGGTCGTGACCTCGCTGAAGACGATGGATGAAATCCGCGTCACTTCGATCTTTGCCCTGCCGGACGCCCCGACGCTGGAGGCCTGGATCACGGCCTGGAACTCCGCCTGCACGGGCCTGAACTGCAATGGCCTGTCGGTCGGATTCTTCAACTCGGTCATGATCATGGTGCCCGCGACGGTGCTGTCGATCCTGCTGGGGGCGGTGACGGGCTATGCCCTGTCGTTCTGGCGTCCGAAAGGCACCGAGCTGATCTTTGGCATCCTGCTTGTTGCGGCCTTCATTCCCTATCAGGTCTTCATCTACCCGCTGGTGCGGATGCTGAGCCAGGTGGGGCTTTACAACAGCCTTGCCGGGATCGTCGCCATTCACGTGATCTTTGGCATGCCGATCATGGTGCTCCTGTTCCGCAACTATTATGCCGGGCTGCCCCGTGATCTGTTCAGCGCGGCCCGGGTCGATGGCGGTGGCTTCTGGGTCATCTTCATCCGGCTGATCCTGCCGCTCTCGCCGCCGATCCTGATCGTCGCGGTCATCCTGCAAAGCACACACATCTGGAACGACTTCCTGTTCGGCCTGGTGTTTGCCGGATCAGACAACCAGCCGATGACGGTCCTTCTGAACAACATCGTCAATTCGACGCAGGGCGAGAAAGCCTACAACGTGAACATGGCCGCAACCATCCTTACCGCTGCGGTTCCCCTGATAATCTATCTGGCTTCCGGGCGCTGGTTTGTGCGCGGTATCGCAGCCGGCGCCGTGAAGGGATAAGACATGGCTGAAGTTTCAATCGAAAATCTCGACGTCCAATTTGGTGCTGTAAGCGTACTGAAAGACCTCAACCTGTTGATTGCAGAAGGCGAGTTTATCGTACTGCTCGGCTCCTCTGGCTGTGGCAAGTCGACCTTGCTCAACGCGATTGCGGGGCTCATCGACGTCACCGGCGGCAAGGTCCGCATCGGTGGCGAGGACAAGACCCTCGCGGAACCGAAGGATCGCGGCATCGGGATGGTTTTCCAGTCCTACGCGCTTTACCCGCAGACCACGGTCGAGGGAAACCTGAGCTTTGGCCTGCGCATGGCGAAGATGCCCAAGGACGAGATCGCGCGGCGTATCGACCGGGTGTCAAAGATGCTCCAGATCGAACCCTATCTGAAGCGGCGCCCGGCGGCCCTGTCCGGTGGTCAGCGCCAGCGCGTGGCCATCGGGCGGGCGCTGGTGCGGGATGCCGATATCTATCTCTTCGACGAACCCCTTTCGAACCTCGACGCCAAGCTGCGCGCGGAACTGCGGGTCGAGCTGAAGGAATTGCACCAGACCATCGGCAAAACCATGATCTATGTGACCCATGATCAGGTCGAAGCCATGACCCTGGCCACCCGCATCGCCGTCATGCAGAACGGCGTGATCCAGCAGCTTGCCTCGCCCGAGGATATCTACGAACGCCCTGCGAACCTTTTCGTGGCGGGGTTTGTCGGTTCGCCCGGCATGAATTTCTTTGACGGCAGCCTGCGCTCAGAGGCGGGCAAGACCGTCTTCGTGATCAATGACGGACCGGAAATTGACGTATCCGACTATGCCTTTGACGCGCCGGTCGGGAAGACCGTCACTGCGGTGCTGGGCATCCGGCCAGAGCATCTGTTCGTCGATGCCGGGGACCTGCCTTTGCGCCTGCCTTTCACCGTCAAGGTATCCGAGTCGATGGGGGCCGACAGCGTGCTGTGGGGCACCACGGCAGGTCAGAAGGCGTCGGTCCGCTTTGGCAGCGAGCTGAAGCTCAATCCGCCGCGCGGCACTGAAATGGAGCTTGGTTTCTCGTCCCGCACCCTCTCGCTCTTTGATGCGGAATCCGGCGTGCGGCTTTGATCGAAGCCAAAAATTTAGAAGGAATGATGATGGATACTGCCTGGGTTGAAGACACTCTGCAAAAACTGACGCTTGAGGAAAAGGTCTCTCTCCTCGCGGGTGCCAACTTCTGGGAAACAGTCGCCATCGAACGGCTTGGTGTGCCTGCGGCGAAGGTCACCGATGGCCCGAACGGGGCGCGCGGCGGGGTGACCGAGAACGGCCCGACGGCGGCGGTCTTCCCGGCGGGGATCGCGCTGGGGTCAAGCTGGAACCCGGAGCTTGTCCGCGAGATTGCCGCGGCCCTGGCAGAGGAAACCCGGACCAAGGGCGCCAACGTCCTGTTGGCACCGACGGTCAACATGCATCGCGGGCCGCTCAATGGCCGCAACTTCGAATGTTATTCCGAAGATCCCGAACTGACGACCGAGATCGCGCTGGCCTATATCGACGGACTGCAATCGAACGGGATCGGTGCCACGATCAAGCATTTCATCGGCAACGAGAGCGAATATCAGCGGATGACCATGTCGAGCGATATCGGCATCCGGGCGCTGCGGGAAATCTACCTGCCTCCCTTCGAGGCGGCGGTCGCGGCGGGTGTCTGGGCCGTCATGTGCTCCTACAACAAGCTCAACGGCACCTATACCAGCGCGCACAAGTGGCTGTTGTCCGACCTGCTGAAAGACGAATACGGCTTTGACGGCGTCGTGGTCTCTGACTGGACCGCCGTCAAGACCACGGCGGAGAGCATGAACGCGGGTCTGGATCTCGAAATGCCCGGACCAGCGCTTTATCGCGGGCAAAAGCTGCTCGACGCGATCGAACGCGGGGAGGTGAACGTCGATATGGTCACCGACGGGGCGCGGCGCATTCTGGGGCTGGTCGACCGCGCGGGTGTCCGCATCAGGGAAAACCCGAAAGAGGAGCAATCGGTCGATGCGCCACATCACCGCGCGCTGATCCGGCGGGCCGTGGCCGAAGGGACCGTGCTGCTCAAGAACAATGGCATCCTGCCGCTGCAATCCGGCCAGAAGGCCAAGGTGGCCATCATCGGGCCGAATGCCGATGTGGCGCGGATCATGGGCGGCGGCAGCGCACGGGTGAATGCGCATTATCGCATCAGTCCGCTGGAAGGCCTCAAGGCCCGCGACGAGCTGGACATCCGTTTCGAGACCGGCTGCGCGAACCATCTGCTGTTGCCGGTGGTGCAGGGGCCGATGACCTCGACCTTTTACAACAGTCCGGATTTCACCGGCCCGGTCGCCCACGAGAAGCAGTACAACCAATCCGATGCCAAATGGTTCGGCTCAAACGAGCCGGGCGTGGACCTCAAGGTGTTCTCGGTCCGCAATACGTTCGAATTCACGCCGACCGAAAGTGGCCGCCATGAGCTGGGTCTGGCGAATGCGGGACTTGCGCGTCTCTATGTCGATGACGCGCTGGTCGTCGATGGCTGGGACGGCTGGGAGCCGACAGGGGCGACCTATTACGATTTTGGTGGTGATGAGCGGATCGTGGAGATCGACCTTGAAGCAGGAAAGACCTACCACTTCCGGGTCGATTACCAGTCCACCACCGGAGTCATGGACGGCATCCAGGCCTTCCGCGTCGGCGTTCACCGTCCGCTCGGCGAGGCCGGGCTGAGGCGCGCGGAAGAGATCGCGCGCGATGCCGAGGTGGCTGTGCTCTTTGTGGGACGCACCCCGGAATGGGACAGCGAGGGGCGGGACCTGCCGGGCCTGTCGCTGCCGCGCGAGCAGGACGCATTGATTGCGCGTGTGGCCGCGGCCAACCCCAACACGGTGGTCGTGCTTCAGACCGGCGGACCGGTGGTCATGCCGTGGAAAGACGACGTGGCCGCGATCCTTCAGGCCTGGTATCCGGGGCAAGAGCTTGGGCACGGCGTTGCCGATGTCCTGATGGGCGATGCGGAGCCGGGCGGGCGCTTGCCCCAGACCTTCCCGGATGCGCTCGACGCCAATCCGACTACCGGCAACTACCCGGGCGAGAACGGTTACGTCAGCTATGGCGAGGGCGTTTTCATCGGGTATCGGCATTACGACGCAAAGGGCGGGGCGGGTGTCTTGTATCCGTTCGGTTTCGGCCTGTCCTACACCGACTTTGAGATCGGCGCGCCGGTGGCTTCGGCCTCCGAGATCGACGCGGGCGGCAGCGTGACGGTCACTGTTCCGGTTATGAACACCGGGCAACGTCGTGGCAAGGCTGTCGTACAGCTTTATGTCGCGCCGCCGGAAGGGCGGGGAAGACCGGTCAAGGAGCTGCGCGGGTTCAAGGCGTTGACGCTGGACCCGGGCGCTGCCTCCGAGGCGCGGATCGCGCTGGACATGCGCGATCTGGCCTATTTCGATGTGGAGAGCAATGCGTGGAAAGCGCCGGCAGGGGATTATGCGCTGTGGGTTGGAACCTCGGCGGCGGACCTTGGCGGCAAGGTGACCCTGCGCCTGACAGAAGATTGGACCAAGGCGTGCAAGACCGCGGCCCCCGATGCCTGAGGCGTGAGGGTGCCGCGGGACCTGCTGGTCTGACCGGCCCCGCTGCGCCCTGTCGTCTCGGGGTTCAGACCCGGCGCCGGGCCAATGGATAGGGATGTGGCGGGTTACAAAGCAGGCTCATGTTAGCGCTAGACTGAACTTGGTGCATACATTAAATAACTCCTGTCCAGTAATATACGGCAGGAAAACAGGTGAACGATCTCGGCCTCCTTCGGATACTGGTTGCGGTGCACGAATGCGGCTCGACAACGGGGGCCGCAGAGCGCCTGAATGTCTCTCAGCCCTCGATATCGCAAGGCTTGGGGCGGTTGCGTGACATCACCGGCGACCAGATGTTCATCCGGGGGTCGCGGTCCATGACCCCGACGTCACTTGCCACCCAGCTCTATCTCGAATGCCGCAGTCCACTGAACCAGCTGGAAGGCACGTTTCGTGCGGACGAACCCTTTGACCCCAAAACCACAAGGGACCGGTTCACCATCGCGTTTTCGGATATCGGGGCGCTGACATTCCTGCCGCCACTTGTCGGCGCTCTGCAGAAACGGGCACCTGGCATACGGATCGAGGCGACGCCACTGGAGATTACCCAGGTGGATTCTCTGCTGAGGTCCGGTCGTCTCGACTTTGCAATCGGCAAACTGGAAACTCAGGACCCTGCATTGTCTCAGATAGACCTTATCGACCAACACTATGCGGCCATCGTCCGTCGCGATCACCCGACGATTCAGGGCGCGTTGGACGAAGAGACATTCCGAAACGCGGCCCATGCGGTTGTTTCCGATGCCGCAGGGCACTGGCAGGCCGTGAGCCATGTTGTCCACGCTGACGAACCCGCCTTTGATGTGCGCCTGACCCTGGCGCAGTTCAACGTGTTGCCCGCCACGATCAGGGAAAGCAACCTGATCGGCGTGGTGCCGCACCGCAGCGCCGTCGCCTTTTCGGAGACCTGGAACCTGCAGGTGCTCGATATCCCGATTCCTCTGCCGCGGTTCACTGTCAGACTCCTGGCGCACAAGGGCACAGGCCAGCGCCGGACCGCCTATGACTGGATGACGACCTTTATCAAGGACGTTCTTGGGTCCGGGCCGACTGATCCCGGCCAAGTGTGAGCGCATAAGCCTGGGATGGCGTGACCAGATACCTTTTGGCATCCAGATGATCACCGGTGAACGCGGGAAGCTGGCAGCGCGTGTCAAAGACCAACGGCTTTGGCGTGCAGGCGAACCGACACTGCGAACCCGGTGCAGCCTGCGGCGAACAGCGGGAAACCTCGTCAGGCGGGCATCTCATGAATTTTCCGAACCGGATGGTGCCGGCGCCTGTTCGAGCAATTTGTCCGTCAGGGCGCGCGTGCGGTTCTCTGCGTCGGCCAGCGCCGCTTCCAGTGCGGCAATGCGGGCCTGGATTGTGGGCTCATCTACCTTGCGGCACTCCAGATCGCCCCACATGGCATCTATTTCATGGGCCATGGTGGTCAGGTAGAGCCCGAATTCAGACCCGCTTCCCTGTGCCGGGCCGGTTGAACCCGCCCGCAGATACAGGCTTTCGAATGCAGTGATTGCGGGACCAATGGAGAAGCGATCGCGGATCGCATGGGTGACCTGGCGTACCTTTTCCTGGTCGAAGTCCGCCAGTTGCCGGCCCAGCCAATCGCTGTCCATGACGCTGGCCGAGGTAAAGTAACGCGGGCTGAAATTGGAAGCGGCCCAATCGTCGAGCGTGTCCGGAACCACAATTGCCCCGGCAAGTTGCGGCACAACCGGGATCACCGCGCATCCGCTGGCCGCCGCTTCAATGGCCGAGCGTCCGATGGCAAATGCGATGTCGTAGTCGGGCAGGAAATACTCCGGGCGGGGGCGGGGGTTGCCATATGCATAGCCAACCTTGTCCAGCGCGATGCCATGATCCGCGCAGGCCGTTTCAAGCAGCTCCAGCTCTGCGGGGTAGAACCCTGACTGGCCATAAAGAACAGCGCGTGCCGGTCTGGCGATGGTCTTGCGCACCCGGGAGAAACGCTCCAGATCGACGAAATTGGGGATCGTGATGATACGGTCTTCGGGGATGGTGGTTTCGGTGGCCAGCCGGGGCGCCATCCGCTCCGATGTGACCACATGAAAGCGGATGCGGGGATGGACGGGGGGGCGTTCGACCCAGGGCCTTGTGCCGTGCCAGCAGTAAATCGCGGGCGTGTCCGGGAAATGCGCGAGCGCCGCCATGGTTGGCAAATGATGCTGACCGTGGATCACATCAGGTGTGAAGGGCACCTCAGCAGGTGTTTCGCACACCGGGATACCGCTGGGCGTGACGATATTGGCCAGTTTTCCGGGGGCAGGGCAATAGATGGCAACCTCGCGCCCCCGGTTCTTGAGGGCGCGCGCGACCTCGATGGCGAAGAACTCCGAGCCGCCGTAGTTCTTCAGCTCCCGCTGCGTGATCAGAATGCGTTGCGGGGCTGGCTGAACGGTATCGGGACTATCCAAAGCACTGGCGGACCGTCGCAGCAGGCGGCGCAGGAAGCTGGGGCTGCCGGTCACGCCTTGGGGCCCAGACGCAAGGGTTGGACACGCAGCAGGGGCGTTGCGCAACGCCCGGCTGCGGCTGGCGTGTGTGCGGCCCAGCCTGACCGGACCGGAGGCGTCTGACGTTTTGCCAGCCAAAGGCGATAATACGGATTATCCGGGCCGCCAAGCGGTGCCTGGTCGATATCGAATACCGCATGGTAGGCCCGCGCATTCGCAGTGCCAAAGCGGCTGTCGTCCACCGGATAGATCCGCCGACGCACCCGACCGGCGCCGGGGTAGATTTCCCAAAGCTTCAGACCGATGACCGATCCGTAGGCGTCCAGGAGGTAGCCCGCCAGCACACCGGAATGGGTGGTGTGATTGCCGGTGATCCCCAGACCTTCGCCGCCATCCCAGCGATCACTGGGCCGTCCGCGCCGGTCCATGAAACTGGCAACCGGGGTGCCCATGGGCATGATCACATCGACGGCGCGGCAGCCGCGTCGCCAGTTGGCCACGGTCCGCAGGGCATTTCCCGCGAATTTGGGCAGAACAACGCATTCCTCGCTGCCCCAGTAGGCGACATGTGCATCCAGGAAGTCCTGATAAGCCTGGTTGAATTGCGTCTCCGGCCAACGGTGCGAGGGCGGCGGAGGCAGGGGCAGCCAATCGGGTGCATCTGACGGGTCGGCAGCAGGGAAATTGCAAATTGGTGCAGATTTGCCAGTTGCTTGGCGCATTCAGAAAAGCTCCGACGTGGAAATCAAGTGGATCAAACCAGAAGATTATACAGTCGAATCGGCAATTCAGTGAAATTCTTTTGCCGCGCGTGTTTCACGCATGGGCATTCGATCAGCTGGGCGGGCGTTACCGCAAGTGCAGGACCCGCGCCGGAACCGGGGCTCAGCCCGCCACAACGGCCTGCAGGTCGAAGATCGGCAGCAGCACGGCAAGGACAATGACCAGCACCATTGCGCCCACCAGCATCATCAAGGCCGGTTCAAGCAATGCGGCAATGCGTTTGCGTTCGGTGGAAAGGCCGTTCTCGACCAGCACCGCGCTGCGTTCTGTCATGCTGGCCAGCCTGACAGAGGCCTCCCCCGCCTGGATGAGTTGTCTTGCGACGGGCGGGATGATCGTCAGCGCGCGCAGCGCCTGCGACATCGTCTCGCCCCGCGAGATCGCCAGCGAAACCTGCGCGGCTTCCTGCTGGAACCGGGCCACATCCAAGACTTCGGAAGCGTTCTGGATGGCGACAGGCACGGTGTTCCTGCTGCTGAGAACCAGCGCCAGCGTGCGCAGATATTGCACGGCGGCGGACAGGCGCATGAAACGGCCCACCAATGGCAGGCGCAAGAACAGCTTGTCGCGCTGGGCACGGATGGCAGGCACACGCCCGGAGGCAAAGCCGAAAGCGACAAGGCAGGCCAGGCCGATCAGCAGAATGGTGAAATTGGCCTGTATCCAGTTGCTGATGCCCAGCACCACCTGCGTGATGGAGGGCAGCGGCTGGTCGGACAGCTCGTACATCGCCACGATTTCAGGTGCGACGTTGACCATGAGGATCGCACAGACCAGCAGGGCGACAGCGGCGACAAATGCAGGATAGATCAGCGCGGTCGAGATCTGTGCCTTGTCCACCCCCTGGTTTTCAAGGTGATCGGCAAGTTCGTTGAACACACCGGCGAGGTTGCCGGCCGTCTCACCGGCCCGGACGGATGCGACATAATAGGGGGCAAAGCCCGCCTGCGTCCGTCGCAATGCATCCGACAGGGTAGAGCCATCCATCAGATCCGCGCGCGCCCGCGCGGCCACCGCATCAAGGCTGGGGTGTCCGCCTTGCCGGACCGCTTCCAATGCTTCGTCCACCGGCAGTTCGGCACCCAGCAGCACAGCCATTTGCCGGGTGAACACCGCTTGAAGGTCAGGGCTCAGGGTGGTGCGTCTCTGGCCGGAAAAAAGCCCCGATGTCGTCCTGTTGCGCCGTTCATTCAGCTCAGAGACGAAAAGTCCCTTCTCGGCAAGCTGGGCAGCGGCATGGGCTTCGGTATCGGCGATCACCGTGCCGGATTTGCGCTTTCCCGCTTTGGTGTACGCAACATAGGCGTAAGCTCTCACGCGACGTCCCCGACCACGCGGAGGGTCTCGGCGATGCTGGTCCGTCCCGCCGCGACTTCGATCAGGCCCTGTCCGATCAAGGTTTCCCGCCCGGTCAGTGCCAGCCTGCGCATCTCGGCTTCGCTGGCGCCGGCATCAATGGCCGCACGCAGGGCTTCACCCACTTCGATCATCTCGAAGATACCGACCCGGCCCGCATAACCGGAATTGCCGCAGGCTGTGCAGCCTTCTGCGGCGTAAATGGTTTCGGGAACCCGCAGGCCATGTCGGTTGAAATGTTCGGCCTCGGCCTCGCTTGGTGCATGGGGGCGGCGGCAGGCGCTGCACAGGCGGCGCAGCAGCCGCTGGGCAATCACGCCGCGCAGCGTGGCCGCGATCAGGAAGTCGTCCAGCCCCAGGTCGCGCAGGCGCACCACCGCGCCCACCGATCCGTTGGCGTGCAGGGAGGAAAACACGAGGTGCCCGGTCAGTGCGGCCTGTGCGGCCACGCTGGAGGTTTCGCCGTCGCGGATCTCCCCCACGAGGATCACATCCGGATCCTGCCGCAGGGTGGCGCGCAGCCCGTTGGCAAAGGTCATCCCGATCTCGGCGTTGATCTGGGACTGGGAGATGCCGGGAAGATCGTATTCGATGGGATCCTCGACAGTGACGATATTGCGCTCGTCCCGGTTGGCCAGCTTCAGCAGGGAGTAGAGTGTGGTCGTCTTGCCCGCACCTGTCGGCCCGGTGGCGAGGATCACGCCGTTCGGCAGCGCCGCCAGCCGGTGCAGCAGCGTGACCTGATCCTTGCTGAGACCCAGGTCGGACAATTCCATGAGCCCGGCAGAGCGGTCCAGAATCCGCAGAACGATCCGTTCGCCGTAGTTGCCGGGAAGCGAGCTGACGCGTGTGTCGATCTGCCGCCCGCCCAAGGACAGGGGGATGCGCCCGTCCTGCGGCAGCCGCGTTTCCGCGATGTCGAGACCGGCCATGACCTTGAGCCGCGACACCACCCGCTTTACGGGCACGTCAGAGCGGTCCATCACCGTCTTGAGAAAGCCATCAACGCGCATCCGCGCCCGCAGGCCGCCTTCATAGGGCTCGATGTGCAGGTCCGACGCACCCGCCGTCACGGCGCGGCGCAGCAGTTGATTCACCAGTTGAATGACCGGAGCATCGCCGGAATCTTCCAGAAGATCGCGCTGGCGGGCCGGGCCCTGACCACCGCCGCCGGTGTCTTCCAGGTCAAAGGACAACGTGTTCTGCGTGTCGGTGCTGTCGTCCTTGGATTGATAGACCCGTGCCAGCGTTGTTTCGAAACCTGCTGCATCCTGGGTGACAAGGGTCAGCGGCCCCTGCCTTGCCGCGCGCCGCTGCGCCTCGCGCAGGCCTGTCTGGGTGGCGGCCGGTCCCAGGATGATATCCGAACCATCCAGTATCACCTGCTGATCGCGGGCAAAGACGAACGGCAAACGCCGCTCTGCCGGGGCCGGATCAGTCACGTCCTCCTTTGAACCGAAGCCGGGTCGGGAGGGGGGGATAGTTTCGGTTTTGCGCAAAGTCATCGACAAATCCGGCGTCAAAGGGTTGGTTCAAATCCACGCCATCGAAGGGCAGGGTGCCACTGGGCGTCTTCGGGTACTGTCCATCATCGGGGGGTTGCAGCGCAAGGGTCGCGTTTTTCGCCTCACGGGCAATCGCTGTGGTGATCTTGCGGGCTTCATGGTCATCCTTGACCACCCGCGGGCGCAACATGACCAGCAGCACGCGCTGGTTCTTGTTGGCGTTCTTGCCCCGGAACAGACCACCGACAAGTGGCAATTTGCTGAGCCCTGGAACCCGTTGCGACACGGACCCGGAGCCATTTTCCAGCAGCCCGCCCAACATGATCACATTGCCGTCGCGCACCAGAACGGTTGTGGACAGGGCCCGGCGTGCCGTGATCTCTCCCCCCGCTGAGGACTTGCTGTTGGTCAGGTTCGATACTTCCTGTTCGATCTCCATCCGCACGGTGCGGTCCGCGTTGATCTGCGGTGTCACCTTGAGGGTCAGGCCCACATCCTGGCGTTCGATGGTCTGGAACGGGTTGTCCGGCTGGGCGGTTTCGCCAACCTGGGCGAAGGAACCGGTCACGAACGGTACATTCTGCGCCACCACGATCTCGGCTTCCTGGTTGTTCAGGGTCATGATCGAGGGGGTGGACAAAAGGCGGGTCGAATTCGTGGAGGCGATGGCGCCGAGCAGCCCGACGATGCCCTCACCGCTGGAATTGCGCGCGCCGACGCCGAAGTAGCCGCCGTTGCCCGGGGTCGGCACGGTGTTTGTGGTGTTGTTCAGAACGGAGGACACAAGGCTGGTCAGGCTGGGACGCCCGTCCAGAGTGAACTCCACGCCGCCGATGATCGCGTCGTTGAGGATTGCGCCGAATTGCGCGGACAGGTCGGCAAAGCCAATGACCGACATTTCAAAGATGACCGCTTCGACCAGCACCTGGGTGGGGCGGCGATCAAGGAAATGTACCATTTCGATGATGTCGCCCATCTGTTCGGGCGGGGCGGTGATCAGCAGGGTATTTGTCTGTGTCTCCGCAATGATCCGGACAGCCGCATCGGTTTCGACGCGTTGTTCGTTGGTGATGGCGCGGGTCACCACATCCGCAAGACGGGTGGCATCGGCATAGTTCAATTCGACCGCGCGGGAGGCGACATTGGCGTTCTGCGTGTCCAGCCGCGAGGCAAGCGTGCGGACCTGCTGCACCAGGCTGTCAGAGCCGGAGACGATCAGCGCATTGGAACGCCGGTCGATGGAGACCGCCGCATCGTCGGGAACGATCTGCATGGACTGGATCACCTGCAGCACCTCGGCGGCATCGGCATTGCGCAGGCGTACCATTTCGATGGGCCGTTCGCGCGGGGTGTCCAGACGGCGGATCAAGGCTTCGATCCGGGCGTGGTTCTGGCCCCTGTCCGACAGGATCAGCAGGTTGGACCCCGGAACGGGGGACAGCACGGCCTCCGCGGGGAGCAGGGGGCGGATCACTTCGATGATCTCTGTCAGGGGTACATTGTTGACCTCGATCACCCGGGTCTCGAAGCCTTTGGGTGCGGTCCGTGCCGGGCCGGAGGACAATTCGCGCGCAACGTTCATCGGGACGATCCGGTCGACGCTGGATCCCTGCACGATGGTCAGCCGGTTCAGTTCAAGAACGTTCAGGAAGACGTCGTAGAGTTCCGCCGGGGTCAGCGTATCGGGGGCCAGCACCGTGACAGTGCCGCGCACATTGGGGTCCAGCACAAAGCTGCGGTTGGTTGCCTCTGACACGATCTCGACAAAGCTGCGCAGATCCGCATCGCGCAGGTCCAGTTCAATCTGGGCAGCAGCCGGGGGGGCCGTGACCACAACCCAGGCGAGAGCCTGACAACATGCCATAGAAAGGGCCAGCATTGCCGCCCTCAGGGATAAAATACGTTTCATGACCGCTCTCTGCCTCAAGCCCGGTGCAGGTTCTTGATGACCGCATTCGGGGATTTGCCATGTATTGGCTTGAATCCTAGCGCATAATCGACAGCGATGCACGTCTTTCATGCGCAATCCCGCGGGATGTGGCCAATCGGTCGCGCGGCAATGTCAGCCGGGCGGTTGCTTTTCCTCGACAAATCCGAGGAGCGCCAGATCATCACCCCCGTTGTCGACCCACACACCCTGCTCGTCGATGCGCTTGACGGTCGCCCCGTTGCTGAGCGTGTCGCCCACCCGCATCAGTTGATCGCCGGTGGGATGCGACACCATCGCCCAGATCTTCTGATCCACGCGCACAACCCCTTTCAGGGCATAGCCGAGACTGTCCAGCGGGGGGCGTGGCGGCTGAGGTTCGGGCGTCGGGGCGGGTGGCTGCGGTTCGGCAGCGGGTGGCGGTTTGGGGGGCTGAAGCTCTCCGAACACGGCGGGCCAGCGCCTTGGCCTTGGCGGCTGGGCCGGTGGTTGCGGTTCGGCAACCTCGCCATCCGTGACACGGATGCCTGTGACTTCGTCGCCAGGGGTGTTCAGCGTTTCATGAAGCTTTTGACCCGCCAGCCCCGAGGCGGCGAGGGCAATCAGTGTCATTATCGCAGCTATCAGTCGCATTGTTGCACCGCTCCTGCGCGTTCGGGTCGGGATTTGTAGACGCAAATCCCGTCCTGTGGTAAAGGTAAACTTAATAAACCAATAAATAAAGAGCAGGCAAATGCAGGTATACACACACGCCCGGGCCGGGACGATTGTTCTGTGCGCCCTTCTGATCTCAAGCTGTGCCGAGAACGGCAGCCTTGGTCAAAAGTCCTTTGAAACAGAGTATTCTACTGCGCGAAACGCCTTGGAAGGCGGCGATTTTGCCAAGGCGAACCGCGTCTACAAACGTCTTGTTCCCGATGCAGGCGGGTTCGAGTCGCGTATCCGTCTGGAGCTTTCCCATGGCTATCTCCGCGCGGGTGATTTCGATGCCGCCGCGCAGGAAGCGGGCAAGCTGGCGCAGTCGCAAAATGGCGACGGACGTGCGGCAGCCCTGTCTGTGCAGGCCACCGCGATACATGAACTTGGCCTCAGGGCGCTGGCAAAAGGCGACAGGGAGACCGGAAAATCCTACCTTGAGCAGGCAGCGGCGGCGCTGACCGAAGTGCTGGCGACCAACCCTGATCTGGACCCCCTGGGCAGCCTGGCGGGCCGCAAGGCCAGCATCCAGTCGCGTCTCAGCGGGATGAGGTAAGGTTCAGGAGGCCGGGGTCAGGGCCAGCCTGGCGCTGACCTTGCCGGATTCCTCTGTTGTTTCGAAGCGGAAGGACGAGATGTCATAGCCCCAACTGCGGCTGTTGGCGGACATCCAGTCTGCCAAGGCGGTGAATTTGACCTGATCGAACCGCAATTCGACGACGCCCTGGTCCGCCACCGCCAACTCGCTGACAAAGGGCCGCAGACCGGCAGCGATCAGGCTTTCCTCTATGGCGCTTGATCCGATCGGTGCGGTCGCTGCCTGTTCCGGGCCCTGGGCGATCTGGTCCAGTTCGGCAGCGCGGTCCCGGACCCAGATGTTCAGCGCAACGGCCTCGGCATTTTCCGCGAGCGCAGCATCCCTGCCGTCCTTCAATGGCAGCAGAACCGCAAAAATCACAAGCAGGGGCAGGCCGACAGCAAAGAGCAGGGCCAGCAACATCCTTTCGCGCCCGGACCGCTGAAGCAGAAAATCAATCAACCGTCCGCTCATTTTGCCGCCTCCGTCCCGGGGGGTCGCAGGCGGATTTCGCTGCGCACGGCGGCAGAGCCTTCGCTGACACGCGATTGCACGACAGTTACCGTCAGCCCGGCCGCGCGCAGGTCGCTGGCAAGCTGGTCGACGCTGGCGAAATCGGGCATTGTCACATCCAGAGCAACCTCTGTTGCGGATACGGTGCTGACCTGATCTGTTTCCACGCCACGGGTGCTGAGAACGCCGGCGGCTGTGGCAAAAAGGTCCAGCGCCGTTATCTTGTCCTGCCAGCCCGCTGCGCGCAGCTGACGCTCGGCCAGCACCTGGCTAACCTGAATGCGCATGTCCAGCAGCGGCCCCGTCGGGATGAACTTGTCGCGTACCAATTCACGGGTCTGGGTGTTCAGTTGGGCGGTTCGGGTTTCGATCCGCCGTGTCTCGATGATCTGGGAGGCAGACCACAGGCCTGCGGCAATCAGCGCGAAAAGCAGCGGCCAGCGCCAGGGCAGGACCTGTTTACGTAATTTGGTCCGCGCCATCTGCGGATCGCGCCGCAGATCGAATTCAATCTCGCCATGGGTAAGAACGGCAGGCACTTCCAGCCCCAGGCCCTTGGCCTCTGCGGGGGAGGCGATGAGTGGGACGTCGTGGCTGTCAGCAAGTGCTTTCAGCCCGTCCGGTGCGGTGCCAAGGCACAATATGGCACCGGGGAGGATGTCCCTGGCCTGATCAAGCTGCATTTCCAGCATCACCATTGCCAGATCAGGTTGCGCGGTGAATCCTTCGTCAGGTCCAAGGCGCACCATCAGCATGTCGTTCCGCATCGCCATGGACCAGATGCCGGAGGCGGTCGGCAAGGACAGGTAGTCGGGCAATACAGCGCGGCAATGTGGGCCGGCGATGGCCTTCCACTCTGCCAACAGGGCGGCGTCCGCGATCAGGACCTTCGACCATTTCTCGCTCTGCTTCGGAGGGTAGATGGGCCTGATCTCGGTGGTTTCCGCCGTCAGCCCTGCGCGGTCCTGCAATTGGCGGCGGGCGACCTGCTCGCGGGCCTGCCCGCGCAGGCCAGGGGGGAGTTCCAGAGTGATGACCGGAACATCCGCGCCGCAGACAACCGCAACCTGCTGGGCACCGGGGGCAGTGCCGTCGCCGGTCAGCGCGACAAAGTCCTTGCCCGCGTCATATGTGGCCACTTCGGTCACCTGTCGTATCCCGCCCGTTTCTGCGGTGCCACGATGCAGGCTCCGCGAGGATTGATCAATGGGCAGGCATCCAAGTCAGTCATATTGGCTGACCCGGAGGCGCACATGTGTCCCGCTCTGGCGGTTGAGACGGTAAAGCAATGTCATGCGTCTTGCATGTTGCCCATCCAGTTCGGCAGCGATGTCTGTGCGGAACCATTCCGAGGACACCGTGAGGCGTGCTGGTGAAAATTCTTCCGGCAACTGCTCGCCCAGACGATCTTCCAGCGCGTCGATGAAACCATCTACAGACAGAAAAGGCGTCCGGTCGCGGGTGTTCAGTATCTGGTACAACGTGCTGGGCGGCAGTGTCGGCATGAGGTCCACGAGCATCTCGACGGAGGCGGTGTTGATGTTCACCGGAAGCCCGCCGGGCAGAGCGGTCGCAACGGTGCGCAGGCGGTCTGTTTCCTGTGGTCTGAGACCGGGAATCTCGCTGATCTGGTCAAACATCAGCAGGGCACCGCCAATCGGGGCGCGGGCCGGGGTCAGCGCGGCATAGGCGCGTTTGTTGTCCGGTCCGCCCGGTTGAATGAAATCCCTGATCAGATCGCCGACGCGGGGCGACAGGCTGGCCCGTTGCAGGAGCTTGTCAAAAGCGCTCTGCGCCGCGTCATGGGTTGGGTCATTCAGCCAGTTGAGGTTGAACAATGCCTGCTGATCCAGAATCCGGCCGGCCACGCGGCCCCGGTCCAACGGAACGGCGATGTCGGTTTTTGCCCAGGCTTCATTGGCATCATCATGATTGCTGGTCATCAGGTCGGCATTCAGCATGGTGATCGCCAGCGCATCGAAGGCATCCAGATAATAGCTGAGTTGTCCGGCGGTCTGGCTGGCCTGCAAACGCGCGCGACCACCTTCGGCCCGGGTCAGCAGGAACACCGCCGCCCCGGCAAGGGCCGCAACAATCACCAGCGCATTCACGAGCACGAAACCGGCCTGGCGGGTCATTTCAGTGTCTCGATCAAGGTGATCTCGCCCCAAGTTGTGGTGACCAGTGTAACCTCGATCGCCAGCGGGACGAAGTCGGAGTAGTTTTCCGCAGCCGGACCTACCCGGTCGTCGTCTTCTTCGGCGCTTGGGGCCGGTCGGTTCTGCAGCATCGGGTTGGTTGGCCCTTCGACCCAGCCCAGGCCGCTCCAGTAGCTGCGGATGCGCAGGTCTTCGACACCGGCCATTACCGTGATTTCAGGCTGCAGGGCCTGGGTGTCTGCCGGGATGAGCGTTGTCCAGACGCGCCGGAAAAGCCTGCCGTCCTCGGGCGCCAGCCGCCATTCCACGCGCTGCAGGTGATCGGACAACGCCGGCGCGCCCAGGGCAGGTTGCCCCGATACCGAAAGGGAAAAAACGCGCCCATCGGTGCTTTGCCCGACTGCTTCTGCCGACGGGCTGTCCGGGGGAAAGAATCGCATCGGCATGATCGCTGTCAGATCGTTGCGCATCAGGGCGACTGCGCGTGACAGCTCCGAGGTGCTGTCATCCAGTTCTGTCAACCGGTCCCGGATGTGCAGCATGCCGGACAGCCCCTGAAGCCCCATGACGGCAACCAGTGCAAAGATCGCCATGGCCACCACAAGTTCGATCAGGGTCATCCCGGTATCACGGCGCCGATTGGTCATGATGCGGGCTCCACCGGAAGGTAGATCACGAAAATCGCGCCGCCGCCGCGCTGTGCCCGGGCCGTCACCGTTGTCTCGGTCAGTCCGGCGGCGGTCGTCTTGGTGGTTGTGGCCAGGCTGATCGTCTGGCCGCCCATGGTGATTTCTGTTGGCAGGGCGGCGCGCTCCTCGGGCGGGAGCAGGCGCAGTTCCTCGGCCCGGTTCCGGGCCACGATCTGCGCCAGCAGCCGGTCCGCGGCACCGCCGATGGCCAGCCGTGATTGATCGGCGGCGCGCAGGGCGGCGATGCTTCCGATTGCCAGGACCAGCACGGCGACAGCCAGTTCGATCAGGGTCAGGCCCCTGTCACCCTTCAATCGCCGCCGCATTTCAGCCCCGTCCATCCGTCGCTCCGGCAGCTTCGCGATGCGCCACGGCTCCCTGAAAACAGGATGTTGAAGGCGGTTGTCTGCCCGTTCGCCAGCAGGATGATCTGGGGTTCATCCAGCCCCGGCCGCGGCTGAAGATTGGCGATGGTCACATCACTTTGCCAGCGGCGGACCGGGTCGCCGATGTCCCAGCCCTGGTCGGTTCTGCGGGCAAAGCCGAGGCCTTCAGGCGTGATGTTCAGACCCTTGCTGTTGCGTCCCTGCATCGCGAGGTCCTGAAGGGCGCGAAACTGTGTCTCGAACCAGGCGCGATCCGATGCGGCGCTGTCCGTACCGAGGCCGGATACTGCCAGCGTTGCCCCCACCGAAAGCACCGCAAGCACCGAGATGACAACAAGCAATTCGATCAGGGTAAAGCCCCGGTCGGGCGCAGGATTGGAATTCAGTTCTGGTTCCATGATCCGATGTCGGAATCCGGACCGGTGCCGCCTGACACCCCGTCCGCACCATAGGAGAACACGTCGAAATCCCCGTGGACCCCCGGTTGCAGGTATTGATAGGGCTGGCCCCATGGGTCGATGGGCAGCCGCTCCATGTAGCCGTTTGTTGCCCAGTTCGGCGGCTGCGGATCGGTGGTTGGCGGGTTCACCAGAGCGGCCAATCCCTGTTCGGTGGTCGGATAGCGAAAATTGTCCAGACGGTAGAGGTTCACCGCACCGGAAATTGCAGCGATATCGGATTGTGCACGCGCGGCACGGGCCTGATCGGGGCGGTCAATGACACGGGGAACAATCACCAGAGCAAGAATTGACAGGATGACGACCACAACCATCAGTTCCAGCAGCGAAAAACCTGCGTCGCGTCTGGATGGTGTTCCTGCCCGGTCAATGTTTCTGCGCGAAGCAGCACGTTTCATCAAATATGTCCTTTTCAATTCAGCGCATGATAGGAGGGGGGCGATATGATTGTCTATGCGATGTTGCAAAATTTGAAGGGACGGCCGGTCGGATGACAGGGGCGCAGCCGTTGCTATTGCTGCTGATCCTGCTCGGCCCGGCAATCGGGTCTTTCCTCGCCGTGCTTGTGGACAGGCTGCCGCGCGGAGAGGATACCGTCCTGCGCGCCTCGGGGTGTCGCAGCTGCGGTGCGGCGCTCAAGGCTTGGCAGATGGTCCCGATCCTGTCGTTTCTGATTCAGCGCGGGCGGTGCAAAAACTGTGGTGCCGCGATACCGTCCTGGCTGCTCTATCTTGAACTGATATGCCTTGGCTTTGGTATTCTGGCTGTCCTGCGCGGCGGTGGCGCGACGGAGGTTGTCTTGTCGGCGGCTTTCCTGTGGCTTCTTGCGGCGCTGGCAACAGCAGACCTGATGTGGTTTCGGCTGTTCGATCCGCTGACGGCAGCGCTGGCGCTGGTGGCCTTTGCCATGGCGCTGGCACCGCAGGGTGTGGGTCTGGAACAGGCCGCTCTGGGCGCGGCGCTGGGCGCGGGCAGTTTCGCCGCCCTGCGCTGGGGCTATTGGCTGTTGCGGCGGCGCGAAGGGCTGGGGCTGGGGGATGTAAAGCTGATGGTGGGGCTCGGGGCTTTTAGCGGGCCATACGACCTGCCGCTTCTGGTTCTGCTTGCGGCGGTCACGGCCCTGGTGGTCGCGCTGGGACAGAGGTTGGTGAACAGACAGTCGCTTGCTGCCGACCGCCCCCTGCCATTTGGCGCTGCCCTCTGTGCCGCTGCGGCGTTGCTCTGGCTGACCGGACCGCAGCTGGCGCCCATGGTCTGGTGAATTGACTTCACGTTCGCGCCGGGTATGGTCGCGGTGCATTTAGAAATTTCGCCTGCAGGACCATTGCTGCGGCACCTGTCCCCTTATCCGAGCGAGCATATGATTTCATTTCAGAATTCCGCAACCCGCCTTCTTTCGGTGACCCTTTTGCTTGCGGGACTGGCTGTACCATTGGCTGCGCAGGACAGCAGCGCCACATCCGACAGCGCGACAGATGAAGCAGCCGCGCCCGCGACCATGACAGAGGTCGAACAGGCGTGGCAACGCGGCGATTTCGTCTTTGTCCGCAGGGGGCTCAAGACCCTGGCCGAGCAGGAGGGCACAGCCCTCGCGCAATATCGCTATGGGCGGGTTCTGCTGGAGGGCACAGGCGGGCCGAGAGACGTGCAGGGCGCCGTCGGCTGGCTTGAGAAAGCGGTCGCGCAGAACAATGCGGATGCCGCCACGCTGCTGGCGCGTGTCTTGCTCAGCAGCAAGGGCGAAGGGAACGCGGAGCGCGCTGCGGAGCTGTTGTCGAACGCCGCGACACGCGGCGATGCCGAGGCGCAATATTACCTTGGGTTGCTTTTGCTGTCCGGCAAAGGGGTGGAACAGGATGTCGGGCGTGCCTTTGACTGGTTTCTCGCGGCAAGCGAGGGCGGCAACATGCACGCGCAATTCGAGCTGAGCAAAGCCTATTCCCGGGGGCAGGGCACCCAAGCAAACCCGCAGGAGGCGCTGCGCTGGCTGGAAGAAGCTGCCGGGGCCGGTTTGCCTGAAGCACAGTATTTTCTGGCCAATGCGCTGGACAATGGCGGCGGGGTGCCCGTGGACAAACAAGCGGCGCTGGACTGGTTTCGTCGGGCCGCCGAGAATGGACAGCCGCAGGCGCAGCGCGAACTGGGTACCAAGTATCTTGTCGGCGCAGATGGTGTGACACCAGACGCGGCAGAGGCCCTGCGCTGGCTTGGTGCCGCGGCAGAGGCGGGCGACCGGTCGGCCATGCACAACCTTGGCATCGGTTATGTCAGCGGTGGTTTGTTGCCGCAGGATTACAACAAGGCGCTCAGGTGGTTCGAACAGGCGTCGGACCTGAACCTGGGCCGATCCACCTTTGCGCTCGGGCAGCTTTATGCAAACGGTACAGGAACGGAACAGGACCTGGCCAAGGCCGTGGCGCTTTATGACAAGGCGGCACAGCAGGGCGAGTTGAATGGCGCGCTGGCAATTTCGCAGATGGCCAAGGCCGGGCTGCTTGACGGTCTGATGTCGCCGCATCAGGCGGTCCCCTGGGTCATGACCGATCTGATCCAGAATGCCGATGCAGAGGCTGAGGCATGGCTCTTGGGCCAGGCGGATGCCGGGGTGCGGATCGCGCAGGTCAACCTGGGAGAATTCTATCTGCAAAAGGAAGGCAAGAAGGCTGAAGGCGTCGACCTGATCCAGCGCGCCGCCATGGCGGGAAGCGTTCCGGCCCAGTTTCAGTTGGGCAACCTGTATGTAACCGGTGACGGGGTCGATCTGGATTATGTCGCGGCGCACAAGTGGCTGAACATCGCGGCCGCCAGTGGACACCCGGAAGCGGCAGAGACAAGGGCGGTTGTCGGTGACCTGATGACGCCGGATCAGATCGCCGAGGCACAGGCCGAGGCCCGCGCGTATTTCGACACGGCGCGGGCGCGCGCCCCGCAGACGGATCAGGTGGTCCGGACCTCTGATCCCGGTGCCTCCGAACCGACAGCGCGCGACTGATGGCGTTCCGTCCGGTACTTCACGCGATCCTTGCCTTGGCACTGGTTTGTTCGGGCGGGTCGGTCTGGGCGCAGACCATGGACAAACTACCGTTGGCCGAGTTGGAAGTGGCGGCAGAGGCCGGGCAGGCCGAAGCGCAATTCGCGCTGGGCATGCGTTACCACAGGGGCGATGGCGCATCGGAGGATTATGCAGCGGCGGCGCGGTGGTTCGCGCTTGCTGCGGCGCAGGGGCATCCGGGTGCCAGCAACCAATTGGCGCGCTACCGCTTCGAGGGGCTGGGCGGCGACAAGGATGTCGAAGAGGCCTTGCGCCTTTTCGAGAGCGCTGCGGCATCTGGTGATCCGCATCATGTCTATGATCTGGCGCGCGCCTTGGAAGTGGTCGGAGACGATATGGGCCGGGTGGCACAGCTTTATCAGCAGGCCACCGACGCCGGCCTGGATGATGCCGCTGTCAGCCTTGGTGTTCTCTACCAGGAAGGGCGTGGGGTCGAGCAGGATTATCTTCGTGCGCTTGAGCTTTACGAGGGTCCTGCGGCGCAGGGCAACGGGCGTGCGTTGAACAATCTGGGGCTTCTTTACGTGCGGGGCACCGGCGTGCCGCAGGATTATGCGCGCGCGGCAGAGTATTTTACCGCTGCAGTCGAATTGGGGCTGCCAACCGCGATGACCAATCTGGGCGTGCTTTACGAGAATGGTTATGGGGTCGAGCTTGATGAAGAGCGGGCGAAGGCGCTGTACCGCGCCGGGGGAAGGCAGACTGAACCCGACGCAGAACAGCAATCTGCCTTGATCTATGATGCGCGGCTCAAACCGCTGGATCTGTCCGAGCAGGTGCTGAAAGATGTGCAATCCCGGGCCTCCGGCGGGGACCCGGTTGCGATGTTCCAACTGGGTTGGGTCTTGCTGCAATCGCCCGATGCGCCGTTTCAAAATCAATTCCAGGCCGCCGCCCTGTTCCGTGCGGCCGCCGAAGCCGGATATGCGCCAGCCATGGCCAATCTCGGCAGCCTTTATTTTCAGGGGAAAGGGGTGCCGCAGGACTTCGTGCTAGGACAGATGTGGATCCTGCGGGCGGCGGCGGGGGGTGTGGAAGAGGCAAAAAACATGAGCGATGGCTACATCAAGCAGATGACAGCGGCGCAGATAAACGAGGCTCAGGCACGCGCCAAAGTGATTCCCTGACCTGCGCGAGTTTCTACCTTAAGTAGAAGATTGACTTCGCCACTGTTCGGGGATCAGTGACAATTGGTTGAAAGCATAACAAAATGCTTCGAAACAAGACGATTTTGAGATAATGTTTGCCTGCGGCGGGCCTTGTTTGATATTTTATTAAACTAGGCAGCTGCGGTCGGTGCGATTTAGCGAAGTTGTATTTCTTTCTTTTAAACGGTCGATGCGAACAATGCGCAAAGCGGCCGAAACTGACAGCCGACCATTGCTGACAAATGATTTCGCGGCATTGACCGCATATTATGAAGGGAAATTAACATGTCTATTACTGTATCCAGAATAAGGGGTAGCACCGCGCTGGCCGCGGGTGCCCTGTTGCTGACATCCGGCATGGCGATGGCGGATATCGTTCAAGCCGACGACGTGATCATTACGCGGTCGCTTTGCGTGGGGTTCGATTGTGCCAACGGTGAGGCCTTCGGTTCCGACACGATCCGGCTCAAGGAAAACAATCTGCGGATCAAGGCGATGGATACGTCCGTTGGCGCTTTCCCGAGCGTGGACTGGCAACTGACTTTCAACGATTCCACGAACGGGGGCGCCAACAAGTTTTCCGTCGATGAAATCGACAGTGGCAGAACGCCGTTCACCATTCTGTCCGGTGCGCGTTCGAACTCGATCTTTGTGAACGGCTCGGGGAAGGTGGGCTTCGGAACTGCGACGCCCGTTGTCGATCTGCATTCCAGGAGTGGCAACACGCCGACTCTGCGTCTTGAGCAGGACACATCCAGCGGGTTTGCGGCGCAAACTTGGGACGTGGCCGGCAATGAGACGAACTTTTTCATTCGTGACGTTTCCAACGGGAGCACATTGCCATTCCGCATCGCGCCCGGCGCTGCAACATCGTCCATCCATATTGCCGGCAACGAAAACGTAGGTATGAGCGCCGGCACAAGCCCCGAAGCATCTTTGCATGTGAAACGGTCCAGCGGTCCTGCGAACCTTTTGATCGAGGCCAACGGCGCGGGCAATGACGCGTCCTTTGCACTGGAAACCGCTGGTGCGGTCGCGGGGACATGGGAATTCCGCGCGCAGGCGGATTCCGGGCGTCTGAACATCGGTGTGGTCGGTGGCAACACACCGATCAAGGTGGACGAAGGCGCGGACAACAACCTGCTGAAGATCGGTGACAATGCCAATTCCGACGCTGTCATCGTCACAGGTCAGATCATCGTCAACGGCACACCGCTGAACGTGCCGGATTACGTCTTCGAACCCGATTACAAGCTCTTGCCGCTGGCAGAAGTCGAGGCGTTCATCGAAGCAAACGGTCACCTGCCGGGGGTTCCTTCGGCGCACAAGATCAATTCAGAACTGCGTTTCAACGTCGTGGACATGCAGCTGAAGTTGCTGGAGAAGGTCGAAGAACTGACCCTCTACACGCTTGAGCAGCAGGCGCTGATTTCAGAGCTGAAAGCGGAAGTCGAAACGCTGAAAAGCGCCAACTGATCAGGGCGAACCGCGAAGATAAAGACAAGCCGCCGCTCCGGTAACGGGGTGGCGGTTTGCGTTTCTGCTGGTGCGCATTGAGGTCGATATCTCAATGGGGTAGCTCTGTTCGGGCAGACCAGAACGCAGTTCAACCCAGGTTTTCACCTTTCACCGCCGACTGTCGTTTGACCACAAGAGATACAGGGCACACATGAACCTTTCCCCCATGAAACTGTCCATTGTCGTGATCATGCACAACATGCGGCGGGAGGCGGCGCGCACGCTGTATTCCCTTAGTCTTGCACATCAGATCGGGGTGAAGCCCGACGACTACGAAGTGATCGTGATTGACAATGGCTCTTCCGCGCCGCTGGACAAGGCCGACGTGACCCGCTTCGGGCCGCAGTTTCAATACCATTTCCACAAAACAGCCAGCAAGTCCCCCGTTGACGCGATCAACCTGGGTGCGCAGATGGCCAAGGGCGAGGTGCTGGCACTGATCGTGGATGGCGCACGCATGGCAACACCCGGCATTTTGCATCACACCCTGTCGGCTTTCACCGCATATCCCGAGGCGGTTGTCTGTGCGCTGTCGTGGCATCTGGGGCCGGATGTGCAACCCAAATCGACGCAGGAGGGGTACAATCAAACGGTCGAAGACGCCTTGCTGGAACAGGCAGCCTGGCGCGGGGACGGGTATCGCCTGTTTGACATATCCACGATAGCGCCCTCGTCCGGCACCGGTTTCTTTGGCGATTTCCCGGTGGAATGCAGCTGGATCGCCCTTTCCCGGGACAGGTTCCTCGACTTGGGCGGCTTCGATCCGGCGTTCCAGTCACCGGGGGGCGGGTTCTGTAACCATGACTTCCGCAACCGGGTGCTGCAACAGCCCGGAGTCGTGCCGGTCAAACTGCTTGGGGAAGGCGTCTTTCATCAGGTGCACGGCGGGATCGCAACCAATGCACCGCCCAGGCAACGTCCGTTGCAGGCCTTTCACGAGGAATACACAGAATTGCGCGGCGCACGCTTTGTCCCCGTGCCGGTTCCAAACCCGATCTATGTCGGGGGTATGCCCGCCGCAGCGTTGCCGTTTCTTAAATGAACGTCCCGACCGCACCCATCACGGCGATCGGGGGGCTGGGTGGCAGTGGCACCCGGGTCGTCGCCGCAATGTTGCGGCAGGCAGGTGTGTTTATCGGCGAGGATCTGAACGGTCCGTTGGACAATCTGTGGTTCACTGTCCTTTTCAAACGTCGCAACTGGACGGACAAGCCGCCGCCCGCGTCGCAGATCGTGACTGCGATCAGGCTGTTCCGGCAGGCGATGACATTCGGCCTTGCTGCAGGGTTGTCGGGACCGGATCAGGCGCTGATCGAGACGCTGCAACGGGACCTGCTGCCAGACGGGACATGGGACAGCGGGGCCAAGATCGCGCAGGCGCGGAACCTGCTGCAAAGCGATGCATCGCCGGTCGCCATGGGCGGGCCATGGGGATGGAAAGAACCGAACACCCATGTCTTTCTGCCATATCTGGATCAGCTGCTGCCGGACTTTCGCTACATCCACATTGTCCGGGACGGGCTGGATATGGCTTTCAGCGGCAACACCTGGCAGGCGCAGAACTGGGGTCATATCCTTGGCCTTTCGCCTGAACCCGATGTGCCGCTGCCCGTACATCAGCTGCGCTACTGGCTGGCCGCGAACCGGCGCGCGCTGACCTATGGCCAGACACGGATGCAGGGCCGCTTCATGGTCATCCGATACGAGGATTTCTGCACCGACCCGATGCGCTATTGGCATCTGATCAAGGCGTTGTCCGGCGGCAATGCGGATTCGATGCCGCCCCCGGATCTGGTGCGTCCGACCACCATCGGACGTGCTGGCACAAACGATCTGTCGGTCATTCCCACCGATCTGCGGCGGGAGGTAGCGGACTTTCAATTGGATTTGGCGAATGCGCGAGATTGAGGTATCTTGCGCACATTGGATTTTTTGAAAATTGAGTTTCACAATGACAGATACATCCGCGCCGACAGGCCCCCACACGCTACGACTTGTCCTGAGTGTTCTGATTGTTGCCGTTCTTGCCTATCTGTTCTGGACCGGATCGCGCTATCCGGCGCTGGACGAAAAGGCGATGATGTCGGGTGCAATCCAGCTTGAAGATTCACTGAGTTTCGAGGCCAAGTTCCCGATCACGGCGGATATGACTCTGCCCCAACGGATTTTCTGGTCCACGCTGAACTGGATCAATACCAACAAGAAGGGCATGACCTTTGGCGTCCTGTTTGCCGCCGCCTTCCTGACGATGATCCCCTATCTGCGACGGCGCAGCTTCAAGGGCGGGTTTGCCAATTCATTTCTGGGCATGGTGATCGGCGCGCCATTGGGCGTTTGTGTGAACTGTGCCGCCCCGATTGCAAAGGGCATGTATTCTGCGGGTCTGCGGGCGGAAACGACCCTCTCTGCGATGATCGCATCACCGACGCTCAACATTGTGGTGCTGACGATGGCGTTTTCGATCCTGCCGTTCTTCATGGCGGTGACAAAGATCGCTTTGAGCCTGCTGGTGATCCTGGTCATCGTGCCGTTGATCTGCCGCACTCTGGCACGGAATGAACTGCCGCAGGACGAGGTCGTTTGCGCGATGAGCCCAGGTGGTGGACTGATGGCGGGAAAGCGGCTGGGCAACAGCCCGGTGGGGGCTGTGGTGAACGTGGCCAAAGAGTATCTGCAGAACCTGTGGTACATCCTCAAGCTGACGGTTCCCCTGATGCTGCTGGCCGGTTTCCTGGGAACGGTGGTCGCCGTGTTGCTGCCGCAGGACATGATTACCGGCCTGT
Source organism: Sulfitobacter sp. G21635-S1 (assembly GCF_027213915.1). Taxonomy (NCBI): domain Bacteria; kingdom Pseudomonadati; phylum Pseudomonadota; class Alphaproteobacteria; order Rhodobacterales; family Roseobacteraceae; genus Sulfitobacter; species Sulfitobacter sp. G21635-S1. Next base: position 188,438 of record NZ_JAPWGV010000005.1, read on the forward strand.
CGTTCTCGTTTCTCGCCCTGATCGCCATTGCGCTGGTCGGGTTGTTCCTGCCGGTGCCGATCGCCTTTGACGTGGTGGTCACGGGGGCATTGCTGAGCGCGGGGCTGTCACATGGATACGTGATGGGGCTGCTGTTCACGCTGGGCACCTTTTCGGTCTATTCCTTCTTTATCGTCTGGCAGGCCATCGGGTTGCGGGCGGCTGGCATGCTGGCCGCCGCGGTCGGCGTGCTGGGGATCATCGCCGGGCTTGGCGCGCAAATCTATTATGACAAGCAATCGGAACGGGCCCTGGACATTCTGTTGCAGGGCAATGCCGCCCCGGTCAACGCGCCGCTCTTTATGGCTGCGGAGGCAGCGGGGACCGATCCCTGGCAGGTCACCAGCGAGGACGCGGACCGGATCACCTTGGCTTCCCAGCCGCTGGCACCGCTTTCGGACTCCGCCGAGACAGGTTTCACCCGGATGGAGGCGAGCACGATTGGCATCGACAAACCTGTCGAGTTTTCCTTTCGCGACATGTGGCCGCCGTTCTGGGAAGGCCGGTCGGTTTCTTCGGGGGATATTGACCGTGACGGCGACCTTGACCTCGCCATCGCCTCCACCGAGGTGGGCCTGTACCTTTACCTGAATGACGGGAAAGGGCAGTTCACGCGGCAGAAGATCGACATGGGGCCGCTGGCCGATATGGCTGTGTTTCAGTCGGCTCTGGTGGATATCGATAATGATGGCTGGCTTGATCTCTTCCTCGGCACCTATCGTCAGGGCAATTACATCTGGCGGAATGCAGATGGGCAGTTCAGCGCGGACAGCCTGCGCCCGGTGCAGGGCCGGGACACGGATATACTGGCTCTCTCGCTCAGCTTTGCCGATGCGGACCGCGATGGCGATCTTGATGTTGCACTGGGGAACTGGGCCGCTGGCTGGTATCGCCGCATTCCGGGTGAGGAATCGCGCAACCGGGTGATCTGGAACGATGACGGCGCGCTTTCGGGAAAGCAATTTACCGATCTTCCGGGATTGCCGGGCGAGACGCTGAGCATCCTGTGGACCGATCTTGACAGTGACGGGGCCACCGATCTGGTGGTCGGCAACGATTTCGACATCCCGGATTATTTCTATCGTGGTGACGGCGCTGGCGGGCTGTCGATGATCGACCACGCCTCGGGGCTGATCCCGCATACAACCACCACAACCATGGCGGTAAAGACGGCGGACCTGTCCAACGACGGCACACCGGAGATCTACCTTGCGCAGATCGCGGGCCGGTCGTCGGGCGTGTCCCGAAAGCTGAAGATGCAGTCGCTGGACCAATATTGCGACGGCATCGCCGATCCCCAGGCCAAGGCCACCTGCGCCAGGAACATGGAGATCAAGACCTGGTACAAGTCCGGCAACAACTTTGACCCGACCTACGCCAGCCGGTGCCAGGAACTGGAAGGACGTTACAAGGACGAATGCCGCGCCATGCTGGTCAAGGACCTTGCGATCCAGAAGGAAGACCCCGGTATTTGCACGCTGATCCCCGTGGGGCAGACCATTCCCCGCGCCTATTGCGATGCTCATTTCATGCCGGTGCGTCAGCCAAAGCCGGAGGAAATCGCCCTGACCCACCCGCAAATCCTGCGGTCCAACGTGCTGCTGTCCTGGGGGGAAAATGCTTATTCCGATCAGGCTGCAGAGGTTGGCCTTGATGTCGGCGGCTGGAGCTGGGACACCAAGATCTTTGATTTCGACAATGACGGCTGGCAGGACGTATACATCGTGAACGGCACCTGGGTGCCCAACGAAGTGTCACCGTCCAACTTGTTTTTCCACAATCAGGGGAACGGCACCTTCAAGGAAGCCTCAGGGCCCTTCGGGCTGGAAGATTACCTGATGACAGCCGCCGCGACCCAGTTCGACATGGACAATGACGGCGATCTTGACCTGCTGACCCACCCCGTCAACGGCCCGCTGGTCGTATTCCGTAACAACAGCCAGACCCGGGGCATCGTGTTCGAACTGGCGGATATGGCGGGCAACCGTGACGGCATCGGTGCCGTACTGCGCCTGACGGATGCAAACGGGCTGACCCAGATGCGCGAGGTGCAGATGGGCGGCGGGTTCATGTCTTTCGATGCGCCGCGCGTGCATTTCGGGTTGGGTGAAACTGGCCGCGCGACAAAGCTGTCGCTGCGCTGGGCAGATGGCACTGAAACCACCATCGAAGGCCAGCTTGACGCAGGCAATATCTACCGGATCAGCCGCACCGCCGGCAACGGTTAGGCTCTGTGCCCCTTGAACTGCGCCAGTGATATGCCTGCGGCTTCCAGCTCTGACCGGACAGCGGCAGCGATCTGAACCGCCTCTGCGGTATCACCATGCAGGCAGATCGTGTCGATCCGCGTCGGGATATGCTTGCCGCTTTCCGTGATGATCGCCCCTGCGCGCACCATCTCGACCATCCGTTTGCCTGCGAGGGCCGCATCGTGGATCACGGCACCGGGCAGGGAACGATCCACCAGAGTGGCGTTGTCGTTGTAGGCGCGATCCGCGAAGATCTCTCCGGCCCAGGCGCAGCCAAGCGCCTCTGCCGCGCTCTGTTGCGCCGTGGCAGAGAGCACCATGACGATGAGGTCGGGGGCCACGCTCAGCGCGGCTTCGTAAAGATCGCGGGCGAGACCTTCATCTTCCGAGGCCATGTTGGCCAGGGCGCCATGCAACTTGAGATGGCGAACCTCAGCGCCCAGGCTGCGGGCCATGCCGACACTTGCGCCAACCTGGTAGCGGATCTGGTTCTGCAAGGTGGCGCGCGGCACCGACATGCGGTTGCGGCCAAACCCGGCGATGTCCATAAAGCCGGGATGCGCGCCGATGCCGACCCCGTTGTCATGGGCAATGCGCATGGTCGCGGCCATCACATCGGCATCCCCGGCATGACCGCCACAGGCGATATTGGCAGAGGTGACGATATCCAGCAGGGCCGCATCGTCACCCATCTTCCAGGCACCATAGCTTTCGCCCATGTCGGCGTTCAGATCGACGGATGGCATGTCATGTTCCCTCTTCAAATGGGTTTGCATTGGCAGATACGGCGCCGCCAATCAGTTGATAGGACAGCAGATCGCGCATTTCAGCAGGATTGCGGACCAATGGATAGCGTTTGCCGGGCAGGGCAGTCAGCTCGGCGGCGGCACGCTTTTCGATGGCGATGGCTTCTTCCAGCGACACGAAGGCGAACCGGATTGCGGCACCTGCCGGGGCCTGGGCGATGCGGGGCAGATCGGCTGGCAGCACGGTGGCAATGCGCGGATAGCCTCCGGTTGTCTGGCTTTCGCACATCAGCACGAAGGGCGCACCGTCACCGGTGATCTGGATATCCCCCTGCACGATCACTTCCGAGACGATGCTGAGCTGACCGTCAGAAAAGAACCCCTCACCGTCGCTGTCCATCCGGACACCCTGCCGGTTTGCGCGCGGATCGCGTCTAAACGTCGTCCGGGTGAAACGCGCGCGGGTATCGGCGTTGAAATGAACGGTCTGCATGCTTTCCACCACATGTACCGTACCGCCGTCGAAGCGGTTGTCGCGTGGCAGCGCCATGCCGGTCTCCGACCCCTTGTCAGGCCCGATGGCCAGCGTGTCGCCGGATTTCAGTGCCGCCCCCAGACCGGCGCTCAGGTGGCTGGACCGCGACCCCATCAGTTCCGGCGTGGCAAGCCCGCCGCCGATATGCAGGTAACCATAGGTGCCGCCCGTCGCCCCGCCGATGGTCAGCTTGGCACCGGCGGGCAAAAGGTGGCTGGCATTCCAGACAATCGCGGCCCCGTCGATATTGGCGGTCATCGCCGCCCCGGTCAGCGCGATGCGCAGGTCGGTGTCGCTGGTGAACGTGCCGCCTGCGCCGATCATCTCGATCGCGGCCCCCGCCGACTGGCGGAGCAGGGCAGCCCCTTCGTGCAGGGCGATGGGGTCGGCGGCGCCGCCCCTGGTCAGCCCCTGCGCGCGGTATCCCGTGCGACCGAAATCCTGAATGCTCAGCGCCGGACCGGCCTGCACAACGGTCAGTGTCGCGCTCATGCCAGGACCTCCCTGCTTGCGCCGCCATCGCCGGATTGGTCCTTGCTGCGGATCTTCTCCAGCTCGGCGGGCTCAATCGCGGGAAAACACAATTCGTCCCCCGGTGAGAGGGCAAAGGCATCCTCGCTTTCTGGGCGGAAGGTGCGGAACGCGGTCTGTCCGATATGGCGCCATCCGGTGGGGGAGGCATTGGTGAACAGGACCAGCTGCCGGATCGCGATGATCAGCGCCCCGGCGGGGACCGACTTTGACAGGGCCTGCTGGCGGGGGATGTTCCAGGTCTCGCTCAGTTCGCCCAGGTAGGGCTGGCCGGGGGCGAAACCGATGGTCAGCACCCGCACACGCGCGCCCGAGATCTGGCGGATCGCCTCGTCCGGGTCGACACCGGCGACTTCGGCGGCCTCTTCAAGCTGCGGCGCAAGATCGGTGCCGTAGACGGTAGGAATGTGCCAAAGGGTCCGCCCCGGTGGCAGGTCGGCCTTGTACCAGTCGCGGCTGGTCAGCAGGTCGCGCAGGCGTTCCGTCATTTCCTCTGCCGGGGTCACGGCAAGGTTGACCTGCAGAAAGGTGGAGACAAGGGAGGTGCTTGTCTCGGTCACCTCCGGCCAATCCGCGTCCTCGATTGCCGCGCGCAGGGCGAGTGCGGCGCGGTTGGCGGGTTCGGTCATCGCTTCGGCGAAGGTGACAAGGATCCCGGACAGCCCGACGCGGCGGATTTGCGGCCAGTCAGTCATCGCAGAGCATCTTTCGGTAGAGGCGGGGCAACAGGATCGGCGTGAGATACATCGGCACCTGCCAGCAACCGACGAAGACCAGCAGCGGTGCCAGCACATCGGCCGGGAGCGCCACGAGGAACAGCGCGATGTTGCGGGTGCCTGCGCCAATGGCCAACGGCCCTGCGACGGGTCGCAGGCGGGTGTGTCGCAGGGTCAGCAGCACCGCGATCTGCAAGCCATAGCTGATTGCGAAGGCCAGCAGCATCCACAGGGCGACCAGCCCCGGTGTCGTGCGCAGCGCCGGGTTGAGCGCGGCCATCAGCCCGATGACGATGATCGAAAACGCCAGGGTGGATGCGCCATCCATCGCCTTGATCTGGGAGGGTGTCGGCGCGCGGAGCAGCCAATGTCTGAGCGCGAAGCCCAGACCGGTTGAGACGATGATCACCAGGAGCAACCGAAATGACGAGGCGAGGACGGCCTGTGCCGGGCCGAGCTGCGGTATCAGCGCGAGGATGGGCAGCACGGTCAGCGGAAAGGCTGCCGTGCCCAGGACGAGGATCTGCATCGTCCGCCCGGCGTCCTGTTTCATCATCAAGGCCAGGTTCGGTGACCCCGATATGGCAGGAGCCGCGCAGGTCAGCACCAGCGCAAGCGCGCCGGGTGTATTGTGCAATCCGAAGGGAACGAGACAGGCGTAAAGCGCCAGCGGCAGGGCCAATTGCAGCAGGGCAATCGCGCCCAGCCCCCAGCGCAGGTCCCGCACCGCGCCCAGGGCCGCGCGCCGTCCGATGCGCAGCGCGGTCAGCAGAAGGAGCAGCGCCACCATCTCGGCCAGCCAGGGATAAAGCGCGCGGGCGAGCCCCGGCAGCAGCAGCCCCGCCGCAAGCCCGGCGATCAGGCAGGCGCGGGCATGGGTTGCCACCAGATGAAGAAACCGGATCAAGGCAAGTCCTCATGACGGCCCCTGGCGCAGGTTGTCAGGCAGCCAGGTGGCGATGTCGGGGAAGAAGATGAGGACAAAGACCATCACCACCATGATCGCGAACATCGGCAGGGCGGCCCTGGTAATGTATCCCATTTCGTGATCGGTCATGCCTTGCAGGACGAACAGGTTGAACCCGATGGGCGGTGTGATCTGTGCCATCTCGACCACGACCACGACGAAGATGCCGAACCAGATCAGGTCGATGCCCGCGCCGCGCACCATCGGCTCCACCACCGCCATGGTGAGCACGACCGAAGAGATCCCGTCAAGGAACATGCCCAGCACGATGTAGAACACCAGCAGCGCCATCAGCAGCTGGAACCGCGTCAACTCCATCGCCGCGATGCCGTCGGCCAGGGCGCGGGGCAGGCCGGTAAAGCCCATCGACAGCTTCAGAAAGGCCGCCCCCGCGAGGATCAGCGCGATCATGGCAGAGGTGCGCATCGCCCCCATCAGGCTTTCGCGGAAGCTGTCCCAGTTGAGCGACCCCTGGAACAGCGCCAGCACCAGGGCACCGATGACCCCGATTGCCGCAGCCTCGGTCGCGGTGGCAAAGCCGAGGTACATCGACCCGATCACGACGGTGATCAGCGCAAAGACCGGCAGCAGGAACCGCGAATTGGCCAGCTTCTGCGCGAAGGTCATGGAGGGTTCGGCGTTGGGTTTCCAGTCCTTTGACGTCAGCGCAGTGAAAGCGACATAGGCCATGAACATCAGGGCGAGGATGAGGCCGGGAAAGACGCCGGCGAAGAACAGCTTGGTGATGCTTTCGTTCACCGTCACCCCGTAGACGATCAGGGCGAGAGACGGCGGGATCATCAGGCCCAGCGTGGCCGCACCGGCCAGCGTGCCGATGATCATCTTTTCGGGATAATTCCGGCTGCGCAACTCGGGGATCGACATCTTGCCCACGGTCGTCAGCGTCGCGGCCGATGACCCCGAAACGGCGGCAAAGACGGTACAGCCGACAATATTGGTATGGACCAGTCCGCCGGGCAGGCGTGCGAGCCAGGGGGCGAGACCCTTGAACATGTCCTCGGACAGGCGCGTTCGGTACAGGATTTCACCCATCCAGATGAACAGGGGCAGGGCGGTCAGTGTCCAGGAGCTGGACGAGGCCCAGATCGTGGTGATCATCGTGTCGCCGACGGGGCGCGTGGTGAAAAGCTCCATCCCGACCCAGGCGACACCCATGAGGGCCAGACCGACCCAGACGCCGGTGCCCAGCAGGAAGAACAGGACAAAGAGGAAAAGCGTGATGGCGTAGACTTCGGTCATGGCATCATTCTCCGAAGCTTTGATCGACAAGGTCGCGGCTGAGGCGGTGATTGCCCCGAAAGACGACATGCAGCAGGTTGTCGGTCAGCGCGATGGCAAGGATCGCGCCACCGATGACCATGACCGACTGCGGCATCCAAAGCAGGGTGGCGTCCTGATCCTGGCTGACCTCCTTGAACTTCCACGACCAGTAGACGAACCAATAGGCGTAATAGGTGAAATACCAGGCAATTGCCGCCGCAAGGCCGAAGCACCAGATTTCCAACAGGCGTTTCGGCCCTTTTGAAAGCGTGTTCAACAGGATCGAAACGCGAATGTGCGCGCCGCGGTTCAGCGCATTGGCGAAGGCAAGGAAACTGGCACCGGCCATCGCATATCCGGCATAGCTGGCGGCGCCCGGAAAGACGGCACCGGTCCATCGCGCGACCATCTGCGCCACGATCAGCAGCAGAATTGCCACAAGGCAAAGAGCAGCCACAGCCCCCGCCGCAACGTAAAGTCCATCCAGCGTTCTGCGCAGTGCTGTCATCTGACCCGCCTCCTTGTGCGAACAGGAAAGGCGGCCCGTTGAAGGGCCGCCCGAGGTGTCGTGATCAGTTCATGGATTTGTAGGTATCGACCAGCGTCTTGCCGTCTTCACCGGCCGCTTCCAGCCATTCGTTGGTCATGGTTTCACCAATCTCGCGCAGGCCCGACATCAGCTCTTCGCTGGCGGGTTGCACGATCATGCCGCCCTCTTTCAGACCATCATAGGTGAACTGGGTGTAGTCCTTGGACTTCTGCAAGCCGCGCGCTTCGGCTTCGGAAGCGCAGTTGTTGATCACTTCCTTGTTGGCGTCCGAAACACCCGACCAGACATCCGCGTTCACCATGACGTAGTTGCGCGGCAGCCAGGCGTCTACTTCGTAGAAGTGTGTCAGGCTTTCCCAGACCTTCTGGTCATAGCCCGTCGCGCCCGAGGAAATCATCGATTCCGCCACGCCGGTCGCAAAGGCCTGGCTGACCTCGGCGGCTTCGATGGTCACGGGGGCCATGCCCGTCAATTCAGCCAGACGCGCGGTGGTGTTGTTGTAGGACCGGAACTTCACGCCCGCCATATCGTCCACGCTGTTCACTTCTTTCTTGAAGTAAAGACCCTGCGGCGGCCACGGCACGTTGTAGAGCAGGTGCAGTCCCTGCTCCTCCAGCAGTGCTTCGATCCCGGGCTTGGCAGCCTCCCACAGTTTGCCACTGTCATCAAAAGAGGGGGCGAGGAACGGGATGCTGTCAAAGCCGAACAGGGCGTTTTCGTTCTGGTGGCCGGACAGCAGCCGCTCGCCGATCTGGACCTGGCCGGTCTGGATCGCGCGTTTGATGTCGGCGCCGGCAAAGAGCGCACCGCCGGGGTGAACGGTGATTTCGATCTCGCCGCCTGTGCCGTCGGTCACGCATTTGGCGAACTCGACGCCGTTTTCGGAGTGGAAGTTTGATGCCGAATAGGCCATCGGCATGTCCCATTTCTCTGCTGCGAATGCGGGCAGGGCGGTGCCAAGTGTCAGGGCGGCTGTTGCCGCTGTTGCCATCAGTTTCTGTGTGCGTTTCATTTTTTCGTCTCCCGGTTGGTTTTTAATGGCGCTATTTGAAGCGCTGAGGATGGTAGGGGGCAAGGTCGGTGTTGACCGGTTGCCCTGCGATCAATCCGGCGACCAGTCGGCCCGTTTTTGGACCACCCGTCAACCCGATGTGATGATGCCCGAAGGCGGTAAAGACCCGGCTTTGTCCAATCTCGCCGATCAGGGGCAGGCTGTCGCTGGGGGCGGGTCTGTGCCCCAGCCATTCGATTTCACCGGTGGCGCTGAGCCCGGGAAAGGCGCGCTGGACCTGGCGGCGCAGTAGGTCAAGCGGCGCGCGCGAAGGTCCGGCCTCCAGCCCGCCAAATTCCAGGATACCGGCGCAGCGCAGACCTTGTTCCATGGGGGTCGCCACGAATTTCCCGCTGGCAATCATCGTAGGCTGACGGGGTCCGCCTGTCGCGCCCTCAAAGACCACATGATAGCCGCGTTCGCTTTCCAGGGGCACTTTCAGCCCCAGCTTGGCCATCATCGGTTTCGACCAGACGCCGGTTGCCAGCACAGCGGCGTCGCAAGGGATGGTGCCCGTGCTGGTTTGCACGCCGGTGATCTTCCCATCCGTCAGGTCAAAATCCGTGACCTCGGCTTGCATGATCTTGCCGCCACGATCCGCAAGGGCTTTGGCCAGCGCCTGTACATAGCCGCCCGGGCTGCGGATGAAACCGTGGTCTTTCATCACCGCCAGACAGGTGATGTCCGGGCCCAGGGCGGGGTCATATTCCTGCACCGCCGGCCCTTCGATCAATTCGGGTACGAAACCGGCTTCTTTGCGCAGCTCCCATGCGTATTTGTCCGCCGCGAATGCGGCGCGGTCGCTGTAGGCAAAGCAGTAGTCACTGTCGGTCACCCAGTCGCCAAGACCCAGTTCGCCACAGAGGCTCTTGTGCTGTTCGACGCTGTCGCCGACGATCGGGGTCAGTGCCTTGGCGATCCGTCGGGTGTCGGTATCGTTGGCATTCGCCATGTAGCGACGCAGCCATGGCAGCAGCCGGGGCAGGTATGACCACCGCAGGAACAGCGGGAAATTGTTGTTGAGCAGCATCATCGGGGCCTTGTGCAGCAGGCCGGGCGCGGTGACAGGCACCATGGAGCATGACGCCAGCACCCCTGCGTTGCCATGAGATGTGCCGGTGCCGGGCAGGCCCCGGTCGATGACCGTCACCTCAACACCCGCCCGGCGCAGCCAGATCGCGGTCGATATACCAACAATGCCTGCGCCGATCACGACGATTTGGCGGCTCATTTGGCGGGCTTTCGGGTCATGAATGTCGTGCCTTTGATTCTCTCGGAGCATCATTACACGAATTCACAAAACATCAACAAAATGTTTGTAAAATGTCATCGTTGGACCAGCCGGGGCATCCTCATGTCGGTATCCGATGTGATTGCGGAGCGGGCAAGGAGGGTTTTGACGGTCAGCCGCGTGCGTCTTGCAGGATCATGTCGCTGGCCTTTTCACCGATCATGATCGCAGGTGCATTGGTGTTGCCGGAAACGATTTCCGGCATGATGGAGCAATCCGCAACGCGAAGCCCCGCGATGCCGTGGACCCGCAGGCGCGCGTCGACCACCGCGTCCTTGCCATCGCCCATCTTGCAGGTGCCGGTGGGGTGATAGATCGACGCGCTGTTGCTGCGTGCCCAGTCGAGGGTGGCATCGTAATCGTCCATCGGCAGGCTGGCGTCGGGGCGGTATTCCTGTGAAATCTTGCTGGTCAGGGGGGCATGGCGTGCAATGCGCCTGGCGATGTTGACGCCTTCCACGACGGTCCGGCAATCGGTGTCCGTGCTCAGATAATTCGGAATGATCCGGGGATAGTCACGTGGTCTGGCGGAGTTCAGCCTGATCTCGCCCCTGCTTTCAGGGCGCAGCTGGCAGACCGACATGGTAAAGGCCGAGAACCTGTCGGCCCCCTTGCCGGGGTTCTCTGCTGACAGGGGCTGAACGTGGAATTGAATATCGGGGGTTTCCAGATCTTCGCGGGTCTTGAGAAAGCCGGTCGCGAGGCTGGCTGCCATCGTCATCGGCCCAGCCCGGAACATCAGATACTTCAACCCGATGCGCGCCTGCCCCATCAATGTGCTGACCTCATCGTTCAGGGTCGGCTCATTACATTTGTAGACCAGCCGTGCCTGCAGGTGATCCTGCAGGTTCTTGCCCACGCCGGGCAGGTCATGGGCCACCGTGAGCCCGTGTTCGGAAAGCTGATCCGCCTCGCCGATACCGGAGAGCATCAGCAGCTGGGGTGAATTGATGGCCCCGCCCGAAAGCACGATTTCGCGGTCGGCGGTTACTGTTTGAGGCCTGCCGGCGCGGTCGGTATAGCGCACTGCGGTGGCGCGGCGTCCGTCCAGCAGGATGCGGTCCACCTGCGCATGGGTGACAATCCGCAGGTTCGGCCGCTTCTTGACCGGGTTCAGATAAGCCACCGCGCTCGAACAGCGCCGCCCGTTCTGTGATGTCAGTTGAAAAAAGCCGACACCCTCCTGGGTCGCGCCGTTGTAGTCGGGGTTGAATGGATAGCCTGCCGCCTGTGCCGCCGCGACCCAGGCGTCGGTGATCGGGCGCTGGATGCGCATGTTGGAGACCGACAGCGGCCCCTTGTCCCCGTGAAAGGCATCGGCACCGCGTTCATTGTTCTCGGCCCGCTTGAACAGCGGCAGAACGTCGTCCCACCCCCAGCCCGTGTTGCCCATCTGACGCCAGCGGTCATAGTCCTGCGGCTGTCCACGGACGTAGAGCAATCCGTTGAGCGAGGAAGAGCCGCCCAGCACCTTGCCGCGCGGCCATTCGATGGACCGCCCGTTGAGGCCTGGATCGGGTTCGGTCTTGTAACACCAGTCAACGGAGGGATTGTGGATCGTCTTGAAGTAGCCGACCGGGATGTGGATCCAGGGATTGAGATCGCGCCCGCCCGCTTCGAGCAGGATCACGGAGTTCTTCGGGTCCGCGCTAAGACGATTGGCCAGCACACATCCGGCTGAACCCGCCCCGATCACAATATAGTCCGCTTTCATGCCACTGCTCCTCCGCACGTTGAAGAAATTTGTATACAGATGCGCGTTTCCATACTAGTGTTTTTTGAAACAAAAAGTCTCAATAATTGACAATAGCACTTGAATGGGAGGAACCAAAATGAGTGTTCAGGAGAAACTGAAAGGCATTTCCCGTCGTGATTTGTTCAGGTTGGCTGGGCAGTACGGCATGTCGTCGACCCTGCTTGCGGCGGGTACTTTCGGCGGCGCGATGAGCCTCGGCAATCTCGCGAAAGCTGCCGAATCGACCTATGAAAAGCGGTTCGCGAAAGAGCCCAAGGTCACGTTCAAGTTCGGTGCTTCCGGGTTCAACGCCCGCAACCTGCTGATCGAACGTGCCGGTTGTCTGGAATTCGCCCGCGATCTGGAAAGCCGGACGGATGGGGAGATCCGGGTCGAATTCATCGGTGACAACCAGATCTGCGGCCAGACCTCCTGTGTGGAGAAGGCGCAGCAGGGCATCGTGGACATCTACGCTGCCTCGACACAGAACTCCGCCGGTGGCGCGCCTTATCTCAACGTGCTGGACTATGCCTATATGTTCCCGTCCCGCGCGGCGCAGTACCATTTCCTGTATAGCCCGGAGTCGGTCAAGCTGCTGCGCGATCCCTATGAGAAGCGTCACGGGCTGAAGTTCCTGTTCAGCCATTGCGAGCTGCGCGGCATCCAGATGGGGCTGGGCTGGCAGGACAAGCCCGCCATCACCAAACTGGAGGAAATGTTCGGCACCAAGAACCGCGTGACCGGAACCCAGCTGGGCCGCATCGCGATGCAGGCGCTGAACCTCAACCCGGTGCCGGTGGCCTGGGAAGAGACACTTGACGGTCTCAAGCAGGGGCTGATCGACGGGGCGGAGACATGGGCCTCGGCCGTGGCCTATGCCAATATGTCGCCCGTGGTGTCGCAGTCGGTCGACCTCAAGTTTTTCTGCGGAACGGAGCATACCGCCATGTCCGTCGCGGCCTTCGACAGCCTGGATGGTGCGCTGCAGGACGCGGTGATGGAATCGGCCTATCTGACGCAGGTTCACGTGCAGGCCGCGAACGAGGCCGCGCTGGTCAAGACCGTCGGTTTCTCTGACCCGCAGCTGCCCGGCACGATCTTTGCCGAGAACAACGTGCGCAACGTCTTCCTGCCCGACGATCAGATCAAGTTGGCCGAGGAAATGTGTTCGCCCCAGTATCAGCCACAGCTTTGGGAAGAATGGCGGGAGCGTCTGAACGGTTGGGCCGGTGGTCTGGATACCTATCAGGAAATCTATGACATTGCCCGTCAGATCCCCGTCGATACACTGCCTGAAAACGTGGAGCCGCGGCGCTGGTGGAAGGCCTGAACCCGGCCGACACGTAACGAAGGGACCGGCCCCACAGGGGCCGGTTTGATACCACCACGCCATCGGGAGGGATGGCGCAATATATTTTCCGGGGAGGAAGGCAGATGTCCATCTGGGCGGACGCAACCACGATCATCACCTCAACCCTGAGCGGCGACATAGATTATTCGAGCGTACAGGCCTATCGGTCGGAGGCGGCCTGGTGGGTGTTCGGCACCATGACGGTACTGGGTGGCATCCTGGTCTATTACATGTACCGGGCGGTTCCCTTTCTTGACCGGCACCTGGAACGGACCATCGTGATCTGGACCTATATCGTCATTGCCCTGATCATTTTTGTCGGGGTGATCCAGCGCTTTGCTGCGGACATCTGGTGGATCCCGCAGGCCTGGCACGGGCAGGTGGCCTGGTCCACCACGGTCCCGCCGCTGCTGTTCATGGTGATGGCCTGGTTCGGCTGCGCGTTCAACGTGCGCTTGCGGACCCATCTCAGCTTTGCCGAATTCCGCACCAACATGCCGCCAAAGCTGCAAATCCTGACGCTGATCCTGGATGCGGTGTTGTGGATGGGCTTTTGCATCATCGTCGTCACCACGACCGCGCGGGTCACCGTCAACAGCTATAACAACTTCCAGATCGTGCTGGGGACCGACAACCTGATGCAATGGATGTTCCTGATCACTGTGCCCATGGCCTTTATCCTGATGGCCGGCCGGGTGATCGAGAACCTGCTGGAGGATCTGCGCAATTATCGAGAGGGTCGGCCGCTGATTCAGCTAGCTGTCATCGGGGGGGATGTCTGATGACCGACGGAACCTGGATCACACTGATTTCGCTGGGTGTCACGCTGTTGTTCATGCTGGGCACGCCGGTGTTGCTGGTCATCTTCTACTGGGTTGTCGGCTGTTCCTTTGTCATGGGGCTGACGCTGGATAACACCGGTGCGGAACTGCTGAACGTCTTCAACAAGGGCTTTGCCCTGTTGGCGATGCCGCTGTTCATCCTGACGGGGGACCTGATCAACAAATCGGGGATTGCCCGGCGGTTGTCGGATTTCGCCTATGCCTGTCTGGGCTGGATGCGCGGCGGGCTTGCCATGGCCTCCATCGGGGCCTGCGGGCTTTTCGCCGCGATTTCCGGGTCGAACTCCGCCACCACGGCGACAATCGGGTCCATGCTGCATCCCGAGATGGTCAAGGGCGGCTATGACGAACGGTTTTCCGCAGCGACAGCGGCGGCAGGCGGCACGGTCGGCATCATCATCCCGCCGTCGATCATCTTTATCGTCTACGGATTCCTGATGAACCTGCCGATTTCTGATCTGTTCATCGCAGGCATTGTGCCCGGCACCCTGATGGTCCTGGCAATGATGGCGGCATGTTTCATCATATGCACCGTGAACAAATGGGGGTTTCTGATCGCGCTGAGCCCGTGGCGCGTCTTCAAGACTGCCGTTGGTGCCTGGCTGGGCTTCTTTGCCATCGGTCTGGTGCTTTGGGGCATCTACACCGGCAAGTTCTCTCCGACCGAGGCGGCAGGGGTCACGGTGGGTTTCTGCATCATCGTCGGGGTGCTGTCCTGGCCCCTGAACAAGCTGATGGGCAGCAAGCCCGACACCCCGGTGGAGGCGAAATCGCTCGCCTCCATGGTGGTTGTCGAAGGGTTCACGCCGCTTGATATCCCCGCCATCGTGGTGCGGTCGGCACAGATCACCGGCATCCTTGCACCGTTGATCGCCGTCAGTGTGGTAATGCAGCAGATCCTGTCGCTGCTGGGCGCGCAATCGGTGATCTCGGGCTTCGTGACGGGCATGGGAGGCTATTACCCCGTGCTGTTCACGGCGATGGCCATCGTCTTTGTCGCGGGCATGATCCTGGAATCCCTGCCGGTGACGATCATTCTTGCGCCTATTCTCGCACCCATCGCCCATTCCGTGGGTGTCGATCCGATCCAGTTTGCGGTGATCTTCCTTGTTGGTGCCTCCATCGGGTTTATCACGCCACCCTACGGGTTGAACCTCTACGTCGCTTCCGGTGTGACAGGTGTGCCTTATTTCCGCTTGCTGCGTTACGCGACGATGTATCTTGGATCGCTTGTTGCAGTGTGGATCGCAGTCGCGTATTTCCCCTCTCTATCGAAAACGCTGCTGTCCGGCGGTTACCTGTACGAGCATTTTCCGATCTGGTTCGGGGCTCTTACCTTCTGGAACTGATCGGTGTGCGGCATAACCCGGACGGATGAAGCGCAATGGATGATGTCGGCGAACGCGAAAAGGCGATACCGACCAATTTGCGCCTGCTGCTCTTGCTGGAAGAGATCGCGCGTGTCGGGGCACCGATGACGCCGACCGCCGCGAACGAAGTTCTGGGATTGCCGAAACCCACGGTGCACCGGCTGTTCCACAGGCTTGAACAGGAGGGGTTCCTTCAGCGCGACATTGACGGGCGGTCCTATTCCGCGGGGCAGCGGCTGCGCAAGCTTTCGGTCAATGTCCTGTCCTCCAGCCGGTTGCGGACCGTGCGGCTGGCGGTGCTGAACGCGCTGACCGAAGACGTTGGCGAAACCTGCAACGTCGCGATGCCGGACCGGGACGGGATGGTCTATCTCGACCGGGTCGAGACGAAATGGCCGCTGCGCATCCAACTGCCTGTCGGCACAACGGTTCCCTTTCATTGTACCGCCAGCGGCAAGATGTACCTGTCTACCCTGCCGCCGCGGATGTTGGGCAAATACCTGTCGTCAGCAGCGCTGGAACCGCAGACATCAAGAACACTCACCGATCCCGACGCCCTGCATCGCGCCATCGAAGAGGTGCGCAAACGTGACTATTCCACCGATGACGAGGAGTTCATGGAAGGCATGGTCGCTGTCGCCGTTCCGATCTGGGACGATCAGCGGCGGCTGATGTCCACACTTTCCATCCACGCCCCGACGCAGCGTGTCAGCATCGGCGACCTGGAGGCGCATCTGGACCGGCTCAGATCCGCTGCCGCCGATCTGTCAGAGATAGTTCTGCGCTGAAGGGCGCAGCCAGCCGTCCTCAAAAGCGACCTCGCTGACACCGGCAAGCTTGCACAGTTTCTCCAGTTCAGCCTCGAAGGCGCGTTGCCGTCCGCTGCCCCAGCGTGTCCTGCCCTCTGGCCACAGCGCGCGGACGCGCAAGACATCCTCGTCGCGAAAGGCCTTCATGTCGACACGGCCAACGATGCGGTCGCCTTCGAGAATGGGAAAGACATAGTAGCCAAAGGTGCGCTTCGCTTCCGGCACAAAAACCTCGATCCGGTAGTTGAACCCGAACAGCCGTTCTGCACGATTGCGGTCCCGCAGGGCCGGATCAAAGGGGCTGAGCACCCGCAAACGGCTGGTGGGCTCCTTGTCGCCTGCCGGATCCTGATCAAGGCCTGGCCGCGCATAGGCAAGTTTGACGGACCCGTCCGCACCGGTGACCTGCACCTGTTCCAGCGCGCCTGCCGCCAGCGCCTCTGCGCACCAGTCGCGGGCCTCTGCCGGGGTGACATGATCCCAGAAGGCGGCGATCTCGGTATGGGTGGCAAACCCCAGCCGTGCCAGCGCCTGATCGCAGCACCAGTCGATCGTGGCCGCGACATCGGGGCAATTCGCGGGGTCGTGCAGATGCTGCTCGATCACCCGCTCCGTCAGGTCATAGCGTTTCTTGAACCCGTCGCGCCCGACCACACAAAGCGCGCCAGAGCGCCACAGATACTCCAGCGCAGTCTTGGAAGGGTGCCAGTCCCACCAGCCGCCGGACCCGCGTATTTCATCCTTTCCGACATCGGATGAACACAGCGGCCCCTCGGCTGCGATCTGGTCCAACACGTTCTGAAACCGTTTCTCAAACCCGTCACGCCGCCAGTTGCGCCACCGCGCGCGCAGTTTTTCGGCGTCGCGCTGGCGCCTGAGATTCCACTGCGGATAAAAATCCATCGGAATGACAGCCGCATCATGTGTCCAGTGTTCGAACAGCGCCCTGTCACGTTCGTACAGGTTCTTGAGCGCCTTCGGCCGGTATCGTTGCCTGCGCGAAAACAGGATCAGGTCATGCGCGCGGGCCACGGTGTTGATGCTGTCCAGCTGCACAAAGCCAAGGTCATGGATCAGCCCGTGCAGTGCCGCACCCCTTGCTTCGCCGACAGGGGGGGCGGACAGGCAGTGCCGGTCAAGGAATATCCGCCGCGCCTGGCCGTTGCCCAGGGTCAGCATGGTCAGCGGCGATGGCGGCGCAGGGTGTCCCCGTAGGACAGGGTCGGCGTCATGGTCACCTGCGTCGGCACATCCGGGTCCGGAGTCTCGGAGGTGTAGTTCAGAACGATCTTTGCCGCAGCCTGGCCAATCTCGCTCCGGCAAGCGTCCATCGTCGCCAGTTGCCGTGGCAGCCCCTGCAACAGCTCGACCCCGTTGAAACCGGCCAGGCCGATCTGGCCCGGGATGTCGATTTTCTGGTCAATCAGATACAACAGGCCGCCTGCGCCGATCATGTCGTTGGAGTAATACAGGAAATCCAGATCCGGAGAGCGTTCCAGCATCTCCTGCGTCATTTCCCGCCCCTTGGCCAGCGCGGACCCCCCGGAATAGAACGCGCGATCCTCGATCTCCACACCCGCCTTGGCCAGTGCTTCCGTGAAGCCTTCGAACCGTTTGCGCGCGCGGTGGTCCAGCGGCATCTTGGTCCCCATGAAGCCGATATGCTCATATCCTTCCTTGAGGATCGCATTGGCCATCTCGCGCCCCGCCCGGCGATGCGAGATACCCACCATCGCGTCAACGGGCCGGCCGTCAGTGTCCATGATCTCAACCACGGGAATGCCAGCGTTCTTGAGCATGGCGCGGGTCGCGTCAGAATGTTCCAGCCCGGCGATGATCACCCCCGACGGCCGCCACGACAGCATTTCGTAAAGCACCCGCTCCTCTTTTTCGGGCAGGTAGTCCGTTACGCCGACCACGGGCTGCAGCGGCGTGTCCTCAAGGACCTGATTGATGCCATTCAGAACTTCGGGAAAAACCATGTTCGACAGCGACGGGATGATGACCGCCACCAGGTTCACCCGTTGAGAGGCCAGCGACCCAGCAATCTGATTTGGCACGTATCCCAGCTCCTTTGCCGCCGCCAGCACCCGGTTGCGTGTGGCTTCCGATACATCCCCCCTCTTGCGCAGAACTCTGCTCACGGTCATTTCCGAGACGCCACAGGCCTCGGATACATCGCGGAGGGTAAGCGGCCGTTTGGAAGATGTGGTCAAATTTTCATTCCTGATTACTCAACAACCAGTTAGCGCGAAGCATGGGCAACGATCAAGCGCAGGCTTTGTTTTCGTTTCTGCCGATGACAAGCCCGCCGCACTGCGCTAGACCCTTCCCCGGCGGTCCCGTGGCTCAACTGGATAGAGCAGCCCCCTCCTAAGGGGCAGGTTGCAGGTTCGAATCCTGCCGGGGTCACCAAAAACACCTGAAAAATATGGCTTATTTACAGGGCTTTGTGCAAGAGCGTGCAGAAAGTCCCGTGAGCTTTCGGGCCGAATTCTGCTGAAACGGCGGAATTCTCGTACAAAACCTGTACAAAATTCGCACGTCTTTGCGCACTTTGGGGCTTTCCAATGAGCTGGCGAGTTGCAAACACATGCGCGGAACGGAAGTTCGGTAGCGCAACGCGCAAGCAGATCATCATGTTTCTGGCGGACAAGGCTAGCGATGATGGTTCCGGCATTTGGTGTTCGAAGGGTACGATTCAGCGACACACCGAGCTTGGCGAGACCACAGTCAAGCGAGCCATGCGCGCGTTTTTGAAGGAAGGCATCCTGGTCGAGACCGGTTCGCGCACCTGCAAGAACGGATTCACCGTCGTTTACCGGATCGATCTGGCCAAGGTCGAGGCGCTGGAACCGACCGCAGAGCCCGAGATTGAGACGGGGTCCACAATGGCCCCCGTCCAGTCTGGCCCCGGTACGGGGGCCACTGTGGCCGGGGTACCGGGGCCACCACGGCCCCCAAACCATCCTAAAACCATCCATAAACCACCTACGCGCAAGCGCGAGGCAGTGGCGGATGAAGAAGCTGAGAAGATCTTGGCGGCGTATCCAGCGGATCGCCTTCGAGGCAAAGCGGCCTGTCTTGCCCAGATCGAAGAGGCCATGAAGGAAGGGATTGCACCGGAAGACTTGCGGCAGGCCGTCCAAGCCTATGCCACCGACAGCACAGGTTTCACCCGCTCCAAGGTCTGCTTTTCCGACAACTGGTTCCAGTCGCGGCGCTGGCAGGCCTATGTCGAGAGGCAAGCCGAAGACCGAGAAAAGGCGGCAGCATTGCAGGCCGACCACCATGAGCGGCTGGCCTGCTGGATCAGTGATCGCAGCCCGATGTGCAAACACATCACGGACACCCAAGTGACGGCTTTGCTTGCCTCAAAATTGGTGACACAGGCCCAAATCCAAGCCGCAGGCCTCAGAGCATGACCGCCACCGATCCCACCGAAGAGCAAACAGCAAGGCGACCCATGTCATACGCTGGCGCTGCTGACACGGGACCTTGCGAGGGGCGGCACGCCTCCCCTTCGAACCCCACCGGCGCGGGCAAACCCCGCACCAAAGAGCCGCTGACCGAGACCTTCGTCTTTCGGTGCACCGCCGCAGAGAAGGCCCAGTTGCGCGCAAAGGCCGAGGCGGCTGGTCTGCCCGCCGCGACCCTTCTGCGGGAGGCGCTTGGCCTCACCGAAGCCCGCCGTCGCAAGCCCATCCCCCGCGTCGATCCGGCGTTGGTGCTGGCGGTTGGCCGCATAGGCGGCAACCTCAACCAGATCGCCCGCTGGCTGAATCGCGCGATGCTGGTGGGCCGTGTCGATCTCGATGCGCTCACCGTTGCCCGCCGCTTGCTGACCATCGAGCGCCAGCTTGCCCAGATCGTCGAGGCCGCACGCAGATGCTGATCAAGTTCTTCCGCAACGGCAAAGGCGCGGGCGCTGGTCCGGTCGGCTACCTCGTCGCGGACAAAGTGCTGGCCTACGACGACAACCGCGACTTGATCCGCGGTGCAGACGGCCAGCCTGTCACTGTCACCCGCGAACCCTTGCCCGAGGTCCTGCGCGGCAATCCTGACCGCACCGAAGCCCTGATCGACGCCAACCGCCACCAATGGACCTACCGGGCAGGCGTGATCAGCTTTGCCGCCGAGGATGCTCCGACCGAAGAACAGCAGGCCGAGGTCATGGACCACTTCGAGCGGCTGGCCTTCGCGGGGCTGGACCCGACGCAATATGACGTGCTCTGGGTCCGACATACCCACGAAGACCGCGTCGAGCTTCATTTTTGCACGCCGCGTTTGGAGCTGACCTCGGGCCGCAGCCTAAACATTGCGCCGCCGGGCTATGAGAAAGCCTTCGACAGCCTGCGCGATGTCATGAACCAGCGCCACGACTGGGCCGATCCGATGGAGCTAGAGCGGGTCCAAGAGGTCCGCGACACCATTGAGACGTCAACGCGCGCTCAGGGCCGCGACGAGCTGCATGCGTGGCTTCAAGACCAGATCAGCGTCGGCCTGATATCGGACCGCGCAAGCATGCTCGATGCCCTCGCCGACGCAGGCTTCGACCTGCCCCGCGCAGGCAAAGCCTACCTGACCGCCCAAGACCCTGACACCGGCGAGCGCTGGCGTTTGAAAGGAGAGATCTTCCATGAAGACTGGCAAGCCGACCCGGCTGAGCGAGAAGCTGAACGCGGAGCTGGAGACGATCAGGCAGGACTACGCCGCCTCGATGGCATCGCAATTGGAGAGCTTCAGGACCGATTTGAACAGCATTGCGACCAACGCGCAGCATACAATCGAGATCGATACCCGCACCTTTCTGAGGCAGAACAAGAGCTGGCTGACGATCTCGCCCTGGCTGATCACGGGGACGTTCTTGGCGGGGATTGTCTCGATGATGGCCGCGAGCTTGCTTTGGACGCTGATGCTAGCCAGCTCGGAACTGACGGACTTGGGCCTGACGCGGATCGACAGGGAGGACGGGACCTGGCTGGTGCTGGATCCGACCAAGACACGCCTGAGGACCTGCACGCTGGGCGGCAGATCAGTGACCTGCATCAAGATCGAGGAGAATTAGATGACACCCCTGACAGCCTTGGAACGCGACTTGCTCGCCTGCGTCGAGCGGCTGGTGACGGCCTGCGAGGTCTCAGCAAAGGAATTGAGCGGGTTAGAGGAGCGCTCGACGACCAGGATGCAGAGCCAGATGGATGGATTGGCCGCCTGTGTGTTGGTGCTCATTCAATCGCAAACGGCGTCCGTGGCTGCGTTGCACGGCTTGCTGAACGAGGGCTCGAACTACGGGAAGCTGCGCACGCAACTCGAGACCAGCTTGAAATTAGTGAAAGCCGCCGAAGAGAGGTTGAGACAGAGCTAGAGACGCGGGAGGTCGAGATGGATCGGGGGCTGACGCATTGATGTGATCATCCTCAGCTAAGGATCTTAAAAAAACTCATTGTTTTTGAGTTATCGCTCCCTGCGAACATTTTTCAGTTTGTTCGACGCAATCATGTGGGTCTGCGTCAACTCCAGTCGCCAACTCAGCTCCATACCAAATAATCAGGATTGCGCTTAGAAATGTAAATACTGATGTGAAATTCAAAGTCAGTCTGTACAGCTTTGTTCGAAAAAACACTTCTTTTCTAAAACTTCTTTCAACCTCTTGAGCCAGCTGATTTCCTGTCTTGAACTTCTCTCCAACCGTCGGAAAGTTGTCAGCCCAAAAACGCAGAAGTCGTAACGCGAGTAGTGCCAATACCACAAACAGGAAAAGCAAACCAACAGACAACCAGTCTAGGGTCGATGAGGACTTTGTCCCCAAAAGCAGAGCGTTAGCTGCAATCATGACAGAGATATGAGTTAGCAGCGCGCTTGCTTTCCCATCAAGGACTGCAAAAATCTGAAATGAAGCTTCGGTGACAGATGATCCTCTAGCATCAAAATGTGGTTGGACTTCGTCGCGGATTATCTTCTCCCGTGCCTTGTACTTTGCCTTTTGTTGTTCTGATGCGGTGTCTGGTACCGTTTCGGGAAGTCCGGTCAAAACGCGCCTCAAGAACCGGTCAATCGCAACAAACTCTTTGTCCAACAGCATATTTGGCTCCAAAATTGAAAGGATAACTACCGCAGACGGTAGGCTGGCCTCCCGAACAGCGCTGGAACGAGAGATCGAGTTAAGGCTGACGTATTAAGCCGCGACTAATGGCTCAATGTTAGAGACATCGATTTCTCTTGCAGCTACGGCCATGTCGTAATTCGTCTGCAGGTTCACCCAGTAAGCCGGGGTCGTATTGAACACGCGAGCAAGCCGCAGCGCCGTGTCAGGCGTGATCCCGGTCGTGCCCTTGATCAACCGCTCAATCCGCGTCCGAGGCACGCCCAGACGCCGCGCAAACGCGATTGCCCCCATGTCCAGGGGATCAAGGTAAAGCTCTTTCAGGACTTCACCGGGGTGCATTGGTTCTTCAAGCAGGCTCATCAGCGTATCCTCTCAATGGTAATCGACAATCTCGACATCGGCGGGGCCGTTCGGCGTCCAGACAAAGCAGATGCGCCATTGCCCGTTGATCCGCACCGAGTGTTGCCCCGCTCGATCACCTTTCAGTTCTTCCAGGTGGTTGCCGGGCGGGAACCGCAAATCTTCCACAACAACCGCAGCATCCAGCGCCGAAAGCATCGCCCGCGTGCGCTTCACCAAGTCACCGGGGAAGCCTTTGCCGTACTTGCCTTTTACGGCACTTGCAGCGAGCTTACCTTTGGTGCTTTGGATCATACGCGTATGTATCAATACAAGATACATGTGTCAAGGTGTGATACCAGCCACTGCGTTCAACAAACCCCAACTGGTCCAAACATCTGGCATCATATTCTGAAGTGGCACGCGCTGTGCTTATACATTACCATGTATCACAGCCGATCACGCAGACACATCTTTGCGTCTGAAACAACAGGGGAAGATCAAAAATAGACCAGTTTCTAGAAAATTCTGTTACCACACATGTGCTGTCTTTTTTTATTGGTTTTGCCACATCATTTTTCTTTTGGTGGCTTCTAAACCATAAGTGGATCCCAAAAATAACATTTGCGGATGAATTGGCCCGACTTGAGATTGATAACGAAAACAATATTTATCTTTCTGCGTTTGAAAACTCAGGCAAGCGAGATGTCTTGGACGTATCAGTCTTGACCCGAATAGGGGTTAAGAACTTCAACGGTGCAAGGGGCTGGATTTTCTTCAGCATCAAAACCAATGCTAATCAGATCCCTGTTCTTGATCCGAAAAGGCGAGCTTTAGTGCGCGTGTTTGACAGGAGGGATGGGCTTGATTTTGTGGACCAACCACCCTCTGGCTTGAGGCAAAAATTGGTCAACTGTTCGAGTTTGGAAGGCATTTTTGACATATGTCCAGAGGTTACGCTCCAGCTTCACGTATTTGGTTACGACAAATTCAGCGGCGCTAGGAGGCACTACTCATCACCACGCTATTCTAAGCCCAATGTTAGAATTGGTCGTTACAAAGGATTACTAGTTGTAGGAAGCAGCTCGAACGTACAGAATTCAGATTAATGTCCTAGGCTCTGGACCCATTGATTTCTGCATAGCGGCATGATTCACGGTTCAAAAACGAGCGGTGAACATGTCTGATCTA